>JALHFZ010000007.1:0-40641 GCA_022837505.1 Synergistaceae bacterium
TATTTTCTCGTGGACAACTCCGTGGCAAAAGACCGCCCCGACATCCGCTACTGCGGACGGACCATCCTCGGTTCTCCCCCTCCTAAGGGGCAGCAGATGGAGGACCACTACTTCGGATCGATCCCCCCGAGGGTTCTCTCCTTCATGGAGGATGTGGAACGGGACCTCTACCGCCTGGGGGTGGTCATCACCACCCGGCACAACGAGGTCGCTCCCGGCCAGTTCGAGTTCGCCCCCCAGTTCGCCGACGCCAACCTCGCCTGCGACCAGAACCAGCAGATCATGGACGTCATGCGGAAGATGGCCCGGCGCCACGACTTCTGCCTTCTCCTTCATGAAAAACCCTTCGCAGGGCTGAACGGAAGCGGAAAGCACGTCAACTTCTCCCTCATGGACAGCGAGGGGCGGAATCTCCTCCGGCCGTCCACGAATCAGCGGAAAAACATTCAGTTTCTCACCTTCCTGAGCGCCCTCCTCCTCGGTGTCTCGAAATATCCGGGCCTCCTCCGGGCGTCCATCGCCTCGCCTGGGAATATGCACCGCCTCGGAGGCAACGAGGCCCCTCCCGCAATCATGAGCGCCTACCTCGGCACGACCCTGACCACCATCCTCGAGGGGGTGGAAAAGGGGCTCCCCGAGGAGCTGCCGGCTCAGGCCCTCCTCGACCTCGGCATGAACAAGCTCCCCTCCATCGTGGCGGAGAACTCCGACCGGAACCGGACCGCCCCCCTCGCCTTCACGGGGAACAAGTTCGAATTCCGGGCCCCCGGGGCTCCCCAGTCCATTGCGGGGCCGCTGACCATGATCCTCGCCGCCTGGGCCTCCGGGCTGGAGACCCTGGGAGACCTCATGGAGAAGAAGATCTCCGCGGGAGGGGACATTCAGGAGGCGGCCCTCGAGGCGATCAAATTCGCCGCGGGGCAGAGCCGCAACTTCCGCTTCGAGGGGAACGCCTACAGCTCCCAGTGGCACAAGGAGGCCCGTGCCAGAGGGCTGACCATGGCGAACACCACCCCCGAGGCCCTCTCCCTCCTCCTCCTTCCCGAAAACCGGGAGCTCCTGTCGAGGCTGCACATCCTCTCCGACCGGGAGATCGCCGCCTATTACGAAATCCGGATGGAACAGTACATCAAGACCGTGGAGATCGAACTGGGAGTTCTCCGGTCCATGGTGATGGAGGGGGTTCTTCCCGCCCTGTCCCGTCAGATCGTCCTCGAAAACTCATCCTTCTCAGCCCTCCCCGAGGAGGTGCGGCGGGAGTCCCTCCCCTGGACGGCCTACATCCTCCGCCTCGCCCAGCTGAAGACCTCCCTGCTGGACGCCGCGGAAAAACTCGACCGCTTCCACGGGAAGCTCCACTGCATGGAGATGGAGGAGATGGCAGGGGCCATCACTGAAGAGGGGCTCGCCCTCTATGAATCGACCAGACAGCTATGCGACACCGCCGAGACCCTTGTGGCCTCGGATATCTGGCCCTATCCGAAATACACGAAGCTTCTGACCATCTCGTAGGAGGAGCCCTTCAGAAAGCCTTTCCGCAGATAAAACACCCCCGGGGCCGGATATCTGTCCGGTTCCGGGGGTGTCTTCACGATCGGGGAAGGGGCTTTTTTATTTTTTTTGTTCTTCCGAAAGGACCATTCCATAGGAGAGGAATTCCCGGTAGAGGGGCTCGTTTTCGAGCCTTTTGCTCCACCCTGTCAGATACCCCAGCTCCTTGGCATGGGGCTGCCTGCGGAAAAAAACCATGAGCTCGTTCAGCCCCTCGGAGACGAGCTCCGGACTTTTCTGCTCCTGCCCCAGGGCTATGAGAGCGTAGGCCCGCTGCTGTTCGGCAAGCTCGGTGATCATGGGGTTCCGGGAGGCCTTCTCTATGAAGAGAAGGCGCTCCTCTCCCGGCAGATCCGGAGAGGAGGCCAGGCGGAGCTGCCGGTCTCCCGCCATTCCGGTGGCAAGATAGACCGCCCCGAGAAGGGAGACGGCACAGATCACGCCGCCGAGGAGGCGGCCTCCCTTCTCGAACTCTCCGGGGGGAGGGGTGGAAAAGAGGGGGAACAGGACCTCCCTGTTCGTCAGGGCAAAGGCCAGAGAAAGCCACAGGACGTTCTCGATGCGGTGAAAGGGGCGGGTCCAGAGGGCGTTGAAGAGAAAGAGGCAGATCACGGCACTCCCCCACAGGGCCTCCTGGGAGAGATCTTTCCTTTTCAAAAAGACCCGGAGGGCGGAGACCCCCCACCACAGCCAGAGAAAGAGGAAGAGAATGCCCCCCACGAGCCCCGACTCGGCGAACCACTGGAGAAATTCGTTATGGGCCCAGTGGGTATACTGCCACCGCAGGTGGGGCCATCGCTTCAGCATCTCCCGCTGGGCGTCGAGGTAGTGCCACTTGTACTGCCCGAGACCCACCCCCCGGAGAGGGCGTTCGGTGAACATCGTCCAGGATGTGGCCCATATGCTGTCCCGGTTGGCTATGGACAGGGGGTTCTTCACGATGTCGTCCATCTTGTAGAGCAGAATGCCCCACCGCCCCTCGTTCAGGAAGATATTCATTCCGAAGACCCCGGCGAAGAGCAGCCCCACGGCGAGAAGGCGGCGCCCCCCCCGGCCTCCCCGGTTCCTGAGGTTCATGGCGGCGAGGGCGATGAATCCTGAGGCAAAGGCCAGGATCCCCGAGCGGCTCGTGGTGGAGATGAGCCCCCAGAAATCCACGGCCAGAAGGACCATGACAAGAAGGCCCTTCAGATTCCGCCGTTCCCCCCGGAGCATCAGGGCAGCGCCGTTCACCCCCCCTATGGCCAGCCAGAGGGAGAACATATTCTGCTGTCCCGTATTGGCGATATAGTGCCCCGGAGTCGGCAGGATGAAGAAAAAAGCGTCGCTGAGGTCCCGAACCTGGAGTTCGGCGAAAAGGACGCTGAGGGCGCAGTTCGCAAGGGCTCCCCAGAGCAGGGGGGCAAGAATATCCTCCCTTTCCATGGAGGAGATCAGGACGTAGACGAGCCACAGCCCGGAGAAGAAGAACCACTCGGAAAAGAAGGTCCCGGGAGATCGTAGACCGGACCAGAAGGGCTGCATGGTCACGTAGAGCAGAAGGAAAAGCCACAGGACGGCGAATCCGTCGAGGTGGAACCCCGTGGCCTTCGTCCCCTTCCTGATGATCCTGTACCCGGCGGTCATGCCGGCCGCTGCCAGGGGGAAGAAGACCACTGCCCATTTCATCAGGTGAAGGGTCGAGTAGAACCAGGGGCCGGAGAAGACGAGGTTGGGAAGAACGAAGGCGAGAAAGAAAAGGGGAAGGGCTGCTCCCTCCGGAAGAAGGGGGAGCTTTTCAGAGGAACGGCCGGGCCGGAGAGAGGCGGAGGCGGGAGGCTTCATCTTCTGTTCTCAGTCTTCCCGGTCAGGCTCGTCCATATTTTCCCTGAGGTCCACCACAAGCTCGACCACCAGCTGTCTCTGAGCAAGCTCCTTCACCTTCCACAGAACGGAAATTCCTTTTTTCCTGTTCCGTTCCACAATGGCGGCCACCTCCCGGAGGATCTCCCCCGTGGGGCCGTCTGGGCCGGTGAAGGAGAGGGAGGAGTTCTTTTTCTGTCTCTTTGCCCCGCCGGAGGGTTTGACCGTCCCCTCCCTGACCCTCTTTTCCAGTTCTTTTACGGCGAGGTTCTCCTCCACTGCAGAGAGAGCGAGGGCCGCCTGCTCTCCGGGAGGGAGGGGCAGGAGTGCCCGGGCCTGCCGTTCGCTGAGTTTTCCCTCGAGGAGGAGGATCTGGACCGACTCATCCAGCTTCAGCAGCCGGAGTTTGTTGGCGACGGAGGACTGGGAGCGGCCGAGCTTATCCGCCAGTTCGGACTGGTTCCACCCTGACCTCTGAAGGATATCCCGGAAGCTGGCCGCTTCCTCCAGGGGAGAAAGGTTGCTCCTGTGAATATTTTCCATCAGGGCCATGAGCTGCTGTTCCGCCGGGGCCGATTCTGTGACGATGGCGGGGATGGTCTTCTTTCCGGCCATTTTCGCCGCCCGGAGCCTCCGCTCCCCCACAACAAGCTCGTACCCCTCCTCCACCGGGAGGACGACCACGGGCTGAATGACTCCCACCTCGGCGATGGAGACTGCCAGTTCCCGGAGCTCCTCTTCGTCGAAGTAGAGCCGAGGCTGGGCGGGGTTGGGGCGGATCAGCTCGAGGGGGATATGGACAAGCCTTTCTCCCCCCTCTTCAGCAAGGGGAGGAAGATCGACCTTTCCAAGTCTCCGTTCGCTTCTCAGGAAATCCAGAACTCCAGCCATATCATTCTCCCGTTCCGTCAGCCGTTTTTTTTATAAAGAACCCCCGGTCATTGTACGCCCCCGGACTCCCCTCTTCAATGCCCCGCCGGGAAGGGACCGGAGGGGAAACCTCTTAGTAGGACCGGTCGGCGTTCACGAAGCGGGTGTACTCTCTCAGGAAGACGAGGGAGATCTCACCGGTGGGGCCGTTTCTGTGCTTGGCGATGCTGAGGAATGCCCGGTTGTCCTCCGTCTCTCCGGGAGCCCCCGGCTCGTAATATCCAGGCCGGTAGAGGAGGATGACCGTGTCGGCGTCCTGCTCGATGGCGCCGCTGTCCCGAAGGTCCGAGAGCTGGGGTTTCTTCTCCGTGCGCTGCTCCACGGCCCTTGAAAGCTGGGAGAGGGCGATGACCGGCACCTCCAGTTCCCGGGCGACCCCTTTCAGTGCCCGGGAGATCTCCGCCACCTCCTGCTGCTTGTTCTCTATTTTGCGGGAGGAGTTCATGAGCTGCAGATAGTCCACCACCACGAGGCCGAGGTCCTTGTGGCGGGATTTGAACCTTCTGCACCTGGCCCGGAGTTCGAGGGTGGAGAGCATAGAGCTGTCGTCGATAAAGATGGGCGCTTCGGCGAGGCGGCCGGCCCCCTCGGCGAGGGACTCCCAGGCCCCCTTCGGAAAGGAGCCGTTCCGCAGATCATGGATATTGATCCTGGCCTCCGCTCCGAGCATCCTCTGAACAAGCTGTTCAGCCCCCATCTCGAGGCTGAAGATGAGGACGGGCCGTCCTGTTCCCTGGCCGCCGAACTGGGCTATGTTGATGGCGAGGGCCGTCTTTCCCATGGAGGGGCGGGCGGCCACGATATTGAGGCTTCCGGGCTGAAAACCCCCGGTGATCCTGTCAAGCTCGTAAAAGCCCGACTGGAACCCCGTCACGTCCTGATCAGGACGGTTGTACTGCTCCTCTATCTGAAGGAAGGTCCTTCCGAGGACCTCCCCCACGTGACGGAAATTGGTGGTGTTCCTTTTCTGGGCGATCTCGAATACCGCCCGCTCGGCCTCCTCGAGGGCCTCATCCACCTCGAGCTCCTCGGAATAGCCGAGCTTGACGATGGTGTTTCCCGCGGCGATGAGCCTCCGGTGGATGGCCTTGTCCCGGACGATCCCGGCGTGATACTCCACGTTGGCCGTGGTGGGGACGCTGTCTATGAGGGAGGCGAGAAAGGGCTGTCCGCCGAGGCGTTCGGCCTTCCCGGCCCGGGAAAGCTCCTCGAGAAAGGTGAGGGGGTCCACGGGCTTGTCCCTCTGGGCCATTTCGTAGATTATCTCAAAGGCTGCACGGTGGTTCAGATCATAGAAATCCTCCGGCTGGAGAATTTCCATGACGATATTGAGGGCCTCCCTGTCCATGAGACATGAACCGAGAGCCGACCTTTCCGCCTCGAAGGAGACGGGGGGCGTACGGTCCCAGTTCGAGGAGGAAGCCATCATTCAGCCTCGACGATGAGGGTCATCTCCGCTTCAATTCCCGTATGAAGACGAATGAAAAAAGGGTAGGAGCCCGTCTGCTTCACCGTCTCGGCGAGGCGGAGATCCCGCTTGTCCACGGTGATGCCGAGCTGTGAGGCGATGCTTTCCACTACGTTTGCCCCAGTGACGCTGCCGAAAAGTTTTCCCTTCTCTCCGGCGCTCACCTTCACCCGCACGAGCTTGCCCGAGAGCTTTTTCGCCGTCGCGGCGGCCTCGTCCCTCTCCTTTTGCTCCCGCTTTTTCCTGGACTCCTCCCGGGCTTTCCACTCCCGGATCTTCCGGGGGGTGGCCTCTTCGGCGAGGCTGCGGGGGAAAAGATAGTTCCTCGCATAGCCGTCCGAGGTATCCACGAGGTCTCCTGCCATTCCGAGTTTGCTGACGTCCTCTTTCAATATGACTTTCATGATTCATTCCTCCTGTAGCGGCTGCGAAAATCGAGCCACATGTCCCCTATTCCCGCAAGAACGAGAAGGGTGGAAAAGAGCGGCACCAATACCGCGACTATTATAACAACTCCCCGCAGAACTCGGCCGCCCCTGCGGGCCCCCGCTCCTCCGAGATAATACCAGAGAAGGGACAGCCCCTGAAGAAGAAAAAGAAAATTGACGAGCATCCGCAGATTCGTCCCCGCCCGAAGGGCGAGATTCCACTCCGTCCCCCGGCTTCCGAGGAGTGTGAGGACAACTGCCGCAAGGAGCGCCCCGAAGACGCTCTTCGGAAAGCGCCACCGGGAAAAGGGGGGAAGGGGGGGGAGATAGGGACCGCCTATCCGGCGGAGCACCCAGGCGCTGACGGCATAGCTGAGATAGCAGTCGAGGGCGGCAGCGACGGTGAGGATCGTTGGAAATATGAGGGGGAGGACGGCGATGGATTGGGTGAACTGTTCCCGGACCGTCTCAAGGTATTCCTTCGACATCCCCGATGTCTCATAAAATGAAAAGATGCGGTCGATCATTGCCGTCATCTCCGCACTGTCAAGCTGGAAGGGGTTGATCCCCGTGACCTTGCCTGCGATCACCATGAGGAGGAGCTTGCTCCCGAGGGAGAGGAGAATGCCGTAGAGGAGCACCTCAACGCTCGTCCCACACCTCTTTGCGAGAAAGCCGAGCCCCACGCCGAGGACTCCGAAGCCGAGAAGAAAGAAGAGGGCCGAGAGAGGGCCGAGGAAGACCGCAGCAAGGAGGGTGGAGATGGCCAGGCCGAGGACCGCTTTTTTCAGGTCGTGGCGAAGCCCGAGGATCACCAGCGGCGCCGGTGCGAGAAGGGAAAACCCGACTCCCACCACGGGCAGAAACTGGGCAGCGAGGAACAGGACCACCGCCAGTCCCGAGAGAAGGGCGGACTCGACGAGGCTTCGTGTGGGGGACAATGACAGAACCTCCTTATTCCCGGCCGAAAGGGCGGGTCTGCTGCTGCCGGGGACACAAAAAACCGGAGGAGAAGCGGTGTGCTCCTCCTCCGACGGAATAGACCCGACTGTTCAGGGGTGTTACTCTACGGAGAAGGGAAGAAGGGCCATGTAGCGGGCTCTTTTTATTGCCTCCGTCAGCTGGCGCTGATGTTTCGCGCAGTTTCCGGTAACCCTCCGGGGCATGATCTTTCCCCGTTCGCTCACGTATTTTCTGAGCTTTTCCACATCCTTGTAATCCACATGCTCTATTTTATCCACGCAGAAGAAACATACCTTGGGGCGCCTTTTGCCCCCCCGGCGGCCGCCCCGACCTCCAGGGCCGCCTGATCCTCTGCCTTCGCTCCGTTCGCTCCGGCCTTCGTTCATAGCCATTGTACGCTCTCAACCTCCTTGAGCGGTCTCCCTCTAGAAGGGGATATCCGCATCTTCTTCGTTCTGCATCTCTGAAATATCCATGGGAAAGTCCTCGTCGGAGGCCCCGAAGCGCTTGTCCTTTCGGATGCTGTCCCCGAACCCCTCGTCGCCGAAGGAGCCGGAAGATTCCTCCTGCCGCTTCGAACCGAGGAAGGTCACCCCCGATGCCACCACGTCGGTAGCATAGCGTTTCCCCGAGCCGTCCTTCGCCTCATAGCTCCGGACCTGTATTCTGCCCTCAATGAGGACGGGGTTTCCCTTTTTAAGGTACCGCTCGCAGTTTTCCGCCTGGGGACCCCAGACGACCACGGGAATAAAATCGACGCTCTCCTGAAGCTCGCCGTTTTTATCCTTCCACGTGTTGTTCACTGCGACGGCAAAACGGGCCATGGCCCTCTTGTCTACGGTGTAGCGTATTTCCGGATCCCGGGCAAGGTTGCCCATGAGGATGACTTTGTTGAATCCCCGCGCCATTATGCCGCCTCCTTATTTTTCGTCAAGACGGATTGTCATCTGACGATAGATATTGGGACGCAGACCAAGCACCCGGTTCATTTCCACGAGCTGGTCGGGATCAAGCGAGAAATTGCAGAGCGCATAGACCCCTTCAGTCTTTTTGTCGATGGGATAGGCAAGACGCCTCTTTCCCCAAACATCAGTCTTGGCCACTTCCCCCCCAAGACTGCGCACGACCTCTTCCACCTTTGCGAGTTCCTCTTTGGGATCCTCGATTTCGGCGCTCACAAGCACCATCATTTCATAGGGCCGCACTGTACTTCACCTCCTCCCTCTGGACTTTTGGCCTCTTCTCTCCGAAGAGGCAGGGAAAAACATGCCTGGGAATTATACCCTATCGCTTCTCTCCGGGCAAGGAATCCTCTGATTTTTTCTCTTTATTCACTTCGATTTTGTAGACCTGCTCTCCCGGAAAGGCGAGGTTGTACTGCTCCCTGGCCAGATGGGCCACTCCCTCGGGGGTGCCGTAGAAGGCCACCTTTTCCTGAAGCTCCTGGACAGTCCTGCTCATGGAGACGAGCCGGGCCATCCGTTCGTCCACGGCGGCGGTCAGACGGCTTATTTTCTGAAGCTCAAGAAAATAGGCCGTCCCCATGATGGCGACGAAGAGGCTCAGAAGGGCTGCCAGGAGAATCCATCGAAGGCGGAGCACATGAATTACATCCTTTCGGGAGCGTGTACGCCCAGAAGGGAAAGGGCCGTGGAAAGAACCGTTCCGGCGGCCTGCACGAGGAGCAGCCGGCCCTTGAGGACGGCATCCTCCTCACCCAGCACTCTTTTCGCGTTGTAGAAGGAGTGGAACTCACCCGCCAGGTCAAAGACGTAGTTCACGAGCATATGGGGGGCAAGCTCCTTCGAGGCCTTCTCCATCTCGTCCGGGAAGGCGGCCAGGCGGGAGATGAGTTTTCTCTCCTCGTCGCTTTCATAGACCTCGGGGCGGATCTCCTCCGGAGCAGGGATGGCGACCCCTCTGGATTCGGCCTCCCTCAGGACGCTGCATATTCTGGCATGGGCGTATTGGACGTAGTAGACGGGGTTCTCCGTGGAGGCCGCCTTGGCGAGCTCGAGGTCGAAGTCGAGATGGGAGTCGCTGCGGCGCATGACGAAGAAGTAGCGGGTGGCATCCACACCGACTTCGTTCATGACGTCCCGGAGGGTGACGAACTGCCCCGAGCGGGTGGACATGGCCACCTGGGTTCCGTCCCGAAGGAGGTTGACGAACTGGATAAGGAGCACCTGGAGGTCCTCGGGGCTCCGTCCCAGAGCCTCGACCCCCGCCTTCATCCGGGGGACATAGCCGTGGTGGTCAGCCCCCCAGATGTCGATGACCCGGTCGAACCCCCGGTCGAACTTTTCCTTGTGGTAGGTGATGTCCGAGGCGAAATAGGTGGGCACACCGTTGCTGCGGATGAGCACCCGGTCCTTTTCATCGGTGAAGTCCGTGGCCTTGAACCAGAGGGCCCCTTCGTTTTCGAAGGCGAAGTCCCGCTCCTTGAGGGTCTCCATGGCTGCGGGGACGAGGTTCCGTTCGTAGAGGCTCTTCTCGGAAAACCAGACGTCGAATTTTACTCCGAAATCCCTGAGGTCCCCCTTGATGGATTCAAGGATATCCCCGGCTGCGGCGGCGGTGAAGAGGGGGAGGCTTTCTTCCGGAGGGAGGTCAAGAAGGCATTCTCCTTCGGAGTCGAGGATCCTCCGGGCGATGGCGTAAATATACTCCCCCTTGTATCCGTCCTCGGGGAAGGGGGCCTCCTCGCCCCGGCCGGCCAGTTCGAAGGTGCGGGCCCTTGTGGAGCGTCCCAGGATCTCCATCTGGAGGCCGGCGTCGTTGATGTAGTACTCCCGTTCCACCTTCCATCCGGTGAAGGAGAGGATGTTCGCGATGATGTCCCCCACGGCGGCGCCCCGTCCGTGCCCCACATGGAGGGGGCCGGTGGGGTTGGCGCTGACGAATTCCACCTGGACTTTTTTTCCTCCTCCGAGAGCGGAGGAACCGTAGGCCCTGCCTGCTGAAAGGACTTCCCTGAGCACAGTCCCCATCCAGTAGGGGGAGAGGAAAAAATTGATGAATCCCGGTCCGGCGGTCTCCACTTTTTCGAGGAGAGGGTCGGAGGAGAGGCGTTCCACAATCATCTGCGCCAGGGACAGGGGCTTCTCACCGAAAGTGCGGCACATCTGCATGGCGCAGTTGGTGGAAAGATCCCCCTGCCCCTCCCTCTTTGGTTTCTCAAATACCGCTTCCGACAGGTCTGACGGAGAGATTCCCTTCTCCGCGGCGATCTCCCGGAGGACCCCTTCGACCTTCCGCCGAAGGGTTTCTGATGCGTTTCCCATGGTGCACCTCCAGATTCTTGTCCCCGGCTACCGGATCCGAAGGGGAAGCGTTCTGGCTGAATAGGCCATCCAGCGCTGGGCTCCCTCCGCAAGGGCCCTTCCGATGCCCCCGGTGATCTCGTCGGCGGAGAGGACAATCTTTGATTCCGCCGTTATGGTATTGCGCCGCTTGTTGTGGTAGACCGTCTCCTCGTACCGCACTTTTTCCAGCTCTCGTTTCATTCCGTCCGGGAGGGCGACCACATCGGTCTTCGGAGGAAGCCGGAGGATAAACTTCTGCTCGGCGACGAAGGGGAAGGCCATGCGGAAGGAACCGGAGGAACGGCCGAGTTCGGCTATCCATGGGGGGGTCGCCCCGGGGAAGGGGACGAGCATTGCCCCGCCGCTCATTATGGATTGTTTCTCCTCCGCGGGAAGGGTGATCTGCCAGCCATACTTGATGGCCTTCACCTCGGCGCTTCCCGGGGCAAACCGTCTGTCCGGAAAGAGTTCTTCCGCCATGCGCGCAATGGAGGCCTCATCGGGGGTCGACCGGGGGAAGAAAAAGGCCACCCAGCCGTTCCGGACGAAGACGGTCACCTTCCCCGAGGTTTTCCCCTCCTTATTGAGGTCAAGGACCCACTCAATGGAGAGACGGTGCTCGGCGGCGGAGCTTCCCGAGGCGGTCTTCCCCTCGAGGCCTGTCTCCGACCGGGTGTACATGTACTGCCCCCACAGGGAGGGAGGGGTTTCTCCCGGGAGGGAGAGGGCGCCGAAGTCGTAGTAGAAGGGAGATACCCCCTGATAGCTCAGCTCCGCCACGGGGCGGACCAGGGAGGCCATGGAGGCGGGGCTCTTCTCATCAAGGGGGTGGGCTGCAACCCAGGAGAGGCGGCTCTCCCATCCGGCGGTGCGGATCCACCGGTTCAGAAGAAGGACCTTCTCCCACTCAGTCCAGGGTCCCTCCGGGGGGATGTCCGTCCGCACAAAGGAGGGAGGAAGGGAAGGGGAGAGGGAAGGGGCCTTCCGGAGCCATTCCATGAGGGCGTACCCCGCCTTGAGCTTGTTTCCCGAGTCCAGAACTGCCTGGGCTGCCGGAGGAGGGGGGGGCAGAAGCCTTTTCTCCAGGGGCTCGAGGGCAAGGGCAAGGGGAGCGGGGCCTTTATGGGTGCTGAAGGAGATGTAGGAGCGGTCGCCGCTTTTCAGCGTTCTGCCCGACCAGGCCGGGCTGTTCATTACCTGCCAGTTATAGCGGTCCAGGGGGCCGGCCTTCTCCTTCTTCGGTTCAGCCGCTCCCGCGGAGGAGACGGCAAGCTCCGTCCCCTGGGAGACGTCCACAGTGACGGACTGCTCCCATTGGGGCAGGTCCTCATTCAGCCAGAGCAGATCCTCCACGGCAAACTGCCGGGGGAAGACCTCCTTCACGGAGAGGAGGATGATGAATTCCTCCTGGACATCGGGATAGAGGATCTCCACCACCGGCACTCCCCCCCTCTCTGTCCTGAGGGGGATCACCGGGGCAAGGAGTCCCCCCGTGCCCGGGTCATAGAGGGCGGAGGAAAGGACCTCCACGAATGTCCCCTCAGGGACGGGGAAGGTCCATCGGGTCCATTCCTCGGAGATCCCCCTTTTCGCGAGGATGACCCGAGTAGAGACTTTGGTCATGGAGCCGTCGGCCCCGAGGGAATAGTGCACCCTCCGCAGCCAGACGATCCCCCTGCTCCGGGGGTGATCGGAAAATCCCGGGCTTTCCTGAATAAGCCGGGGGATATTGGGAAGGGAATCCTTTGCGGGAGCCCCCTCGGCCCCGGTCCCTCCTACGGAGAAGAGGACGAGAAGCAGAGCGACGCAAAAAAGCGTCAACGGGCGGAGCATTCGTTTTGCTGTCATTGCCATGGAAGGAACTCCTTTCTCGGCTGGGCTGTTCATTTATTCTCTCTCAGCGGCCGGAGCCGCAGCAGTGCTTATATTTTTTTCCGCTGCCGCAGGGGCATGGGTCATTCCGCCCGACCTTGGGTCCCCGTTTCACCGGCTGGGAGGGGCCGTCCCTTTCGGGAGGGCCGGACCGTCCTGCCTCCGGCCCGAAGGGGAGCAGGAAGTCCCGACTTTCCCTCCGCACCCGAGGGTGGTCTGCCCTCGTCTCCGAGACGATCCGTACCCGGAAGGCGAGTTCCGCCACGGACTCGCGGACCCGCTCCATCATCTCCTGGAAGAGGTTGTAGGACTCAAACTGGTATTCGAGCAAAGGATCCTTCTGGCCGATAGCACGGAGGCCGATCCCCCGGCGAAGCTCGTCCATGGCGAGAAGGTGGTCCTTCCAGCCACTGTCGAGGGTGTGGAGGATGAGAAACCGCAAAAGGGGCCCCGCCTCCTCACCAAGTTCTCCAAGGCGGGAGAGGAAGAGGGCACGGATATCCTTTTTGAGCCCTTCCCTTTGCTCCTCCATCCCCCGGAAGGAATCAACCCCTGCGAGGTGCCCTTCAAGGCCCGGCCCGAAGATGGATTTCAGCCTTGCCTGGGCCCGTGCCTCGTCTGCCTCTCCGTCCTCGGGGTAATATTTTTCGAGTATGTCGTCCACCACGCCGTCGATGATCTCCCAGGCGTGGTCCTCTATCCCCTCGTCCCGGAGGATCTGCTGCCGTTCGGCATAGACGGCCTCCCGCTGGCGGTTCATGACGTTGTCGTAGGCGAGGAGCTGCTTGCGGATGTCGAAGTGCATCTCCTCCACCTTCTTCTGGGCGGAGGCGATGGCCTTCGAGAGGAGGGGGTGTTCGATGGACTCCCCCTCCTCCATGCCCAGTTTTTCCATGAGCCCCTGAATCCTTTCGGAGCCGAAGAGCCGGAGGAGGTCGTCCTCAAGGGAGAGGTAGAACCGGCTCGATCCGGGGTCTCCCTGCCGCCCTGCCCGCCCCCGGAGCTGGTTGTCGATCCGCCGGGCCTCGTGCCGCTCCGTGCCGATAATCTTCAGGCCGCCCAGGGACTTTACCTTCTCCCGCTCTGTAAGACATTGTTCACGGTAGTCCTTGAGGAGGGAGGGGAATTTCTCCTCCCGCCCCTCCTCCTCGGGAAACTCCTTCCGGAGGGCCTCCCGGGCGAGGAACTCTGGATTTCCTCCGAGGATGATGTCCGTCCCCCGGCCGGCCATATTGGTCGCCACGGTAACGGCCCCCAGATGCCCCGCCTGGGCCACGATCTGGGCCTCCCTCTCGTGGTGCTTGGCATTCAGCACCTGATGGGGGATCTTCCGGGCCTTCAGGAGCTTGCTTATCCGCTCGGAGTTTTCAATGGAGGTGGTTCCCACGAGGACGGGGGTTCCCTCTGAGTGGGATTCCTGAATTTCATCCGCCACGGCGGAAAATTTCTCCGTCACCGTCCGATAGATGGCGTCGGGGTGGTCGATGCGGATCATCTCCTCGTTCGTGGGGAGGACGACCACGGGGAGGCCGTAGATCTCCTTGAACTCCTCCGCCTCTGTGGCTGCAGTTCCCGTCATGCCCGCAAGCTTGCGGTACATGCGGAAATAGTTCTGCAGGGTGATGGTCGCCAGGGTCTGGCTCTCCCGCCCCACCTTCACCCGTTCCTTGGCCTCGATAGCCTGGTGCAGCCCGTCGGAGTAGCGCCGTCCCGTCATGAGCCGGCCTGTGAATTCGTCGACGATGACGATCTCGCCGTCCTTCACCATGTAGTGCACGTCCCGCTGAAAGAGGACGTGGGCCTTCAGGGCCTGGACTATCCTGTGGGCAAGATCGGAGTGGGCCGCATCGGAGAAGAGCTCGGGCATCTTCAGAAGCTCTTCGCACCGGGCGATCCCCTCCTCCGTCATGGCCACGTTCCGTTCCTTTTCGTCCTTTTCGTAGTCCCGTCCCTCCCGGAGCTGCCGGGCGATACGGTCGGAGGTGTTGTACATCTCCACGTTGTCGTCCGAGGGGCCGGAGATGATCAGGGGCGTTCTCGCCTCGTCCACGAGGATGGAGTCCACCTCGTCGACGATGCAGTAATGATGCCCCCGCTGGACCAGATGGTCCACCGAGACGGCCATGTTGTCCCGGAGATAGTCGAAGCCGAACTCGCTGTTCGTTCCGTAGGTGATGTCGGCCCGGTAGGCGGCGAAGCGTTCGTCCTGATCCATGGAGGAATAGATGACCCCCACATCAAGGCCGAGGAAGGAGTAGATGGGGCCCATCCACTCGGCATCCCGCCGGGCGAGATAGTCGTTTACGGTGATGAGATGGACGCCCTTCCCCCCGAGGGCGTTCAGGACCACCGCGAGGGTGGCCACAAGGGTCTTTCCCTCTCCGGTCTTCATCTCGGTGATCTTCCCCTCGTGAAGGGCGATCCCCCCCATGAGCTGAACGTCGAAATGCCGGAGGCCGATGGTCCGGCGGGACACCTCCCGCACGAGGGCGAAGACCTCGGGCAGAAGGTCGTCGAGGGCCTCCCCTGATCTCACCCGGTTCCGGAGGTCCTCCCCTCTCCCCCGGAGGTCATCGTCGGAGAGGGTGAGAAGCTCGGGCTCCAGGGCGTTGATCTGTTCCGCCCTTTCTTTGTATCCCTTCAAAGCCCGGTCGTTGGGGTCAAGACCGAAGGCCTTTTTCAGTTTATCAAGCATTGCGTCACCTCAAAAAGAAGATCAGCTCTGAACCCGGAGAGGGTCAGGGCGTGCTGCACCGGCACATTATATGCTCCAAAGCCGTTTATGGTCAAAGTATTTCGGCGGAAAAGGGTATCAGTCGGTGAAGAGCTTCTTTCCCTTGACGAGGTAATCCATCCCCGACCAGACGGTAAGCCCCATGGCGACCCACATGATCTGAAGTCCGAAGGGGAGATTGAAGATAAGAAAGGAGATCGCCACGATCTGAAAGACCGTCTTGATCTTTCCTCCCCGCGACGCGGCGATCACCACGCCCTCGGCGGCGGCCACCATCCTCACCCCTGTGACGATGAGGTCCCGGGAGAGGATCACCACGGCGATCCATGCGGGGACCCTCTGAAGCTCCACAAGGGAGATGAGGGCCGCCATGACGAGAATTTTGTCCGCCACAGGGTCGATGAATTTGCCCAGATTCGTGACCATTCCCTTTTTTCTCGCGATGTATCCGTCAGCCGCATCGGTGAGGGCCGCCAGAATGAAGACCGCCCCCGCGAGGACATCGCCGTAGGTCACCAGGATATCGAGTTCCTCCACCTTGTAGACCGGATAGGTAAATTTGAAGGTGAGGAAGATCAAAACGAGGGGTGCGAGAAAGACCCGCAGAAGGCTCAGCATATTCGGAAGGTTCCAGGTGATTTTCCTCAAAAAAGGGGCTCCTCCTTCTGCATAAAATTACCAGCCCAGTCTAGTACAGGATACAAAAAAGGGCAACCGCTCAGGCGGCTGCCCGAAGGGGTCTTCACCCTCCCAGATAGGCCTCCTTCACCCGGCTGTCGGTCAGAAGGTCCTCCCCGGGACCTTCGAGGACGACCCTTCCGACCTCGAGGATATAGGCATAGGAGGCGATCTTCAGCGCCGCGAAGGCATTCTGTTCCACGAGAAGGACCGTCTTGCCCAGGGAATTGATCTCGGCGATGATGCTGAACACCTCCTTCACAAGCAGAGGGGCCAGCCCGAGGGAGGGTTCGTCCAGCATGACGAGGTGGGGCTGGCTCATGAGGGCCCGTCCCACGGCGAGCATCTGCTGCTCTCCTCCCGAAAGGGTTCCCCCCTTCTGCCACAGCCGCTCCTTCAGGCGGGGGAAAAGCTCGTAGACATGCTCCCGGTCTTTCTCGATCCCCTCTTTGTCGTTTCTGATATATGCTCCAAGCTGGAGGTTCTCCTCCACGGTCAGGTGGGGGAGGATCCTCCGCCCCTCGGGGCTCATGGCGATTCCGTATTTCACCATCTCCTCGGGGTCCTTTCCCACGAGGTCCACGGGCTTCCCGTCGGGAGGGGTGTACACAATGCGCCCCTTCACGTTCTTCACCAGGCCGGCCACCGCCCGGATGGTGCTGCTCTTTCCGGCGCCGTTGGCCCCGATGAGGGTGACGATGCTCCCCCGGGGAATGGAGAGGGATATTCCCTTCACGGCATGGATGGCGCCGTAGTAGACATGGAGATCCTCAATTTTCAGCATATTTCACGTACTCCTCTCCCAGGTAGGCCACGATCACCTTTTTATCGGACTGAATGGCGTCGGGACCTCCCTCGGCGATCTTCACCCCGTAGTCGAGCACCCAGATGTATTCGCAGACCCCCATGACGACCTTCATGTCGTGTTCTATCAGAAGGATGGTGATGTCGAACTGCTCCCGGATGTTCTTGATGAAGGCCATGAGCTCCCTGGTCTCCTGGGGGTTCATCCCCGCAGCCGGTTCGTCGAGAAGAAGGAACTTCGGCTCCGTGGCCAGGGCCCGGGCGATCTCGAGACGCCGCTGGGCACCGTAGGAAAGGGAACTGGAGGTCTCCCCCGCGAGGGAGGCGAGGCCGAGGGAATCGAGGAGGGCCAGGGATTTTTCCCGTATCTCCCTCTCCTCCCGCTCGAAGGAGGGAAGGCCGAGGGGAGCCATCCACCACTTGGCCTTCCGCCGGACGTGACAGCCGATCATGACGTTCTCGAGGACAGTCTCATTCGAGAAGAGGCGGATATTCTGGAAGGTCCGGGAGATCCCCTCCCGGCTCACCTTGTGGGGGACGAGGCCCGTGATGTCCCGGCCGTTGAAGAGGATGCACCCCTTCGTGGGGGTGTAGAACCCGGTGATCATGTTGAAGACGGTGGTCTTTCCGGCGCCGTTGGGGCCGATAAGCCCGACGATGGCGTGCTCGGGGACCGCAAAGGAAAGGTCGTTCACGGCGGTGAGACCGCCGAACTGCATGGTGAGATTCTCCGTGCGGAGAATGGGCTCAGGAGTTGTCATTGCGCACACCCCTCCGTCCGAAAAGTGCGAAGATCTTGTCCCAGGTGATCTCCCTCATCCCCATGATCCCCTCGCTGCGGAAGAGGATGATCAGGATGAGCGCCAGGGAGAAGATGACCATCCGCATCCCCGGGATACCCGGTATTTCAAAGGAGCCCAGGATCAGGGGGTTCTCCACGATTCTGAGCCATTCGAGAAGGATCGTGATGACCACGCTCCCTATGAGGCTGCCCGTCAGTGAGCCGAGCCCCCCTGCCACGGTGATCATCAGGACGTTGAAGGTCAGGGTGAAGACGAACATCTTGGGGTCGATGGTGGTGACGAGACTGGCCATGAGGGCACCGCCGATTCCGGCGAAGAAGGCCCCTATGGAGAAGGAGACCACCCTGTAGAAGAAGGTGTTCACCCCCATGTTCTTCGCGGCGATCTCGTCGTCCCGGATGGCCTTGAAGACGTTGCCGAAGTTGCTGTTCAGCAGGCGCACCATGAAGAAAAGGGTGAGGAGGAGCCAGCCGTAGTTCCACCAGAGATTCGCCGCGTTCGGTATCCCCTTGATCCCCAGGGCGCCGTTGGTGATGAAGCTGAGGTTGGTGAGGACCACCCGGATGATCTCCGCAAAGCCGAGGGTGGCGATGCCGAGATAGTCCCCACCGAGGCGGAGGACCGGTACGGCGATGAGGAGACCGCACAGGGCCGCCGCAAGGCCCGCGAGAATGACGGCGATGAAGAAGGGTGCCTGTACGACCGAAAGGGGCCAGATGAGGGGCTCGAGGATCCACATGGTGGTCTTCTGGGCGGGGGAGAGGATGAGGAGGGAACAGACATAGGCGCCTATGGCCATGAACCCCGCATGCCCCAGGGAGAACATCCCGGTGAAGCCGTAGATGAGGTTCAGGCTGAGGGCCAGGATGGCGTTGACCGCCACGAGGTTGAGCACCTGGATCTTGTATCCGTCGAGATTATCCTGGGCCCACCAGATGAAGGCAGCCCCTGCGGCGATGACAAGGCCGTTGAGGAGGAGGTTTCGCGTCCGGACGTTCATATCTTGTCCTCCAGCTTCTCACCCATGAGCCCCGTGGGCTTCATGAGAAGGATGACGATGAGCAGGACGAAGGCGAAGGCATCCCTGTACCCCGAGAGGGTGGGAAAAAAGGCCACGGCCATGATCTCGACGATTCCGAGGAACATGCCGCCGATGACGGCCCCCTGGATGGAGCCGATCCCTCCGAAGACGGCGGCGATGAAGGCCTTCAGGCCGGGGAAGAGTCCCATGAAGGGGTGGATCTGGGGGTATCGGAGGGCCCACATGATCCCCGAGGCGGCGGCGAGGGCTGAACCGATGCCGAAGGTGAAGGCGATGATCTTGTTCACCGAGACCCCCATGAGGCGGGTCGTCTCGATATCCTTGGATATGGCCCTCATGGCGAGGCCGGGCTTCGTTCTGTAGACGATCCACAGCAGCCCGAGGACGAGGGCAACGGTCACTATGGGGACGACGATGGCCAGGGGGAGGATGCGGACCTTGCCTATGATGATGACCTTCACGAGCCAGTCGGGGCGCATGACGGGGCGGGGAAGGCCGGAGAAGACCACGAGGCTGAGGTTCTGAATGAAAAAGGAGACTCCGATGGCGCTGATGAGGGCGGAGATTCGCGGGGCGTTGCGGAGGGGCTTGTAGGCAATTCTGTCCACGAGGACGCCGCAGAGGGATGAAAGGGCTACGGCAAGGACGGCGGCGACTCCCCAGGGGAGCTTCAGAAGGGTGATGGCGAAGAAGACGAAGTACGCGCCGAGCATGAAGATTTCGCCGTGGGCGAAGTTGATCAGCCGAAGAATTCCGTAGACCATGGTGTATCCGATGGCGATAAGGCCGTAGAGAGATCCGAGGGTGATGGCATTGAAAAGATGCTGGATGAACATGCTTCCGCTCAAAAGAGGTTCCCCCTCACTTCAAGAAAATGGAGGGCTGAGGCATAACCTCCGCCCTCCGGAATGCACGGATTTTTCCCGAGGCGGTTCTCTTTCTTACATCTCGGGTTCGACGGTTCCGATGAATACCTTCTTGCCGTCTTTGATCTGGACGATCCCCACGGGGCTCTCAGCGTCGTGGGTGGCGTTGATGGTCTTGTTTCCGGTGACCCCCGGGAATCCCGTGGTCTTCTCGAGAGCCGTGCGGATTGCCTCCGGCTCGGCGGAGCCGGCGGTCTTGATGGCGTTGATGATGAGCATGTAGGAGTCGTAGCCGAGGGCTGCGTTGACGTTGGGGTCCTTCTCGGGGTGAAGCTTCTTCCAGTTCTCCGTGAAGGTGGAGGCGATGGGGCTCATATCCGTCATGGAGGGGTCATAGGGGAAGGTCGTGTGGATGAACCCTTCCACAGCGTCGCCGCCGATCTTGACGATCTCGGGGTTGTCCATGGCGTCGCCGCCCATGATCTGGAACTCCGCTCCCAGTTCCCGGGCCTGCTTCATGATGATGGCCCCTTCGGCGAAGTCGGCGGGGATGTAGAGAAGGTCGGGCTTCTTGCTGATGATCTCAGTGAGCTGGGCGGTGAAGTCCTGGTCGCCCGAGTTGTACTTGAGTTCGGAGACGATCTCGCCGCCGAGTTTCTTGTAGGACTGCTTGAAGAAGCTGCCGAGGCCGACGCAGTAGTCATTGGAGACGTCGATGAGGAGGGCGGCCTTCTTCATGCCGAGATTCTTGATGGCGTAGGTTGCAGCGCCCGCTCCCTGGTAGGGGTCGATGAAGCATGCCCGGAAGACGTATTTCTTCCCCTGGGTGACGAGGGGGTTGGTGCAGGAGGTGCCCATCATGGGGATCTTCGCGGCTTCGGCCACTTCTCCGCCGGACATGGCGAGGGAGGAGCCGTAGGTTCCGATGACCGCGACAACCTTGTCCCGCTCGACGAGGCGCTTCACGGCGTTGGCCGCTTCAACCTTGTCGGTCTTGTTGTCCACGACGATAAGCTCAACTTTCTTTCCGAGGACCTCCGGTACTTCCTTGTGGGCCATCTGAACCCCTTCGAGCTCGAGCTGCCCTCCGAAGGCAGTTCTGCCCGTCAGGGGAAGATACACGCCGATCTTGATCGTATCTTCCGCCAGAGCCGTTCCAGTGAGAACAAAAATGAGCAGAACCGTGAGCAGTACATGGCGCAACTTCATTGTAAAGTCCCTCCTCCTGTGTGATGAGATCATTCCGACAAAATTATACACAATAAAAGGGCAAACCGGAAGTACTTCAATTCACAGACCCTTCGATACATAATGTATTTTGCTGATGATCAGCCGACGGCCACCCTCAGTCTGTCCCGCAGTTCGGCCCGTTTTCCGCCGTTCCAGCTCGAGGTGCGGGTAAAGTATCCGGTTATACGGGTTATTCCGTCCACGTCGGAGGAGCCGCAGGCGGCGCACTTTTCCAGCAGCCCCCGGCTCACCCGGCCGCAGAGGTTGCAGAGGGTGAATTCGGGGCTGAAGGCCACCTGGGCATTCTCTGAGGCAAGAAAAATCTTCCGGACGAAGGAGGCCAGGGCCTGTCCGTCGGGACGGTGCTCCCCCATCCAGACGTGGGTGATCGCTCCGGCGGAGATGAGGGGGTGGAACCTCCCCTCCTCGAGGACCTTCACTGCGGGGTCCATGGGGACGGAATAGGGGTAGTGGCTGCTGTTGGTGTAGTAGACCTCCCCCGTATCGGGGCTTCCCTTCACCACGTCCCGGGCCCCGGGCCATTCCTTCAGATCGAGCCGGGCGAACCGGTAGGCGGTGCTCTCGGCGGGGGTCTGCTCGAGGACGATGGAAAGGCCGTGCTCCTCGGAGAGGGCCTGGCATTTGAGGTTCATGTACTGCACCGTCGCCAGGGCGAGGTTCCGGGCCTCCTCCGATTCGTGAAGCTGCGAGCCGGTCATGACCTGCACCATTTCGTTGATGCCGAGGATTCCGATAAGATATTTCGCCTTGGAGAGGCGCAGATAGGGTTCTCCGTCGTGGTCCATGCACAGGAGGGAGAGGGGACCCTTCTTTCCGAGGGCGAGGATGTCGGAGATGAATTTCTTCTTCCTGAGGTGGGCCTGGGCGGCGATCTCCATGAAGCGGTCCACCTGGTCGAAGAGGACCTCCCGGTCGCCTCCGGACCGGCAGGCGTATCTGGGAAGGTTGAGGGTCACGTTCTGGAGGGCGCAGAAGCGGAGCTTCCAGGGGGTGGCGGCGTCGAGGAGGTCTGCCTCGTCAAGCTCGAAGCTCAGGCGGCAGCACTCGGAGAGCTTCACCACGTCCCCCCGGTCGAAGACGAAATAGGTGTTCCCCTTCTCGGCGGAGAGTTCGCAGGCGAGGGCGAGCATCTCCTCCCACCCATCCTCCCGGAAGAAGTCCTCCGTGATGTGGAGCAGGGGCTTGGGGAAGAAGAAGGGCTGCCCCCGGCTGTCCCCTTCGAGGTAGACGGCGAAGAGGGCCCTGAGGAAGGCCTTCGACTCGGCGGCGTACTCGCCGTAGGTCCTCCCCGTCTCCACCCCTCCGGGGCCGATGGCCGGCACGTTCCGGAAATGTTTCGGCACCTCGTAGTAGAGATTGATGTCCGTGAAGGCCACCTGTCCTCCCCTGCCGCCGGCGAGCTGGTTGAACTCGAAGATGAGCATCTGGGCGAGCTGGCGGATCCGTTCCTCCGAAAGCCCCGTGAGGTAGGGGGCGAAAAAGGTGTTGACGGCGTCCCAGCCGATGGCCCCGGCAAAGTTGTTCTGCAGAACGGAGGTCATCTTGAGGAGATGGGCCAGGAGGACGTCGGGGTGCCGGGCGGGGGATGAGATGCTCGTGATGGAGGGCAGATTCAGGCCGTACTTCGCCACATAGGCCATGCTCTGGCCTGAGCAGTAGGGGCGGTTGACCATGCCGAGATCGTGGAGATGGATGTCCCCCGAGAGGTGGGCGTCCGCCGTCTCCTTCGAGAAGACCTTCGTCAGGGCGTACTGCTTCAGGGCCATCTCGGCGATGGAGAGGTTGATTGACTCGGGGTTATGGGTGGTGTTGCTGTTCTCCCTGTTGGGGTTGAGCATCATGGTCTCGAGGTCATGAAGGGGGATGCCGATGCGGCTGTGGTCCTTGAGCTTGGCGTCGAGCCCCCGCTGAAAGAGCTTCACGTTCACGAGGTCCCGGACTATCCCCGTGGAGACCCGGTCCCTCCCCCACCGGAGGAGATCCGACTCCACATCGGCGGCGATCTCGCCGGCGAGCCCGGGCTCCACTCCCGCCTCCTTCACCAGGGCGTCCCGGATCCGCCCGGCATGCCAGGGGTGGGTCTCCTCATGGGCCAGGGCGTCCACCATGAGGGCAAGATCCGTGGACTCCCCCCGGGGGGCGAACATGACCATCTGGCGGGAAGGGGAATCAAGGGGAGGGAGTACCTCTTTTTCAGTGTTCTTCATTTCGGAATACCTCCTTTTCACCCATGAGGCGGGCTATTTCATGCTGAAAGCTTTCAAGATCGGTGAACTCCCGGTAGACGGAGGCGAAGCGGACGTAGGCCACCTGGTTTATCTTCTTGAGCCCCTCCATGATCCGCTGGCCGATCTCGGCTCCGGGAACTTCTCCGTACCCCTCGGCCTTCAGATCGTCCTCGATCTTCGAGGCGAGGTCCTCTATCTGCTCGAGGGAGACGGGGAGCTTTTCACAGGCCCTGCTGATCCCCCGGATAATTTTGTCCCGGGCGAAGGCCTCCCTGCTGCCGTCCTTTTTTATGACCCGGAGGGGGCGCTTTTCCTCGGTTTTTTCATAGGTGGTGAAACGGACCTGGCACTCGGGACACTCCCGGCGCCGTCGGACGATCCGTCCCTCGTCGGCTGTCCGGGTCTCGATGACCCGGGTCTCCATGGCTCCGCAGGCTGGGCATTTCATGGGCAAACCTCCTACATGTAGTATAACGGGTTGTATGATAACGCAATATCTGGGGTTTTGCCAGAGGGATTACATCTTATTCCTTTCACATCTTTCGGCCCATAAAAAATCGCCCAAAAAATTTCAGGAATAAAAAGGACAAAAAAAGCCGGGTTTCCCCGGCCTGTTCGGTCTGTATGTATCTCTGCGCTTTACTCTGAAAGGGACTGAAGATACCGCTGAACCTTGGTCTTTACGCGGTTCCCCTCCGCCCGCCCCTTCACGAGGGCCATGACTCTTCCCATGACTTTTCCCGTGTCCTTCGGGCCGGCAGCCTTGGCTTCAGCGGCGCTCTCCTCGATTATGCGCTCCAGTTCCCGGTCGCTGAGCTGTTCGGGAAGATAGGTCTCGAGAAAAAGGGCTTCCCTGAGCTCAGCCTCCGCCCGGGGGGCGGCCCCGACGGCGGCATACTGCTCGGAGGCCTCTCTCCGCTGCTTCACCAGTTTCTGAATCCTGGTGATGATCTCCTCCTCGGAGAGGTCGCCCTTGTGCCCCTTTTCGCTCGAGGCCATCTGAAGGTCGGCCTTCAGCATCCGCAGGGAGGAGAGTTCCATCTCCCTGCGCTGCTTCATGGCTGTCAGAAGGTCATCGGAGATTCTTTTTTCGAGGTCTTTCACCGAAAATTACCTCCTCGACTTTGTCCGTCTTTTCCTTGCGGCCTCAGCCCGCTTCGTTTTCTTTGCCTCACTGGGTTTCTCATAATGCTCTCTCTTCCGGACTTCCCGAAGGGTCCCTACCTTGGACACTTCCCGTTTAAACCGCCTGAGAGCGTCATCGAGGGATTCGTTATCTCTTCGAACGACAGTAGTCATCACCATTCCCCCCTTTCTTTGCCACAGGAATCTACCCCGGTGGCCAGCGGAAATTGCGTCCCGCCAACAGGTGGATATGAAGGTGGGGAATCGTCTGTCCTCCTTGCACTCCGCAGTTTGTCACAAGACGGTACCCCTTGTCGTTGAGACCCATACGGGAGGCCGTCTCTGCGGCGCAATTCATGACTTTCGACCACACTTCTGGGTTCTGGACGGCAGCGGCAGATTCAATGTGCTCCCGGGGGATGATCAAAAGATGTACAGGAGCCTGAGGAGCCACGTCCTGAAAGACGACGGTGAAGTCATCTTCGTAGACGATCTCCGCAGGGACCTCCCCTGAAGCTATTCCGCAAAAAAGACACTTTCCGTCCAAAAATCCCACCTCACTGCTTTTAGTATTTTATACCAGATTTTCAGCCCGCACAATAGACCCGGCCCAAACTCGCACAGCCGCCCCAGGATGACCGGAGGAAAGGGAACGGATCCTCCCTGCCGTCCAGGGGGGCGCCCCCCGAAGACGGAGAAGACGGAGGAGGGGGACGAGAATTTCCTCCTCCCCCCTCTTGAGCAGCCTGAGAAGGGTGAGTTCATCCGGAAGGGACGGGGAGCTCCAGGCTCCGAGGGCCCTTGAAAGGACGGAGGGAGCGGGGTGAAAGAGCATTTTCTGAAGGAGGTCGTCCTTTCCGGGAAATCTCCGGATGCGGCGGAGAAGCTCCAGGGCCGCCCTTTCGGAGAGGAGGGGGGCATTTGAGCAGAGGATCTCCGAAAGGGCATATCGCTGCTCCTCCCTGAGGTTCTGCAGAAGAAGCCCCTCCACCGTCTCGTCGTCGGAGGGCCACCGCCGGGCCATTTCGAGGAGGATTGCAAAAACCTCCTTCTCCTCCCCCCTTTTTCCCAGGGAGGCGAGGGCCAGGAGGCGCACCCCCGGAAGGGAGCCGAGGAGGCGGAGCCTCAGGGATGAAAGATCCTCCTCCCTCCGGGAGGGGGTGCTGAAGAGGCGGGTCACGGCGATCTCCGCCTCGACGAGGGCCTTCTCGAGGAGGAGTTCCCGGACCCGGAGGGAATCAGAGGGAGTCTCCCCGGAGGGAGGTTTTTTCCTGTCCGTCTTTTTTCTCCAGAAATGTGACCGGGGCTTTTTTTCTTCTTTTCGAGGGGGTTTTCTCAGCAGTTCCCCGATCTCCTCGGGGGTCGCCCTCCGAAGGAGGGCATAGGCCCCGGCGATCCGCTCGAAACGGGCGGCATGCTTTGAACCGGCCACATCGGGGTGGCATGTCAGGGCAAGCCTCCGGAAGGCGGACCGGATATGCCCCGGGTCGTCCCCCGGCTTCACCCCGAGAATATCAAAGCTCTCCGCAAGGTCGAGGGGAAGCCCCATGTCAGCCGACGATCCTTTCCATTTCGCCCAGCATCCGGTCGAGCTCCCGGAGGGCTTCAGGATACCGGTCTCCCCGGCTGAGAAGCCCTGCGGTCCGGAAAAGGGATGCCCCCCGCTCCTCCATTCCGGAGGAAAGGGAGGGGGACAGCCGGGCGAAGCGCCTTTCAAGAAGGGAGAGCTCCTCCCCTCCCGTCCCGGCGTTCTCCCTCTCCCCGTCGACCTGAAGAAGGGGAAGGGAGATGGCTCCGGAGGGGCGGTCGAGCAGAACGGAGAGAAGTCCGGAGGAATCGACGGAAAAGGAGAGGGTGATCTCCTCCCCCCTCCGCCCCTCGGGGACATTCACCCGGGAGAGGATTTTCGCCCCCGGGCCGCCCCCCTGAAAAATTCTGAGGGGAAAGGCCCCCTGCCCGACCGCATGGAACTTCCTCTCAGCCCGGGCGGGGATGGGCCTTCCCTTTTCGAGGAGGATAACCTGCCTGCCCTCGGCGGAGTAGATCCCGAGGTTTGACGAGAGGACGTCGAGGAGAAGGCGCCCCTCCCCTCCCGAACCGCAGAGGGCGGCCCCCGCTGCCACGGCCTCGTCGGGAGAGAGGCTGAGGTGGCCTGGTCGGGCCACTCGCTCCTCCGTCAGCTTTCTGACCAGGGGAATGCGGCTGCTCCCGCCGATGAGCAGAAGCCGTGAGGGGCGCCACTCCCTCCAGAGGGAGCGGGTCCGGGAGAGGACATCCTCAAGGAGGGGGGCTATGAGGGCCTCGAATTCACCCCGTGTGACAGTGGCGGAATTCCCCTTCAGCCCGGCGGGGGGGTGCCATTCGAAGGAATTGCACCCTGAGAGGGCGATCTTCACCTCTTCCGCCTCCCTGAGAAGGATCCTTTCCTCGGGGGTATTCTCGCCAAAAGGGAAGGGGTCGATTTTTCCGAGAAGAAGCTCCGCCAGAGCACAGTCGAGATCCCGCCCTCCGGGGAAGGTAAGGCCGTCGCTTTCGAGGACCTGCCATGCCCTCCCCTCCTGCTCCACCACGGCCAAGTCCACCGTTCCCGCCCCCCAGTCGAGGATGAGGGATCTTCCGGGATATCCGAAGGCAAGGGCGGCGGCCACGGGTTCGTTCACAATCCGGACCGACGAGAACCCCCCCTTGCGGGCGGCGGCGTCGAGGGCGGAACGGGCGGCAAAGGTGAAGGAGGATGGGACGGTCAGGACGCACCGGGAGAGGAGGGTGCCGAGGAAGACCTCTCCGTCCTCCCGGAGCATGGTCAGCAGGGGGACGAGGAGATCCTCCGCAGGGAGGGAGCGGGAGCCGCACCGGGCTCTCCAGGGAGAAGCGACCTTCCGCTTGATGTCCCACCAGGTGGACCGGGGATTTCGTATCTCCTCCCGGGCCGCCTCCTCTCCGGCCCGCCAGCCGTCCTTCGACCAGCTCACCACTGAGGGGGTCTTGAACCCTCCCCACCGGTTGGGGACGGGGAGAACGCCCCTGTCCTCAAGAAAGACCGCCGTCTGGGCGCACCGGGTCCCCAGGTCAATTCCGAGGGTGACGGTCACGGCACAACCCTCCCCTTAAGGCAGTCCGTTCCGATTCCGGAGATGGCCACAGGGTGCTCCTCTCCGGGAAGAGCCTTTCCCCGGCAGGATACCCTGAGGTACTCGGGGGTCAGCCCGGAAAGGCAGCTCCCCTTTCCCTCCTCCATCAAAACTGGAACAGTCCTTCCGATCCATCTCCTCTGATACTCCTCCAGAAGCTCCCTGCCGAGGGCAAGAGCCCGATGGGTCCGCTCGGCGAGGACGTCCGGCGGGACGGGGAAGGGGAGGGAAAATGCCGCCGTCCCCTCCCGGGGGGAGAAGGGAAAGACGTGGATTTTTCCGAAGGCGCACTCCCTCGCGAGGGCCAGGGAGTCGGAGAAGGCGGCCTCGTCCTCTCCGGGAAACCCCACGAGGAGGTCGGTGCTGATGTGGACATCGGGCCCCAGGGCGGAACGGACTCTGCCCGCCAGGGCCAGATACTCCTCCGGAGTATACCCCCGGTGCATGCGGTCGAGGATCTCCCGGCTGCCGCTCTGAAGGGGGAGGTGGAGATGGGGGCAGAACTGGGGGATCGAACTGAGGGTTTCGAGCAGCTCGTCGTCAAGGGCAAAGGGTTCGATGGAGCCGAAGCGGATGCGGCGGATCCCTTCCACTGCTGAGATCCTCCGGAGAAGTTCTCCGAGGGAAAGGGGAGCATACCGCCCGTAGAGGCCGATATGGATTCCCGTGAGGACCACTTCAGGGCAGCCGGAGGCGGCGATGCTCCGGATCTCCCGAAGGGTGTCCTCGGGATCGCGGCTCACGGGGAAGCCCCGGGAGGCGGGGATAGTGCAGTAGGTGCAGAAATGGTTGCATCCGTCCTGAATTTTGACGAAGGCCCGGGTATGGAGCAGGGGCTTTGAAAGAAAAAGGGGATCCCATTTCCGGGAGACGCTCACGTCCTCCCGGTATACCTGGAGAGAGTCATTTTTTTCCGCCAGTGCACCGGCAAGGAGGGCGGGGAGCTCCCCCTTCCGGCGGTTCCCCACAAGGAGGGAAATTCCGAGGGACCGGGCCTCCCCTTCGGATATATGCTGGGCCCAGCAGCCGCATGCGGCGAGCAGGGCCTCCGGGGAGGCTCTCCGGACCTTTCTGAGGGCCTGTCTGCATTTTCTGTCCGCCCCGGCGGTCACCGTGCAGCTCACAAGGATGGCTCCGTCGCATTCGGGGGAATCCACGATGCGGGCTCCGGCTTCCGTCACAGCGGAGGCCAGGGCCTCCGCCTCGTACTGGTTGGATCTGCACCCGAGGGAGCATATCCAGATTCTTTTACCCCTGAGGCCGCTCAGATCGGAATTCAACGGCAACGCCCCACCATTCGTTCATGGAGATCTCGTCCACAGGGTAAAGCCCCCGGGCTTCGAGGGCCTCGAGAAAGCGGGTCCGCTCCTTGAGAAGAAGCCCTGAGAAGACTGCCCGGCCCCCCTCCTTCAGCGCTCCGGGGACGGCGGGAAGCATCTCGAGAAGGGGTTCAATGATGATATTGGCCGTGAGGAAGTCCACCGGGGCATCCATCCCCTCAAGGAGGTTTCCCTCCACGGGGACGACCTGCCCGGCGTCGATGGCATTGAGGCCGAGGTTGAAACGCACCTCGGTGAGTACCGCCGGGTCGAGGTCCCGGGCCAGAACCCGCCCCGCCCCGAGCTTCACCGCACAGATGGCGAGAATCCCCGACCCCGTTCCGATGTCCGCCCCCTCGAGGCCGGCGAGCTTCATTCTTTCGAGAAGGACGAGGACAATCTGGGTGCTTTCATGATACCCCGTTCCGAAGGCCGAACCGGGGTAGATATACAGGGGCATCCGCCCTTCCGGCTCGGAGCCCCGGTGCCACGGGGCGAGGACCACGAGCTTCTCCCCCACGGGGAGGGGGGGGAAGGCCTCTTTCCAGTCGGTATGCCATGCCTTGTTCTCGATTTTTCCCATATCGGCGATTTTGACCTCCGGCCAGGGGGTGAGGGCCTCTCCAAGGCGCTCGACCCAGTAGCCGAGATCCTGGGAGCTGCGGTAATAGGCCCTCAGGCGCACGGCAGGCTCAACGCCGCTCTCCTCAGAACCGATGCTCCCGGACATATCCGCAAGGGAGGCGAGGACATCCTCGCTTCCCGCCCCTCCTTCCAGAGTGACGTACCACCAGAAACTTTCCGCTGAATTCGTCATTGGGGATCCCTCCGGGAATAGAAAGTGAGGGAGGCTGTTCATTGCCTCCCTTCAACAGAAAGAGTGTACCAGATGAAGAGCAGTTTTTACAGGGGAAGTGCGGAAGAGAGCCGGGGGGGCGAGTTCAGCCGGCGGGGTGAAAAATTTGCCTCAGGAATCGAAAAGGTTGCGGAAGAACTTGCTGAAGACGCCGGAGCTTTCGACCTCCACGTTCATCTCCCTTGCCAGCTCCTCAAGGAGGGCCCGCTGTCTGTCCGTGAGCTTCGCCGGGATATCGACGGTGACGTGAACGTGCAGGTCCCCCTTCCCCCGGGGACCCCGGAGGCGGGTAATTCCTCTGCCCCGGAGGGTAAAGACCTTTCCGGGCTGGGTGCCCGCAGGGATGGTCAGGGATTCCCTCTCTCCCTCCAGGGTCGGCACGGTGACGGTGCTTCCGAGGGCCGCCTGGGGGAAGGTGATGGTCAGCCGGGTGTGAAGATCCCCTCCGTCCCGTTCGAAATCGGGATGGTCCGCCACGGAGACCGCGAGGAAGAGATCTCCGGGAGATCCGCCGTTGGTCCCCGGCTCCCCTTCGCCCGAGATGCGCAGCCGCGTTCCCGTATCCACTCCGGCGGGGATTCTGACCTCCACGGTCCGTTTCTTTCTTGTCCTCCCCTGGCCATTGCAGTCGGGGCACTTCTCCTTCACGACTTTCCCCGCCCCTCCGCACTTCGGGCAGGGGTTGACCGAGACGAACTGACCGAAGGGGGTCCGCTGCTGGGTCTCCACCTGCCCCCGGCCGCCGCACTGGTCGCAGACTTCAGGGGACGTCCCCGCCCGTGCCCCGGAGCCGCCGCAGGTTTCACAGGGTTCCCACCGGGGGACCTGGAACTCCCGGGTTATTCCCGTGGCGGCCTCGAGCAGGGTGATCCGGACTTCCATCTCGAGGTCGCTCCCCCGGCGGGGGGCGTTGGGGTCCGCCCGCCGGCGTCCCCCCATGCCCCCGCCGAAGACGCTGTCGAAAATATCTCCGAAGATGTCTCCCATGCCGTTGAAGCCCTCGAAGGGGCTTCCTCCTCCGGCGTCTCCCACGGTGCCGAACTGGTCGTACTGGGCCCTCTTCGACGAATCGCTCAGTACCTCGTAGGCCTGGCTGACCTTCTTGAAATGCTCCTCGGCCTCCCGGTTTCCCGGGTTGGCATCGGGGTGATACTTTCTCACCAGCCGCCTGTAGGCTTTTTTTATCTCAGGCGCGGAAGCGTCCCGGGGCACCTCCAGTATCTGGTACAGGTCTTCGGTCTCTCTCCGGCCATACACCCTTCGTTCCTCCTAGGCCTGTTCGGAGTCGGTGAATTCGGCGTCCACAGTCTCCTCCGAGGGGCCGCCGGAAGGGGCGGAAGGTTCGCTCTGCTGCCCCTCGGCCTGGGAGTACAGGCGGGTGGAGAAGGCCTGGATCTTCTTCTCAAGGGCCTCCCGGGCGCTGCGGATTTCTTTGAGGTCCTCCCCGGCCATACGGCTTCGGAGGTCTTCGAGGGCGGAGGTGATGGCCGACTTCTCCTCCTCGGTCATCTTATCTCCGTTATCGGCGAGAAGGCGCTCCGCTCCGTAGGCGGCGCTGTCCGCCTCGTTCTTCGTCTCGGCGGTCTCCCGCTTCTTTGCGTCCTCCTCCTCGAAGGATTCGGCGTCCGTCTTCATCCGCTCGATATCCTCCTTCGAGAGGTTGGAGGAATGGATCGAGATATTCTGGGCCTTCCCTGTCCCCTTGTCCTTCGCCACCACGTTGAGGATGCCGTTCACGTCCATGTTGAAGGTCACCTCGATCTGGGGAACCCCCCGGGGAGCGGAGGGGATGCCGTCGAGGATGAATTTGCCCAGCTTCACATTGTCCGCCGCCATGGCCCGCTCCCCCTGAAGGACGGAGATCTCCACCTGGGTCTGGCTGTTCGCGGCAGTAGTGAACACCTGGCTGCGGGAGACGGGGATCGCCGTGTTTTTCTCGATGATCTTTGTGAACACCCCACCCAGGGTCTCAAGGCCGAGGGAGAGGGGCGTGACGTCCACGAGGACGATATTCTTGTGATCTCCACCGAGGATGGCCCCCTGGATGGCCGCGCCGGCGGCCACGCATTCGTCGGGGTTGATCCCCTTGGTGGGGTCCTTTCCGAGGATCTCCTTTATTTTTTTCTGAACGATGGGCATCCTCGTGGAGCCTCCCACGAGGAGGACCTTATCGATCTCCTCCACCCGAAGGCCCGAGTCGGCGATGGCCTGCCGGGCGGGCTTCACTGTCCGTTCGAGCAGATCGTTCGTCATCTCCTCAAAACGCGCCCGGGAGAGGTTTATCTCGAGATGCTTCGGCCCCGAGGCGTTGGCGGTGATGAAGGGGAGGGAGATGGTGGTCTCGGGCATGGAGGAGAGCTCCACCTTTGCCTTCTCCGCGGCCTCCCGGAGGCGCTGAACGGCCATGCGGTCGTTCCTGAGGTCGATCCCCTCGTTCTTTTTGAATTCCGTGATGATCCAGTCAACGATGCGCATATCCCAGTCGTCCCCTCCGAGGCGGTTGTCCCCCGCCGTGGCGAGCACCTCAAAGACCCCCTCCCCCACGTCGAGGATGGAGACGTCGAAGGTCCCCCCTCCGAGGTCGAAGACGAAAATCTTGTGCTCTCCCTCTTTGTTCTCGCCGTAGGCCAGGGATGCTGCCGTGGGTTCGTTGATGATCCGGAGGACCTCAAGGCCTGCGATGGAGCCCGCATCCTTGGTGGCCTGCCGCTGGGCATCGGTGAAATAGGCCGGGACGGTGATGACCGCCTGGGTCACCGGCTCTCCGAGGTAATCCTCGGCGTCCCTCTTCAGCTTCTGGAGGATCATGGAGGAGATCTCCTGGGGGGTGTATTTCTTCCCGTCGATCTCGATTTTGCGGTTCGACCCCATGTCCCGCTTCACGGAAAGGATGGTGCGGTCGCTGTTGACGATGGACTGGCGCTTCGCGAGCATCCCCACGAGGCGCTCCCCCTCCCGGGTAAAGGCCACGACGGACGGGGTTGTCCTGCTCCCTTCAGCGTTGGGGATGATGGTGGTGACGTCCCCCTCCTGAACGGAGATACAGCTGTTCGTTGTTCCCAGATCAATTCCTACTACTTTTGACATAATCTCACCTCGTAATGGATTGGACGCACAGAAATCAGGGCTGGTTCCCCGTATTCTCACTGAAAGAAGCTACTTTTACCTTCGCCGGGCGCAGGACCCTCTCGTCCGTGCGGTAGCCCGGCAGGATCTCCTCCACGATGATGCCGTTCATGGAGGGGTCGTCCGAGGGGACCGTGGCGACGGCCTCGTGGACCTCCGGAGAGAAGGGAACGCCCACGGTGGGGATGGGGTCCACCCCCTGGTCCTGGATCACCGACAGAAACTGCCGGCGCACCATGGAAACCCCCTGGAGAATGCTTTTGGCATCTGCATCCGGCGGAACGGCCAGAGCCCGATCAAGGTTATCGAGGACCGGAAGAAAGTCAAGGGTCTTCTCCTCTCCGGCCATGGCCCGCTCCCGCTGGCGGTCCCGCTCAACCCTCTTGCGGTAGTTGAAAAAATCCGCCCGGGCGAGGGCCAGGGCATTGGCCATCTCCTTCAACTCCACCTCGAGAGCTCCGAGGGAATCGAGAAGCTCCTGCCGGGTCGGAGAGGGCTCCTCTTCGGGAGTGAGGATCTCCTCAGGGGGTATCCCCCCGGGCTGAAGGTCCGGGGAGGGATCTTCCCGGGGAACAGCGCACTCCGGGCGTTTTTTTCCGGAGGAAGGATCGTGATGTTTTCTGGTCATGACAGGGTCTCCTTTTTCGGAATTTTTCACTGAACGAGGGAATCGTTCAGGTTCTCGGCTATGGCCTCGAGAATGGCGATCGATTTTTCATAGTCCATCCGCTGGGGTCCGATGAGGCCAAGGACCGTCCGGCGGCCGTACCCCGCCGAGGGGACAAGGACGAGGGAGCAGTCCTTCATCTCCTCCTCGGTATTTTCGTCTCCGATGGTCACGGAGACCCCCTGATTGATGCTGTACCGCTCCACCATATCGGCTATGGAGTTCTCCTGTTCGAGGAGGGAGAGCACGGCCTGAATCTTGCCGATATCCTGAAAATCGGGGAGGTTCAGGATGTGCTGGGCACCGCCGACGAAAAGGCGGGAGGTTTTATGGTTCAGCAGAAGGTCGATCTGCACCACCGCTTCCCGGCAGGTATCCCATACATCTTCGAGCCCCGAAAGGACATAGGTCGCAAGGGCTCCCCTCACCTGGCTCCAGGGGCGTCCGCAGGCCACGGTGGAGATCTTCCGGGCGATGTCGTCGAGGACATCCTGGGACAGGTCGCAGGGAAGCTGGATATTCGTATGATGGACGAGTCCCGCATCGAGGACTACCAGAAGAAGGACGGCACTCCCCCCCAGACGGACGAAATTTATCCGCTGGATCTCCACCTCGTCCAGGGCGGAAAGGGCCGCCATCCCCACGCAGTTCGTGGCCTTTCCCAGAAGCTCGGATACATAGGAGAGGATGGACTCCACCCCCACCTTGCGCTCCCGGATGTCCTTCGCCCACTGCTCCGTCTCGGCGGGGGCCGTCCTCCGCCGCTGCATTATGGAATCCACGTAGAGCCGGTAGGCCTTCGAGGTGGGAAGGCGCCCTGCGGAGGTGTGGGGCTGATAGAAATAGCCCATCTCCTCAAGGTCGGCCATTTCATTTCGAATCGTGGCAGCGCTGCTGCCCCGAAGATATTTTTTCGATATAGTCCTCGATCCGGCGGGTTCTCCCGTCTGAATGTATTCGTAGACCACGGAGAGCACGATTTCAAGCTGCCGCTCTGTCAGCATGGAACTCCCCCTTTCAAGGGCGTTAGCACTCTCCTCTAATGAGTGCCAACACATTCCTTACGACAGGTAGAGTAACAATCCGTGGTATTATTGTCAAGACTGGTCAGACTGATTTACTATCCTTCGGTGAACTTATACGGAAGAAACGAATTCAAGGAGGATCTCCATGATTTCCCAGGAAACAACGACCATTCTTATCGCCCGCCACGGGGAGTGCAGAGGCAACACGGACGGCCTTTTCCGGGGGCGGATGGATTTCCCCCTGAATGACCGGGGACGGATTCAGGCCGAGGAGCTCGCCGGAGCGATCGCCCCCCTTCGCCCCACAGTCCTCTACAGCAGCCCCCTCCTTCGGGCGGTGGAGACCGCCGAAGCCTGCGGCCGGAGGTGCTCCCTCCCCGTCCTTATTGAAGAGGGGTTCAACAATATCTCCCTCGGCCCCTGGGAGGGGCAGCCGAAGACTGAAATCGCCCGGGAATTTCCCCGGGAGTGGGAGCTTTGGCTCAAAGACCCCGAGCAGCTCGATATCGAGGGGGGCGAAACCCTTTCTCAGGTTCTCCTCCGGTCAATGGAGAGCCTGAACAGGCTCGTGAACGCCCACAGAGGGGAGACGATTCTCATCCTTACCCACAGGACGGTGATCAAACCCCTCCTCGCAGGATGCCTCGCCATCCCCTCTCCGTGGTTCTGGAAAACCCATACGGATACGGCCGCCTACTCGATTCTCCATTTCGACGATCTCCACGGATATTCCCTCTATGCCCTCAACAGGACGGACCATCTCTCGGGCTTCACCACGGAATGGATATGACCTTGCTCCCTCCGCCCCTATCGACTGAAAGAAAGGTGATTCTCCGATGATTTTCTACCCCCTTGCCCTGAAAAACCCGAAAGACCTCGCGGCCCTACTCAGGACAGTGGGAGCAGACCTCCGCTCCCTGGCCTATTTCGAGCCCAAGAGGCACACCCTGGCCCTCATGCTTCCCGAGGCGGATTACCGGGCGGCGGCCTTTCTGAAACAGGAACTCCTCGCCCGGGGGGGGGATGCCGTGGTCAACCGGGGGGTCATCGCCTGCGAGGCGAAGACGAGCCCCGTCCTCCTTCTCGGAACGCCGGGACAGCTCAGGGCCCTTCGGAAAAAACTCGACGCCATGGACTGCTGGGGGCTGAAGGAGATCCGCGAGGCCCTGTCGGAGGCCCTGGACGGCCTCGGGCGCACCTCCTGGACCCTCCCCCTTTCCGGAGGGCGGTCCCTCTCCCTTGGGGAGACCACGGGGATGATGGCCATCCTCAACCTTACCCCCGATTCCTTTTACGCGGGGAGCAGGATCGACCCCGCATCGGAAAAAGCCCTCCTCGAAAAGGCGGGGTCCTTCCTCGCCGCCGGGGCGGCAGTCCTCGACCTCGGAGGGGAATCCACCCGTCCCGGGTCAGAGCCGATTTCTGAAGAGGAGGAGACTGCCAGGCTGATCCCCGCCCTCCGGGCTGTCCGCAGGGCCTTCCCCGAAGCAGTCCTCTCGGCGGACACGTGGAAGGCCTCGGTAGCCCGAAAGGCCGTGGAGGCCGGGGCGGACATCATCAACGACATCTCGGGGCTCGCCTTTGATCCGGCCCTCATGAAGGCCGCTGCCGAGACGGGGGCCCTCCTTGTGCTCTCCCACATTCAGGGGAGACCTGCGGACATGCAGAAGAACCCCGTCTATAAAAACACAGTAGAGGATATCCTCACCTACTTCGAAGAACGGCTGGCCGCCGCAGAGGACGGAGGGATTTCCCGGGAACGGATCATCATCGACCCCGGCCTCGGCTTCGGCAAGGGGTACGGAGACAACCTGAAAATCCTCCGGCACATCGGGGCCTTCAGGATCTTCGGCCGTCCCCTCCTCGTGGGGCATTCCCGGAAGGGGTTTACCGGCAGGGGGAGCGGAACTGAGGGGGCCGATGAGCGTCTCGAGGGGACCCTCGCCGTCACCGCCTGGTGCGCCCTCGCCGGGGTCTCCCTTGTGAGGGTTCACGACCTGGAGGAGAACCGCAGGGTCCTCGCCATGATAGAAGCCCTTTCAGGGATGGGCGAATGATCCGGGCAGCCCTGGGTCTCGGGAGCAATCTGGGGGACCGTCTCGGAATGCTCCGTGCCGCCCTCCGCTCCCTTCAGCGGGGAGGAATGGCCATCCTTGAGGCAAGCGACGTCTATGAGACCCCCCCCTGGGGAGTGACGGACCAGCCCCTTTTTCTCAATGCCTGTGTGGTCGCCGGCACGGAACTTTCCCCCGAGGCCCTTCTTCTCTGTCTCAAGGAGACAGAGAAAAAGCTCGGCAGAAAGGAAGGGTTCCGGTGGGGCCCCCGGGCCATCGATCTCGACATTCTGCTCTACGAAGACCTTCTTCTGGATTCCCCCGGTCTGTCCATTCCCCACCCCCGCCTGGCGGAGCGCCCCTTCGTTCTCCGCCCCCTGGCGGACATAGCCCCCTGCTGGAGGTCCCCCCGCTCGGGGCAGACCGTGGAGGAGATGGCAAAGAATATTGATCCCCGGGAGATGGCGCAGCTGCTGAAGATAGTTCCCCTGAGACCGGGGCGAACGAAAGGGTAGCGAAAAAAGGCGGGGGGCAGGGTTTTCCCTGCCCCTCGCTCCGGGTTGTTTCAATCAATCTTCTTTCTGGAGCTCCCGGAGGGCTTCAAGCACTTTTTCCGCATGCCCCTCCACGGTGACATTCCGGAAAACCTTCCTGACGACCCCCTCCGGGTCCGCGATAAGGGTTGACCGCTCCACTCCCATGGTCTCCTTTCCGTCCCGGACCTTCTTCGTCCAGAAACCGCTCTTTTCGATCAGGGTATGATCGGGGTCGCTGAGCAGCGGAAAGGTCAGGGAGAGTTTTTCCGCAAATTTCCGGTGGCTCTCCACCGAGTCGGGGCTGACCCCGGCGATGGTGCCGTTGATCTCCTCAAAGGCGGACGCACGGTCCGCGAGGTCCTTGACTTCCTTGGTTCACCCGGAAGTATTGTCCTGGATGTAGAAAAAGAGTACCAGCCAGTATCCTCTGAAATCTTTTGGGGTATATACCCGCCCCGATCCGTCCTTCAGGGAAAAATCGGGTATCCGGTCTCCCTCTTTCATTTCGTTCCCTCCTTTTTTTTCTATGAGCACATGCCCTCCATGATCTTCCGGACGGCATTCCGGGAGGCCTTTCTCCGGAAGAGAGGTTCTTTATTTTCCCGGTAGGCCAGGAGAGTTTCCGCGAAGGTGGGGCGTCCCTCCTCCCGGTAGAGGACACCGAGAGGGAAGGGTGCCTCCGCCATGACAAGGGAGAGGGCCTTCTCAAAATCTCCCTCGTCGTGATCCTCGAGCCAGTAGGTGTTCTCTGAAAACCACTTGTAGGTATTGAGGTTGTTGAAGGAGACACAGGGCTGAAAAATATCAACGAGGGCATACCCTTTATGCTCCATGGCCCTCTTTATGAGCTCCTTGGTCTGTTCCACGTCTCCGGCGTTTCCCCTCGCCACGAAGGTGGCGCCGGCGATGAGGGCCGAGGCCACGGGGTTGAAGGGGTGGGAGCTGACCCCCTCCACCTGCACGGGGGTCTTGAAGCCTATCTGGCTCGTGGGGGATGCCTGCCCCTTGGTCAGGCCATAGACCATATTGTTGTACACAAGGTTCGTGATGTCCGGATTTCGCCGGATTGTGTGGGTGAAGTGGTTCCCTCCCTCGCCGTACATGTCTCCGTCCCCCCCCACGGCGATCACCTTCAGGGATGGATTCGCCGCCTTGATCGCCGTGGCGTTCGACAGGGAACGGCCATGGAGGCCGTTGAAGAAGTGGGAGGTCATGAAGTGAGGGGTCTTCGCCGCCTGGCCTATCCCCGAGACCACTACCACATCCAGGGGAGAGAGGCCGAGCTCGAGAAGGGCCTTCTTCAGCGACTCGAGTATTCTGAAATCACCGCATCCGGGGCACCAGGCAATATCGGCTCCGGGAAGATCGAAACGATTGGCGTCCATTATCTGCTCCCTTCCTTTCCCGAGAGAAATTCGGTCAGCCTCTTCTCAACCTCTTCCACAGAGAACTGAAGACCGCTGTATTTGAGTACGCTCCCCGAGAGGGCGACCCCCGTCTCGCACCGGATAAGCCGGGCGAACTGGGCGGTGCTGTTTCCCTCCACCATCACCGTGCGGGAGGCCTTCCGCAGATATTCCTCCGTGGAGGAATGGAGGGGCCATACCTGCTCGTAGGCCAGAAGGGCCGTGTCGGCCCTGCCCAGATTTTTCAATGCCTCCCTCACGATGGGGAGGGTCGACCCCCAGCAGATCACCAGGGTTTCGTATTTCTCCGGGCCGATGAGGGTCGGGGGCAGGGCTTCCCTCTTCATCCCCTCGAGCTTCCGCATCCGCTTGTCCTGCATGCGGGTTCTGAGATGGAAATCTTCGTAGACGTGCCCCTCTTCGTCGTGTTCGTGGCTGTCCCCTCCGACGATCCCCTCTCCCCATCCCGGGATGCCGTAGGGGGAGACGCCGTCGGGAGTATCCTCGTACCGGCGGTAGTTCGGGCCTGTCTTTTCGATCTCCGGAAGCTCAGGCAGGAATTCGAAGGTTTCGGGGCTGAGGTTACGGAAGGAATTCACGAAATACTGGTCCGTGAGGATGATCACGGGCGTGTGGTAAGACCAGGCTGTGGCGAAGGCCTTCTGGGTGATTTTGAAGGCGCTCTCGAGGGTGCCCGGGGCGTAGATCGCCTTGGGGAACTCGCCGTGGCTTGAAAAGAGGGCGTGGAGAAGATCCCCCTGCTCCGTGCGGGTGGCCATCCCCGTGGCGGGGCCGGGGCGCTGGGCAAGGTGAATGACCACGGGGGATTCCACCACACCGGCCAGGCTGACCCCTTCGGTCATGAGGGCGAACCCTCCTCCCGAGGTGGTCACCATGGATCTTCCCCCCGCGTAGGCGGCGCCGACGGCCATGTTGATGGCGGCCAGCTCATCCTCCACCTGCTCCACCGCAACACCGCACTCCTCAGCGTGGGATGCGAGGAAAGTCAGCACCCCCGTGGAGGGGGACATGGGGTAGGCCGCCGCGAAGGTGCACCCCCCAGCCAGAGCTCCCAGCCCGACTGCGTCCGTGCCGCTGAGGATCATGGATTCCTTCTCCTTCAAGCGGGTATATCCGTCGAGCAGGCCCTTCTTCTCTACAAGGGCCTCCCCCTGATCGAATCCTGTCCGGGCGGCCTTCATGTTTTTTTCAACCACCTCAGGCTTTTTGTCGGCGAAACGCTGCTCGAAAAACTCCCGGGCGCCGTCAAGGCCCAGTCCGAGAATGCCGAAGAGGAAACCCGCTGCGACGGAATTGGAGTATATTTTTCCCCCCACCTCCTTCGCAATATCCTGCAGGGGGATGTTGACGAAGGTCCCTCCGAGTTCGTCCGCTTCTTCCTTCAGTTCGTCCCTGTCTCCGAAAATCACCGTGTCGGGGGTTATCCTCTCCCGTATATTCTCCCGCACCCCGGCACTCAGGGCAAAGAGGAGATCAATACGGTCCACCAGGGCATCCACAGGCGAAGAGGAGATCCGGATCTCCGTGGAGTTGCTCCCCCCCCGTACCCGGGACATATACTCCCGGCTTCCGAAGACATAGAGCCCTTCGTTCACTATGACCCGGGCAAGGAGATCCTCCACTGTCTGAATGCCGAGGCCTGCCGCACCGCAAAAGACGCAGGAAAGGTCCGTCCTGCCTTCCAGAGATGAAAAGTGCATATTCATCCTCCCTCCGTTTATAATAATGTTCCCATCATACTACTTCCCCTGATATTATCCTATTTTCTTCTGTCTTGGGCCATTATTTCCTCCGGGGGAAGAAGTAGTGTATAATACGATTGCTGTAAAAGACCAAACCCCTGTACATCAGGTGCTCAATCATTACGGAGGTGAGTTTTCTATGGGTAAATTTCGCTGCCTCTCGTGCAAGAGCGAGTTTGAACTCAGCGAGAAGGAGTCTCTTATGAGATGTCCGCGATGCGGAAGCCGTTTCATGGAGGTGCTCGACGGCACCAACAGAAAACGGGGGAAATCCTGGAGTTCAAAATCCTTCAGCGTGGGAAAGAGCGCCGAGTAGCTTCACCCTGCGGTTTCGAAAAAAAGCGGAAGGCCCTTATTCATAAGGGCCTTCCGCTTTTTCTTTTCCGGCTGCCGGAGAGGATCAGACCTTCTTCAGATCCGCCTTTTTCAGCGCCTTGAAGGACTCCATGACCATCAGGATGGCCAGGACCAGCAGTATAGCCGACGACACCACGAGAATGTAGTTCGGCGTGGGGGAAGCGAGCTGCTCCTTGATCATGAGCAGCAGGGCCGCCACGGTGGTGACGAGCATGAACCACATGGGGACCATGACGAAGGTATTGGACTTCTTCAGGGCCCGGGCGATCCACACGCCGATGGCCAGGAAGGCCAGCGCCGCCACGAGCTGGTTGGACGCTCCGAAGATCGGCCAGATGGCCAGCCATGCGGGGATGAGCTTTCCGTCGGGGCCGTGGGTCTTCACCAGCAGAAGGGCGAGGGCCGCGACAACGGCAATGAGGGTGGCGGTGTATTTGTCCACCTTCATGTTGGAAAGCTCCTGGATCTGGTAGCGGGTAAGCCGGGTGGCCGTGTCGAGGGAGGTGAGGAT
>JALHFZ010000007.1:40717-44865 GCA_022837505.1 Synergistaceae bacterium
GCGTAGGTCATGACGGGGCCGCCCTTGGCCATGACGCCGCTGATCATGATGGTGGCGATGGCGATGACGGCCACGACGCCCTCAAGGAGCATGGATCCGTACCCTACGAGGACAGAGTCAGTTTCCTTGCGGAGCTGCTTCGACGTGGTGCCGCTGCCCACCAGGGAGTGGAAGCCCGAGATGGCGCCGCAGGCCACGATGACGAAGAGCATGGGCCAGATGTACTGGTCGTTGTTCGGCCCGGCTACAAACCCTTTGAAGGCGGGAAGGACGATATTGAAGTTCTCCCCCCGTCCCATGAGCATGCCGATGGCGCCGATGATCACGGCAAAGTAGAGGAAATAGGAAGCGAGATAGTCTCTGGGCTGAAGGAGAAGCCACACGGGAAGGACGGAGGCAAGGACGATGTAGACGGCGAGGATCCAGCGCCAGGTTTCCATGGACTGCGTGAAGACCGTTGCAACCCAGGGGGAATAGTTGCCGTACCAGCAGGCGCCGATGACGATGGGAACCATGATGACGGTCATGAGCCACAGGGGTGTTCTGTACTTGTAGATCAGCACGCCAAAGATGACCGCAAGACCGATATAGAGGGACCCCGAGAAGGCAACTGCGGGGTCAGCCGCAAAGGTGTTTGCGGCGAGCTGAAGGAAAACCGCGACAACGAGAATCAGCGCAAGGATGGTGAAGCAGAGGAAAAGGATCTTGCCCTTCCGGCCGATCCACTTGTCCACCACTTCACCCACGGACTTGCCGTCATGGCGCATGGAGGAGACGAGGGCGCCCATGTCATGGGGGCCGCCGAGGAAGGCGGAGCCGATGAGACACCACAGATAGGCGGGGAGCCATCCGAACATGGCCGCCGCGGTGATGGGCCCGACGATGGGTCCTGCTCCGGCGATGGAGGCAAAATGGTGCCCCAGAAGAACGGCCGGGTGGGCAGGGCAGTAGTCGATGCCGTCGAACATGGCTTCGGCGGGGGTTTGGGTACTGTCATTGAGATTGTAGATTCCCGCCATATAGGTGCCGTAGATCTTATAACAAACAGCAAACAAGACAATGGAACCGATAAACAACATAGCAAGCACTGTGTTCACCTCCGGTTGTAATAGAAGATAAAATCAGTGATACGGAACTCAGTTTTTCCCTTGGACATCACCTCCAGGTTCATTGCTCCGTTTCCTCAGCAGTTCGAGGGCCTTCTCCACCAGGGGAGCAAGGTCCTTGACACGCTTGTCGAACCCCCCGCCGGGAGTGAAGGAATGGACTTCTACGAACCCCCGGAACCCGAGAAAAAAGGATTTGACAACCCCTTTCTCCCTCGATTCCTGGGCATCCACGAAAAGATACCGCTGCGTCATGAGATCCGGCTGAGGACGGCAGATCTTCAGAATCCTCCTGCGATCCTCCCTTCCGCCGTGGCTCCAGAGGATATAATCGTCCGCATAATATCTGCAGACCTCTCCGAGAAGGGCGCTTTTGACGAAGGTCACCCGACGGTATACGCCCTTCAGGCCGTCCCTGCTCCAGGAGGAAAACCCCCAGTACTCCCAGAGGTCAGAGACTTTCTCCAAATCTGAAATATCCACCAAATTGCCATCACCTGCCAAGGATGATTATACTCCAATGGAGAAAATTGTGAAGGCACTCCCGGGCAGGACTGGCTGTACATCAGCCATGCAATCTTATTTTGACGGGACGGCTATAATAGGATCAGGGCTCAGACCATGGGGCGGATGAAAAATTGCTATTTCGACCCCTTGATGCCAGAATAAACCAATTGCTGAAAAGACGAGGGGAAAGACCATGGATATTGCTCGGGACATTATAATCGTTATCATTGCGGGGCTCTTCGGAGGGTTGGCCGCTAAAAAACTCAACCAGCCCCTCATCCTCGGGTATATCCTTGCGGGGATAGCCGTGGGAAGCTACACCGGAGGGATCACCATAAGCAACATCAGCCAGATTGAAAGCCTTGCGGAGATCGGCGTGGCCCTTCTCCTCTTCTCCCTCGGCTTGGAGTTTTCCCTCAAAAGCATTCTGCCCATCCGTGCGGTGGCCATCGGAGGGGCTTCAATCCAGATACTTCTCACCGTAGGCCTATGCGTATTTATAGGCAATTTTCTCGGCTGGACGACCCTTTCCTCCCTCTGGTTCGCCGGAGCGGTCGTCTCGTCAAGTACGGCGATCATCATGAAGACCCTCTCCTCCCGGGGACAGCTTGGCACCCTTTCAAGCCTCGTCATGCTGAGTGTTTCCATCGTCCAGGACATCCTCGTCATCCCCTTCATGGTCCTTCTGATCAACCTGAACTCCTCGGGCTTTTCCGCCGGGGGGATGGCTTTTCCCGTGGTGAAAGTCCTGCTCTTCGTGGGGGTCATGTTCTACATCGGCGCCCGGATCATCCCCATTCTGCTGAAATGGGTGGCCCGATGGGATTCGGGAGAACTCTTCCTCCTCGCGGTGACGGCCATCGGACTCGGTATAGGGTACCTTTCCTATTCCATAGGGCTCTCCTTCGCCTTCGGCGCCTTTCTCGCGGGGATTGTCCTCAGCGAATCGGACTACGGACGGCGCGCCCTAAGCGATCTCATCCCCGTGCGGGATGTCTTCGGCCTCCTGTTCTTCGTGACTATCGGGATGCTCCTCGACCCAGTCTACCTTGCCTCCACCCTCGGGGTGACCCTCGGGCTCGTGGCTGCTGCCTGCCTGGGGAAGGGGGCGATTCTCGCCGGCGTCGTGCGCCTCTTCGGATACGGAAACGTCATCCCCCTCGCCGTCTTCTTCGGCATGATCCCCATCTCTGAAATCGCCTTCATCGTCCTTCAGGCGGGGCTCTCCTCAGGGGCCCTCCCCAGGGAGATATACTCCCTCTTCCTCAACACCGTCATTCTGTCCATGCTTCTAGGGCCCCTGATCTCGGGCCTCACCGCTCCCGTTTACACCCTGTGGAAAAAAATGCTCAGGACATCGGAAATTCAGACGGTCAATATTCCCGGCAAGGAAATGGACCGCCATGTCATTCTCACGGGAGGATCCCTTCTTCATCAGACGGCCTCCATCCTCAGACACCTCCGTATGCCCTACGTCATCATCGAACCCAATCACACGGCCTTTCTCAGAGGGCGGGAGGAAGGCTATCCCCTCATCCTCGGTGATCCATCCCAGGACGTGATCCTCGATGCCGCTGAAACCTCCTCTGCCCGCCTGGCCGTGGTCACCGTCAGGGACCGGATACAGTCCCATGAAATCATCAAAGCCCTCCGCAGGAAAAATAAAAACATGAGGATCCTCGCCATCTCCGTGGGGGACACGCCTGCCGGGCTCATAGAAAAAACGGCGGTCCAGGGGATCGTCAACCCCGATGTGGAGGCAGGGCTCGAGATGGCCCGGCAGGTGCTCCTCTCCCTCGAATTTCCCGCCACATCGGTGCAGAACGAGCTCAATGCCCTCCGCCGGACTTTCTATGCCCCTCTCATTGAATCCATACCGGAATACGGGGCGGCAAATCAGCTGCGGGACGCCGCCTGCCTTATGGATATGGAATGGGCTTATCTGAAAAAAGGGAACCCCCTCACGGGAAAATCCCTGGCCCAGACGGCCCTGCGGCAAAAACACGGAGTATCCGTCGTCGCCGTGGGCAGGGACGGACAGGTCATTTCAAACCCCGCGGGAGACTTCGTCTTTCAGGATAAAGATTACCTGGGAATCATAGGGGACCCTGAACGGAACCTCGATTTCCTGGCCTTCCTGAAAAAATCAACCCCCTCGCCGGAGGATGCTGCCCCAAAATCCCGGAACCCTTCGTGAATGGGGCATCTTCGAATAACGCGAAAAGAATAAAACCTGGTTGCCTTGAAGCTGGGGATAATGGGCCAACCGCTCAGAGAAAAAATTCAGACGGGAAAATATCGGGTTGCAAAGGCACGGAAGGCAGGCTATAATACTTTTTGCTTTGGGGCGATTAGCTCAGCGGTAGTAGCGCTTCCTTCACACGGAAGAGGTCACTGGTTCGAACCCAGTATCGCCCACCAAGTGATAGCAAGGGTTTCAGCGTTTCCGCTGAAACCCTTTTTTTGTTCGCGGATCGCCGGGGAATCATTTTGAAGAGGCACAATGGGAACCTTTAAAAAGTCTCTCAGCATAGG
>JALHFZ010000179.1:0-601 GCA_022837505.1 Synergistaceae bacterium
TCGGAGAAGGTGATGGTGTCGATTCCCACCTGGCGCTGGTGGATGATGCACTTTTGCGACTTGTAGATATACTCCACGGGGTCCTCTATGGTGACGATGTGGTCCCGCCGGGTCACGTTGATCTCCTCCAGCAGGGCCGCGAGGGTGGTGGTCTTGCCGTGCCCCGTGGGGCCGGTGACGAGGAAGAGCCCCCGGCGCTGCTTCGTCACCTCGTGAAGGCATTCGGGGAGGCCGAGCTCGAGGAGGGAGCGGATCTTCATGGGGATGTACCGGAGGGCCATGGCCATGTTGCCCGCTTCGAAGAAGCAGTTCCCCCGGAAGCGGGCCTCAATTCCCCTGGGTGAGTGGTAGCTGAAGCTGAAGTCGTATTCCCTGTGCTGGCGGTAGGACGCCATCTGTTCGGGGAGAAGGAGTTCAGAAATAGCCCCTTCCACGTCCTCGGCGGGAAGGGGGGGGTAGGACGCCATGGGGTGCAGTTCGCCGTCCACCCGGAAACAGGGGTAATGCCCCGTTCCGATATGGAGGTCGCTGGCCCCGGCCTCGAGGACTTCCGCGAGAAGATCGTGTATTTTAATTTTCATGCTCTTTCCTCCTCATCCGT
>JALHFZ010000179.1:674-2227 GCA_022837505.1 Synergistaceae bacterium
TCCCGCACGACCGCAGAGGAGGCGCCGTTCACGATCAGTTCGCGGATGGGGTCGGTGACCTCCAAGATCTCGAAGATAGCAGACCGCCCCCGGTACCCCGTCCCCCGGCATTCGTTGCACCCCACCGGTTTGAAGGCTTTTGTCCCCGACGGAACGCTCAGATTTTCGCAGATCGGGTCGGGTAGGGTATATTCCACCTTGCACGCACCGCAGAGGTTGCGCACGAGGCGCTGGGCGATGACCGTGAGAAGAGATGAGGCGACGAGGAAGGGCTGGATTCCCATGTCCACGAGGCGGATGGCCGCGCTCGGGGCGTCGTTTGTGTGAAGGGTGGAGAGGACAAGGTGTCCCGTGAGGGCCGCCCGGATGGCGAGCTGGGCCGTCTCGCCGTCCCGGATCTCGCCGACCATGATCTTGTCGGGGTCCTGCCGGAGGATGGACCGGAGGGAGGCGTTGAAGGTGAGCCCCGCCCGTTCGTTGACCTGAACCTGGCCGATTCCGTGCATGGTGTACTCCACGGGGTCCTCCACGGTGACCACGTTCACCTCGGGGCGGTTGATCTGCTCAAGGATGGAATAGAGGGTGGTGGACTTGCCGCTTCCCGTGGGCCCCGTCACGAGGACGATGCCGTAGGGAGCGGCGATGACTTTGTCGACGAGAACCTTGTCGTCGCTGTCGAGGCCGAGTTTGCTGAGGCCGACCTTGGCGTTTCCCTGGTCGAGAATACGGATGACCATCTTCTCGCCGTAGATTGTGGGGAGGGAGGATACCCGGAGGTCCACCCGCCTTCCGAGAACCTTTATGAGTATCCGGCCGTCCTGAGGGCGGCGTTTTTCAGAGATGTCCATGCCCGACATGATCTTCATCCGCGAGGAGACCGCCGGGTGGAGATGCTTGGGAAAGTCGAAGGCATTGAAGAGCTGGCCGTCGATACGGTAGCGGACCCTGGTGTTTTTCTCGAAGGGTTCGAGGTGGACGTCCGACGCTCCCTCCCGGACTGCCTGTTCGATGACATTGTTCACGAGCTGGATCACCGGTGCGTCGTCGGGATTGGCCTCCCCCATGGCCTGGGAGAGATCCATCTCGGCGGTAACCCCGTCGACGAACTCGAGGCTCGCGTCGTCCATGGAGTCCTGGATGGTGTAGAGGCGTTCGAGGTTCCTCTCGACCTCCGAGGGGGCGACAATGCCAACCTTTATGTCCATGCCGGTGAGCATGCGGATTTCATCCTGGGCGAGGATGTCCATGGGGTCGGACATGGCGACCAGGAGAGTGTTGTCGTCCTCGAGGGACAAGGGGATGGCATGAAGACGCCTGGCAACGGATTCGGGAATCATCCGGAGGGCCTCGGGCATAGGCCGGTAGCGGGAAAGAGAGAAGACCTGGAGCCCCAATTGGGAGCTCAGAGCATCAATAATTTTGCCCTCGGAAGTGAACTCCTTCTTGAGGAGGACATCTCCCAGACGCAGTCCCGTACTTTTCTGTTCTTCCAGCGCTTCATCAAGCTGTTCCGGTTCGTTACAATTTGGCTCGAGCTTTTCGGGAAGCTTATT
>JALHFZ010000180.1 GCA_022837505.1 Synergistaceae bacterium
TTTCTCCACTCCGAAGCAGTGGGAGTAATCAAAGGAGAGGTACTGTCCAAAAGCAGTTCTCTTACAGAAGGGATATCGGAAGCAAGAGCCGGCACTCCCATCTGGACCGCTCTCATCAATGTCAGCCCCATGCCCTCCTCCAGGGAGGGGAACAAAAAACAGGAACATTTCGACATCCATATATCAGGACTATCCTGAAAACCGTGAAAAAAGACCTTGTCAGCCAAGGAGAGACGCTGCGCCTGCTCCTCCAGTTCGGCTCTTTGAGGCCCGTCGCCGACGACGTCTAGGACCCAGTCGTTCCGGGAGAGCTGCCCCAATGCTTCGAGAAGGATATGAAGGCCTTTCCCCTTGGACAGACGGCCCACAAAAAGAAATTGTGTTACCCCTTCGGAGCATTTCTTTTTTCCCCAGGAGACTTCAAGGGGCTGCAATCCATTCAGAATAGTTCGAGAGGGGCCTCGAATTATCGAAAGCATGTGATCGCGGACCGCTTCGCTGACGCAGATGACGTAGCCAGCCCGGGAGAAGGGAATTAGCGCCTTGTTCTTGCGAAGGAGGGCATGAGCGGTCAGGACGAAAGGGATGCCTGAAAGTCTCGACGCCCACCAGGCGATCCATGCCGGTACCCTCGAGTGGGCATGGAGAATATCCCACCCCTCCCTTTTTGCCCTGTCGGCGACCTTCAATGCCGAATAAAGCCCTGTGACGGGGTTCTTTCTATGAACAGGCAGTCTCCAGATCTCGACCTCGGGATCAAGTTGTTCCTCCAGTTTGCCGCCGGCGGTGATGACCGTCACATGATGCCCCATCCCGGCCAGTTCATTGGAGAGCCACAGAACATGTCGTTCCACTCCGCCTTCGTGAAATTCGGGCAAAATATGGGCGATTTTCAAGTTTTCCACCTCTGGATGATCCATTCGGCCGCCCTTTTGGCTTCGTTGAATGAAAGACCTTCGTCTCTCCTCCCCTGAGCCGGCGGCGCTTCATCGGGTTTTGTGGGGTTATATTCCCTTGCCAATCCTCTGCCGCGAAATGATTCTATCATTAAATCAAACCTGGGGACGCCCCAAAGCCTTCGACGGGCCAGCAAGTTTTTATCGACCATCTTCGTCGTAAGGTCCTGAAGGCATTTCCTTAAGCCCTTTTTCCTTTCGACCCTGAGGATATGCGCCACGTGACCCCCGGTCGCCGCTTCGGAGATCATGGAGACCGAGTCCTCGGTGCAGAAGATGCGTTGACAGGCCCCGAGCATAGCGGGGACGGGGTTCCAGGGGTCTTTCGTCCCCAGGACGAGCATCCTTATGGAAGGGGAGCCTCTGACCATTTCGACGATTTTTTCTTCCGTCGCTGATGAGGTCCTCCTGGAGGTCGTGATGAGGACGTCGGCGCCGGTCTTTTCGGCTGTTTCGAGAAGAGGTTTCAGGACCCTTTCGGCCCATTCCGGAGGGATCGAGTAATTCCCATCATCGCCGCCGATGAGGACCCCCCATTTATTTCCGGCCCTTGAGGAGAGCCTGGAAGCGAGCGATCTCCCCTCGGTT
>JALHFZ010000181.1 GCA_022837505.1 Synergistaceae bacterium
CGCCATCTCCCTCTACCGCCCGGGGCCCATGGCCTCCATGGCTTCGTGGGTGGCCGCTTCCACAACGACGTTGGGCTGAAATTCAAGGAGTTTCTCCAGGTCGGTGACCCATGGAATGCCCAGCTCCTCAAGATGGTCCCGCCCCCTTGATTCCGCGGAGCGGAGGTAAACCGCAACAGGCTCGCACCCGGGAATTTTCCCCTCGGCAAGAAAATCGAGGACGAAGCTCCCAATTGTGCCGCACCCAAGCAGGGCGACCCGAATGTTCTTCAACGGATTCCCCTCCTACTGTTTCTTTGCCGCAAGTTCAATGCCCTTTTCCCCGTAAAATTTTGCCGCGCCGGGGTGGAAGGGGAGTGAGGAAATCTTCGAGACATTTTCGAGGGTGATATATTTGCCCACTGCATGGATTCCCTTGAGAAACTCCGTGTTTTCGAAGATGGTCTTCGTTATTTCGTAGACGTCCTGTTCGGGGAGATCCCTTCTGCCGGAGAGGGTGATCCACACGGCGAAGGTGGGAACATCCTTATCGAGAGAATTGTAGGCATCCTTCGGGATTTCAGCGGGGACGAAATGGCCGAATTTCGACGTGAATTTCTCGATCTCCCCGGGGGTCAGTTCGATGAGCTTAACTGGATGACTCGTCTCGAGGTCGACGACCCACGGAGCGGGAGCGGCGGTATTCACGATGGCCGCATCGACAGAACCGTCCCGGAAGGCGTTGGTCGTCTCGGCGAAGGAGAGATACTGGGGGTCAATATCGTTCATGGACAGGCCCATTGTCTCAAGGATGATCTGGTTGGTGGCGAGAATGCCGCTTCCAGGAGAGCCGACGGAGATCTTTTTCCCCTTGAGATCTGCGAAAGTATTGATGGGTGAGTCCTTCAGGGTCACAATTTGGATCACGTTGGGGTACAGGGGAGTAAGGGCCACCATTTCCACGGGGGATTGAAACTGCTTCTTTCCGGCAAGGGCGTTCTGCATCACGTCCACCTGCATGACCCCGAGTTCGATCCGTTTACTGTCGAGCAGCTTGGCGTTTTCCACCGATCCGGCGGTCACCTCCGCGACGGCGTTGACATCCAGCTTCTTGTTCAGCAGATCGGCAATACCTGCTGCCATGATGTAGAACGTGCCGGCTGTTCCCGCTCCAGCGATGGATACCTGCTTCATTTCAAGGGCGGCGGCGCTTGCGGGGAAGGAGAGGGGAGTGATAAGGGAGAGCAGCAGGAATGCTGCGATTCCGATGAATTTCCACGTTTTTCCTGTCTTTCCGGTCATGACATTTCCTCCTTTTTATCTGATCTGATAGGTTATAGGGCGGAGCGCTTTTTCCCGGTTAAATCCTCCTTTCCTTTTGCATCTCTGATCCGTTTCTGCAGAAGAAAAACGACGAAAATCAGAACCGCTCCTGCAATATTGCTTGTCTGGCCCGGTAAAATCAGGGCAATTCCCGCCACGGACAATAGAGCTCGTTTCCAGAGCCCTGCCGGACCGAAGAACCAGCCCGAGAGTCCTGCACCGAGAATGA
>JALHFZ010000182.1 GCA_022837505.1 Synergistaceae bacterium
GATCCTTCGGTCCCTGACCTGCGGTGTAGATCCTTTTACCGCAGACGAGACCCTGAGAATAGGCGCCGCTCGGATCGGGTGCGTTGGGTGTGCGAATGGCTTTTTTCATGATTTTTTCCTCCTTGAATAAGATAGATGAATTTTTTCAGTCGTAGAGGTGGCAGGAGACGAAATGCCCCTCTCCGCGCTTCTGCAGATGGGGCACATCCCGGCTGCACCGGTCCATCACCCGGAAGCATCTCGGATGAAAGGGGCATCCCGACGGCGGGTTCAGCGGGCTGGGAACGTCTCCGCCAAGCACGATCCGCTGTTCCTTCTTTCCCGGCTCGGGGACGGGGGCGGCGGAGAGGAGGGCCTGGGTGTAGGGGTGAAGGGGATTCAGGAATAGGGCCTCCGTCTTCGCCATTTCGACGATCCGGCCGAGATACATGACCGCCACCCGGTCGCTGATATGCCTCACCACGCTGAGATCGTGGGCTATGAAGAGATAGGTCAGGCCGTATTTTTCCCGAAGCTCCACGAGGAGGTTGATGACCTGGGCCTGGATGGAGACGTCCAGGGCCGATACGGGTTCGTCGGCCACTACGAGGGATGGGTTGAGCACGAGGGCCCGGGCGATGCCGATCCGCTGGCGCTGCCCTCCGCTGAACTCGAAGGCGTAGCGATGGAGATAGGAGGCATCAAGCCCTACTTCCTCGAGGATCGCCGCCACCTTGTCGTTCCTCTCCCCCACGGTGGCGGCAAGGCCATGAGCTTCGAGGGGCTCCCCCACGAGCTGGGCCACGGTCATGCGGGGGTCGAGGGAGGCGAAGGGGTCCTGGAAGACCATCTGGAACTCCCGGCGGGCGCGGCGGAGATTTTCTCCCGAGAGGGCGAGAAGGTTCCGTCCGCGAAAGAAGACGTCCCCCTCCGTCACGGGAAGAAGGCGCAGCACCGCCCTGCCGGTGGTGGACTTTCCGCACCCCGACTCCCCCACGAGTCCAAGGGTCTCTCCTTTGTCGAGGAAAAAGGTGACTCCGTCCACGGCCTTGACCTGGCCCGTGATCTTCTGCAAAATTCCCGACCGTACGGGAAAATACTTCTTCAGATTCCGGACGTCCAGAAGGTGGCCGGTCATGGTTTTTTCCCCCCTTCCGTCAGAGATGCCACTTCCTGCCAGCGGCGGCAGCGGACGAAATGTCCCGGCCGGGCCTCGGTGAGAAGGGGTTCTGCCGCCCGGCAGGCGTCCTCCGCGAGGTAGCAGCGGTTGCTGAACTTGCACCCGGGAGGAAGGGAGTCGAGGGTGGGAACCATTCCGGGGATGGCCTTGAGCTGCTTCACCCGCCCCTCCATCCGGGGGATTGACTGAAGGAGGCCGAGGGTGTAGGGGTGCAGAGTGGAGCGGAAGAGATCCGCCGTCGGCGCGAGCTCGAAAATCCGCCCGGCGTACATCACCGCCACTCTTTGAGCCGATTCGGCCACAATCCCCAGATTATGGGTGATGAGAAGAATGGACATGGTCCGCTCTTTTTTCAGACCCTCCATAAG
>JALHFZ010000183.1 GCA_022837505.1 Synergistaceae bacterium
TCCGTCCTCCGTCGGCACTCTCTCCCCGGTAAATCTCCCGGTGCGCGGTCCGTGCTCCCGTAATCGGATTAAACTCGCTGCTGATATAGACCCGGCCCGGATGCTCGCAGTCGAACGTAGCGCCACCCACGTAGTCGTCTTCTCCCCGATAGAGCTGCGCTCCGGCTCGGGCGATCTCGCTCGAATTCCATTTTTTGGAACCCTCATCCCAACGCGCGTAAAAATACCGGATATCCCCATCGCGGACCTTCACCGTATGCAGCACCACCGGACTCCCGGCTCCGTCATAGGCGATATCCCAAATCCAGGGCCGCCCGTCCGTCTGCCCCGATCTCCCGGGATAGGCCGACCCAAACTTGTAAACCACCGACCCAACCTGCGTCGGGATGGCGCTCATCCTCCCCAGCGCTCCCAGAGGCTGCCCATCGCTTCGGACCACTGCCCCGTCCCGTATCACCAGGTGATAAACCGAGTTGTCCACGGTCCTCGGGTGCCCGTCCGTATAGAGAATGTCGATCCGGTCCCGCCCGTTGGATGCAAATTTCGTATAAGGCCGGTCCTCGTGATAGAGAAGATGAATCGGCTCGAGCCAGCTCTCTCCGTTATCTTCCGAGAGGAGCAATGTCGGGTTCCAGTTCACTCCCCGGATGAAATTATAAATCCGCCCCGGCTCATTCTTTAACTGAAAGGGATTGTTGTAACAGACACCTCCGCGGAATTTCTTTGCGCTCCAATCCACCGCGATCTCTTCTCCCCAATCCTCAATGCTTTTGGGCGTCTTCACCAGCGCATGGCGCATGAACATTTTATGCCGGGAGCCGTGTGTCGAGTAGAATGCTGCCAGCCTCCCATCCTCCATCTCCAGAAAACCGATATTGTCATGGTCGTCACGCTCCCGCCAACTGCTGAGCACGCTCTCAGTCCCCTTGCCCAACGCCATATCCCAGGCATTCACGCAGACCGCTCCATCGCCGCGGACATAGCCCGCATAGAGAATCCCCTCTCGCACAATCGCCCGCGGGTCATTGAACCAGGTCCAGGCTCCCGAAGGCGCCACCTCCTTACCCGCTTCGCGGCTCTCAGGTTTCAACTCCTGAATCCTCAAATTCCTCCAGCGGATTTCCCGTCCGTTCTCCGACTCCGAGCCAATCCCATGCACCTGCAGCGCGATGAAACCCGATGAATCCAGCCCGTCCTCCAAATCCGCCACGCTGACGCCGTTGAGCCACGTCCTGAGATGCGCCCCGCGAGCCTCCACGCGCACACGGTTCCACTCATTCTGGCGAAACGCCTTTTGCGCCTCGGGTTTCTCCTTCAGATCAAAAAGCCACCCGCGCCGTCCCTCGTCATAAATCCCGCAGGACCACGCCCGGTCGGAAGGATCAATCTCAATCTGGTACCCGTGCACACGCCCGGCCGGCACCTTCCATTGCTTCCCGCCCCAGGTGTATGTATGCTCCGCCTCAAAACAGTGGCTCCGTATCTGAACCCCCGAGTTCATCCGGGAATCCACCAGGTAT
>JALHFZ010000008.1:0-789 GCA_022837505.1 Synergistaceae bacterium
CTGGTGGGGCATGTCACCAAGGACGGCGCCATCGCCGGCCCCCGCGTGCTGGAGCACATGGTGGACGTGGTGCTCTACTTCGAGGGCGACCATCAGCGCGAGTACCGGCTGCTGCGCGCGGTCAAGAACCGCTACGGCTCGGTCAACGAGCTGGGCATATTCGAGATGACGGGCGAGGGCATGCGGGAGGTGGCCGGCGCCAGCGAGGCGCTGATCTCAAAGCGCGCCAAGGACGCCAGCGGCTCCATCGTCTTCTGCGGCCTGGAGGGCACCAGGCCCATGCTGGTGGATCTACAGGCGCTGGCCACCCAGTCCTTCTACGCCTCCCCCAAGCGCACTGTCAACGGCATGGACCAGGCGCGCATCGCGCTGCTGCTGGCCGTGCTTGAAAAGCGCGCGGGCATCCGCCTGTACAATCAGGACGTCTACGTCAACGTGGCCGGCGGCCTCAGCCTGAGCGAGCCGGCGGCCGACCTGGCGCTGTGCCTGGCGGTCGCCTCCTCGATGTCCGACAAGCCCCTGCCCATGAACCTGGCCGCCATGGGCGAGGTGGGCCTGGCCGGCGAGGTGCGCGCCATCCCGCAGATGGAGCGCCGCCTCAGGGAATGCCTGCGCCTGGGCTTCACCCAGGTGATCTGCCCCAGGGACCGGGCCGGCAAGGCGCCGGAGGGCCTGACGCTGCATCCGGTGGAGACGCTCAGCCAGGCGATCGCCACCACCCACCTGCTGTCGCGCGGATGACGGCCCTTTGTTACAGTTCGCGCCAGCTTTTCATTGATAAAGCGCCCC
>JALHFZ010000008.1:831-48208 GCA_022837505.1 Synergistaceae bacterium
ACTGCATGAGTATCAGCTGACACGTTCCACGATCAATTCTTGGGAGGTAATAAGCGTATGAAGCGTATCCTCGCCCTGTTCCTCTGCCTGGTGCTGGTGCTGGGCACCATGACGGGCTTCTCCCAGACGGAGACGCTCAAATACGGCTCGGAATCGACCGAGGTGCTGCGCGCCCAGGTCTACCTGCGCACCCTGGGCTACTACGCGGGCGCCCTGGACGGCAAGTTCGGCTACGCGACCTACCGCGCGGTCGTCGCCTTCCAGCAGCGCAACGGCATGACGGTCACCGGCATGGTGGACGTCTACACCATGACCCGCATGGCCGCCTCCGACGCGGTGCCGGCCGCCGCCCCGCCGGTGATCAGCACGGTGCTGGCCTCCGGCTCCACCGGCAGCGAGGTCACCCGCGCCCAGGTCAGGCTCAACGACCTGGGCTACTACAGCGGCGCCATCGACGGCAAGTACGGCTACGGCACCATGACGGCGGTGCTGCGCTTCCAGCAGGTCAACGGCCTCACCCCCGACGGCAAGATCGGCAAGGCCACGGCCGCCAAGCTCTACGCCGCCGCCGCCATCCCCAACAGCCCCACCCCGGTGGGACTGTCCAACACGCCGCTGAGCTACGGCATGATCTCCACCGAGGTCGCCCAGGCCCAGGCGCGGCTCAAGGAGCTCAAGTACTACGCCGGCGCGGTCGACGGCAAGTTCGGCTCCTCCACCCGCGCGGCCGTCATCGCCTTCCAGCGCACCAACGGCCTCTATCCCGACGGCACCATCGGCACCAAGACCCGCGCCGCGCTCTACGCCGCCACGGCCAAGCCCGCCGGCGACGTGCCGCTGCTCTCCGGCGGCGAGCTCTGGCGCGGCGTAGAGGGCACCGAGGTCGCCCTCGTCCAGTCCAGGCTCAAGGACCTGGGCTACTTCAGCGGCGCCGTCGACGGCAAGTTCGGGGGCGGCACCTACGACGCTGGCGCAGACCAAGAGGAGGCAGCAGGCGGCGACCACGGGACGCATGGTGAAGACCTCCAACGGGCTGGTTGTCGCAACTAGTTGTGAAGGACGCCACGCGAGGCCTGGGAGTTCTTCCGACCTTGCCCCCGGATACTGGGGCTAGTAGACACCGACCTCCCGCAGAGCCTCGATCATGGCGACGATGTTCTGCGGCGGCACGTCCGCCTGGATGTTGTGCACGGTGTTGAAGACGTAGCCGCCGCCAGGCATCAACGCTTCCACATTTCGCTTCACATCGTCCCGCACCTGCTGCTCGGTGCCGCGCGGGAGTATGCCCTGGGTATCGACGCCGCCGCCCACGAGGGGTGTCTCTCCGCGGAGGGAAAAACCCTTGCTGTCCTCGGCACGGGGGTGAACGTGGCCTACCCCCGGAATCATGAGGGGCTGTTCGAGAGGATAGCCTCCTCGGGAGGAGCCCTCCTGAGCGAATACCCCCTTGATACACCCCCCCGGCCATGGCGTTTTCCCGAACGAAACCGGATCGTCGCCGCCCTGGCTGAACGGACCGTCATCGTGGAAGCTCCGCTGAAGAGCGGCGCCATGATCACCGCCCGCCTTGCCCTCGAGATGGGCCGGGAGGTCTGGGCCGTTCCGGGACGGATCAACGAGACCGGGTGCGAGGGGTCGAATCGCCTGCTCTACGACGGAGCGCAGGCCCTCGTCTCCATTCCCGATTTCATCGCCCTGGCCTTTGAAAGCCAGCTCTCTCTCTTTCCCCTCTTTGAACGGGGAGAGGGGGAAAATAGTTCTTCTTTGGATGAAAAAGAGAGTAGAATTCTCGCCGTTTTGAAAAAATATGGAGAAAAGACTGTTGACAACCTCGCCGTTGAGGGTAAAATGTCACCCGCTGACGTTTTTTCCTGCCTTGCGACACTGAGCGCCGGAGGACTGATCTTCCCCTCAGGTCCGGGCAGGTGGAGCGCCGCTCCGTAACTATAAAACGTACCGGAAAGGACGATTCCTGGTGCCCAAAAGGACGAACAACACTCTTTTTCGACGGGTTCTGCACGATATGGAACGCCGATATCTCTCCCCGGATGCCCAGGGCAGAGTGTACCGTTATATGATGACCGAAGAGGTCCCCCGGGAGATCATGGAGCGGGCCATTCATGAGGCCGTATCCCTCGGGCAGCTCAAGAACTCGGCAGTGGATGCCTCCCTCCTCGACGCCCTCGTGGCTGCCCTTCTCGACGACCGTTCCTTTGAAATCCCCGGGAATGCCTCTGAGAACATCTACCCTTCAAGCAGCTGGATCTCCTGAGGGGTCATCATGGTGAGAAAAGCAAAGACACCCCCGGAGGAAACACCGAAAGAAAAGGGTGCACCGAAAAAATCCGCTGCTGTAAAAAAACAGGCGGCTCCGAAGAAGGCCCGGAAGACGAAGACCGGAAAACCGGCCGCCCCGAAGAAGACCCCTCTGCCGAAGGGGAAGATGGAAAAAACTTCCTCAAAGGAGCTTTCCGGCGCCGGCGCCCGGGGTAAATCTCTCGTCATAGTCGAATCCCCCACCAAGGCTAAAACCCTCACGAAAATACTGGGCTCCGGATATGTGGTCAAATCGAGCGTGGGGCACATTCGGGATTTGCCGAAGAGCCGTCTGGCCATCGACGTGGACCGGGACTTCGAACCTGAATATATCCTCGTCAAGGGGAAGGCGAAGGTGAAGAATGAGCTTCTCGCCCTTGCGGGAAAGGCCTCGGGCATATTTCTCGCCTCCGACCCCGACAGGGAGGGGGAGGCCATCGCCTGGCACCTCTCCGAGCTCCTCGGCATAGACCCCGAATCCCCCTGCAGGGTGCGGTTCTACCAGATCACCGCCGACGCAGTGAAGGAAGCCCTCCGGTCTCCCGAGAGCGTGGATATGAACAAGGTGGAGGCCCAGCAGGCCCGGCGCATCCTCGACCGGCTTGTGGGGTACACCCTGAGCCCCCTTCTGTGGAAGAAGATCGGCCGGGGGCTCTCCGCCGGAAGGGTACAGTCCGTCGCCCTCGCCCTCGTATGCGACCGGGAGGATGAGATCGAGAATTTCATCCCCCGGGGGTACTGGATCATCACCGTCACCGCAGCGGCCGAAGACGGAAGAAAATATACCCTCCGGGCGGACAGCTTCGACGGAAAATCCCTCTGGAAGGAGGGGAAATCCCTCCTTCTCGACTCGGAGGAGTTCGTAGAGACCATCCTGGCGGAACTGGAAAACTCACCCCTCACCGTAGAGGATTTCAAGACAAGAGAAAGTCACCGGGCAGCCCCCGCCCCCTTCCGGACGAGTACCCTCCAGCAGGAGGCCGCCCGCCGGACGGGGATGTCCCCCCGGCGGACCATGAGGACCGCCCAGGAGCTGTTCGAAGGGGTTACCCTTCCGGGGAAGGGTCCCGTGGGGCTCATCACCTATATGCGCACCGACAGCCTCAGAATAGCCCCCGATGCGCTGGAGAAGTGCAGGGCCTGGATTGCCGGGCACTTCCCCCCCGAATATCTTCCGGAGAAGGAAAATGTCTACGCCGCGAAGGGGAGGTCCCAGGACGCCCACGAGGCTATCCGTCCCACCGATATGGACATAACCCCCGAGAGCGTGGAGGGGATCCTCTCCCCCGACCAGATGAAGATCTACTCCCTGATCTGGCGGCGCTTCGCCGCGTCCCAGATGACACCGGCCCGGGTATCGAACTCCACCCTCAGGGCCCTTGCGGGCAAGGCCGGATTCCGCCAGCTCGGCGAGACCCTGGTCTTTCCCGGATGGAGCGCCCTCTGGCCCCTTGATCTCAAGGGGGACCCCCTGGAGCCGGCCGAGAAGGGGGAGGTCCTCTCCGTGGAGGACGTGAACCGTGAGCAGAAGTTCACCCGTCCGCCCGCCCGGTACTCCGAGGCCACCCTCATCAAGGTCCTCGAGGAGAAGGGCGTCGGCCGCCCCTCCACCTATGCCTCCATCGTGGAGACCCTCTACGACCGCCGGTACGTCCTGCGGAACGAAGAGCGCAGAATTCAGCCCACCCCCCTGGGCCGCACGGTGGACCGGTTTTTGAAAAAGTATTTTCACGGAGAGAGCCTCTCGTCCATCGTCGATACGGGGTTCACCGCCCGGATGGAGGAAAACCTCGATGACGTGGAGGAGGGGAAGGCCACCCGTCTTGCCGTTTTAAAGGAGTTCTGGGATGCCTTCACCGGGACCATGGAGGAGGCGGAGAAGGCCCCCGCCGAGCCGCCCGTCCCTCCGGAGCCCACCGGTGAGGACTGCCCCCTCTGCGGCAGCCCCCTCGTCCGGAAGATGGGGCGCTTCGGCGAGTTCGTAGGATGCAGCGCCTATCCTGAATGCAAACACACCCAGCCGCTGCTGGTGAAGACCGGGGCAATCTGCCCGAAGTGCGGGGAAGGGGACGTGGTAAAGCGGAAGAGCCGGAAGGGAAAGGTCTTCTACGGCTGCTCCCGCTACCCCGAGTGCGATTTCGTCTCCTGGAATCCCCCCTCGGGGAGGGCCTGTCCCGAGTGCGGCGCCGCCATGATGACCACGGGAAAAAAGGGGGGGGAGGAGTGCCCGAAGTGCGGCCACACCGAAACCTCCCGGGAAGAAAATGACGGATAAAGCAGTCTCTGTCGTCGGCGGAGGTCTTGCGGGAAGCGAAGCCGCCTGGCAGCTTGCCGAGCGGGGGATCTCCGTAACCCTCTTCGAGATGCGCCCCCTCTCCATGACTCCGGCCCACAGCACGGACCGGCTGGCGGAGGTGGTCTGCAGCAACTCCTTCGGTGCGGACTCCCAGACGAGCCCCGCCGGCATTTTGAAAAGGGAGCTGCGCCGAATGGGCAGCCTCATCCTCCGCTGCGCCGACGAGGCGAGCCTTCCCGCCGGAAAAGCCCTTGCGGTGGACCGGGATATCTTCTCCCGCCTCGTGACGGAGAGGCTGGAAAGCCACCCCCTGGTCACTATCCGGAGGGAGGAGTGCACCTCCATCCCCTCCGGCCCGGCGATAATTGCCACAGGCCCCCTCACCTCGCCCTCCCTTGCGGAAAAACTGGCAGAAGTCGCCGGAGAAGGGTATCTCTCCTTCTTTGACGCCGTGGCCCCGGTGGTCACCCTCGAATCCATCGACAAGAGGAAGGCCTTCCGGAGCGGCCGGTGGGGGCAGGAGGCGGACTACTACAACTGCCCCTTCAGCCGGGAGGAATACGAGGCCTTCTGGCACGCCCTCACGACGGCAGAGCGGGCTGTGCCCCACGATTTCGAAGATTCCCCCTCCTGGTTCGAGGGGTGCCTTCCCGTGGAGGTCATGGCCTCGAGGGGGATCGACACCCTCCGGTTCGGCCCCCTGCGCCCCGTGGGGCTCCCCCTTCCCGGTACGGGGAAGGAGGCCTGGGCGGTGGTCCAGCTTCGCCAGGACAACCGGGAGGGAACCCTCTACAACCTCGTGGGGTTTCAGACGAGCCTCCGGTGGGGAGAGCAGGAGCGGGTCTTCCGGATGATCCCCGGCCTCGAAGAGGCGGAATTCGCCCGATTCGGCGTCATGCACCGCAATATCTACGTGAACGCCCCGGCGGTACTCGACTCTCGCCTGCGCTTCCGCTCCGGCAGGGAGGACCTTTTTCTCGCCGGGCAGATCACCGGAGTGGAGGGGTACATGGAGAGCACAGCCATGGGCCTTGCCGCTGCCCTCAACATGGCAGCCCTTCTCGAGAAGGCCCCCTTTCCGGAATGGCCCCGCCTCACCGCTCTGGGCTCCCTGCTGCACTATCTCTCCGACGCCCATGAAAAGGGTTTTCACCCCATGAACATAAACCTCGGCATCTTTCCCCCCCTGAAGGAGAAGATCCGGAACAAGGCTCTGCGGTGCGAGATGGTCTCGGAAAGGGCCCGTCTGGCTCTGGAGGAATTTCTCGCCCCTCCGGAGGCCTCTTCCGGGGGATGAATTTGTACCCCTCCTTCCGGAGTGCGCCCCCCTCGGATTATTTCGGGGGGAAATTCTCATGGAATATATGAAAAGTATTGATTCATTCTTTTGAAATGTATTGAGAATCTAGAAAAAGATGATAAAATATCTTCATGCAGGAAATCCTATCGTCATTCATCGATCTGTACCTTGATCACCTTCGATTTCAGAAGGGTGCCTCGGATCACACCGTAACCGGTTATTCCGTTGATCTGGCCCAGTTCGCCGAGTATCTTCTTCTCTCGGGTGTGACCGAGCCGGCCGGTGTGGAGCCGAAGATCATCCGCTCCTGGCTCCGGGAGATGATGGGGTACGGTTATGCTCCGTCATCGGCGGCCCGGAAGCTCTCCTCGGTGAGAAGTTTTTTCGCCTTTCTCCGGGAGAGGGGGATTACCCCCCGGGATCCGGCGAAAGCCGTGGAGGGGCCGAAGCTCCCCGCCCGCCTCCCCCGATCGCTCTCCCGGGAGGATGCCGAACGGCTTGTGGTCTTCGGCAGCGAGGGGGACAACCCCCTTCGGGACCGGGCGATCCTCGAAGTCCTCTACGGATGCGGCCTCCGGATCGCCGAGCTCGTCTCCCTCCGCTGGCGGAACGTGGATATGGCCGAGCGGATGCTCCGGGTGCTCGGCAAGGGGGATAAAGAGCGGCTCATTCCCTTCGGACGGTGTGCCCTCGCAGCCCTGGAGGAATGGAAGGATTCCCTTCCCTCCGGAGAGTGGGTCTTTCCGGGACAGAAGGACGGACCGGTCACGGTGAGGACCGTCCACAGGGTTGTCCTCCGGGCGGCGAAAAAAACGGGGATCTCTCAGGTGACCCCCCACGTGCTCCGGCACAGCTTCGCCACCCATCTTCTCGAGGGAGGGATCTCCCTTCGGGTGCTTCAGGAGCTTCTGGGACACGAAAGCCTGCTCACCACCCAGCATTATCTTGCCGTCAGCGGAGAACACCTGCGGCAGAGCTACGTCTCGGCCCACCCCCGGGCGAAAGGAGAAACGGACAATGTTTAAAGGAACCACCATAGTCTGCATACGGAAAGACAACGCGGTCGCCATGGCCGGAGACGGCCAGGTGACCCTCGGAAACCAGATCATCAAGGCAGGGGCGAAGAAAGTGCGGCGGCTCTACAAGGGAGCCGTCCTTGCTGGATTCGCCGGCAGCACCGCCGACGCCATGACCCTTCTCGAACGGTTTGAAAAGCGCCTCGAGGAAAACTCCGGAGACCTCATGCGCTCCGCCGTCTCCCTTGTGAAGGAGTGGCGGACCGACCGGTCCCTCCGGCGGCTTGAGGCCCTCATGCTCGTGGCCGACGCGAAGATCACCCTCCTTCTCTCAGGATCGGGAGACATCCTCGAGCCCGAAAACAACGTGGCCTCCATAGGCTCCGGCTCGGGCTTCGCCCAGGCTGCGGGGCGGGCCCTTCTTGAAGTGAGCGACTGGGCACCCTCCCGGATCGCCCGGCGGTCCATCGAGATCGCCTCGGAGATCTGCGTCTTCACCGACGACATCGTAACGGTCGAGGCCCTCGGCGAATGAATATTCTCTCCGGGGAGCGTTTTGATCTGACCCCCCGCCAGATCGTGGAGTATCTCGACCGGTATATCGTCGGTCAGGAGAAGGCGAAGAAATCCGTGGCCATTGCCCTGAGAAACCGCATCCGCCGCAGGCGTCTCGCCCCGGAGATCGCCAAAGAGGTTGCCCCGAAGAATATCCTCATGGTCGGTCCCACAGGGGTGGGTAAGACTGAAATTGCCCGGCGCCTCGCCGACCTCGTGAGGGCCCCCTTCGTCAAGGTGGAGGCAACGAAGTTCACCGAGGTGGGGTACGTCGGCCGGGATGTGGAGTCCATGATCCGAGACCTCGTGGAGACCTCGGTGGCCATGGTGAAGCGGCGGATGATCCAGGATGTGCAGACCCCTGCGGCGGAGCGGGCGGAGAGCCGCCTTGTGGACGCCCTTCTCCCCCGACCGGAGAAAAAGGCGGCCATGCCTGATTTCATGAAGTTCTTCGGCGGGGGTGAAAAGGAACAGCCCGCCGAGGCCCCCTCCCCCGAGGAGGACCGCATGAGGGACTCAACCCGGAGGAAGCTCCAGACCCTTCTCTCCGAGGGGAAGCTCGACGACCGGGAAGTGGAGATCGACGTCACGGAAAGCCAGTCGGGGATCCCCCTCCTCGGCGGCATGGGGATGGACTCCATGGGGATCAATATCGGCGACATGCTCGGAGGTCTTCTGCCCAAAAAAACCAAGCGGCGGAGGGTCACCGTCTCCGAGGCCCGGCGCATCCTCCGGGCTGAAGAGGCCGAAAAGCTTGTGGATATGGACGCCGTCACCCGGGAGGCTCTCGAAAAGGCCCAGGAGGAGGGGATAGTCTTCCTCGACGAAATCGACAAGGTCGTGGCCCGGGGAGGAAGCGGAGGCCCCGACGTCAGCCGGGAAGGAGTACAGCGGGATCTGCTGCCCATCGTGGAGGGTTCCCCCGTGCAGACGAAGTACGGAACGGTGAACACGGACCATATCCTCTTCATCACCGCCGGGGCCTTCACCGCCGTGAAACCCTCGGACCTCGTCCCCGAGCTTCAGGGGCGCTTTCCCATCCGGGTGGAGCTCCAGCCCCTGACCCAGGACGATCTTGCCCGCATCCTCGTGGAGCCGGAAAACAGCCTGCTCCGCCAGTACTGCGCACTCCTCGAGACAGAGGGAGTGATCCTCGACTTCTCTCAGGAGGCCATCCGGGAGATCGCCGTACTCGCCGAGCGGATGAACAACGAGATGGAGAATATCGGAGCCCGCAGACTCCATACCATGATAGAGCATCTCCTTGAGGAGATCAGCTTTGAAGCCCCGGAAAAGGGGCAGGGGGCAGTTCCCATCAGCGGCGAGTTCGTCCGCGAGCGGCTGAACCCCCTTATTTCCGACAGCGATATCAGAAGATATCTTCTGTAGAGCATCTATAGAAAAAAGCTGCTCCGTACCGGGGCAGCATCATCAGGAGGGATTACCATGGCTGCAAAGAAAGAAAAACAACACAAGGAAATGGAAATCGGAACCCTTGAAAACTCACATCTTCTGGATGAAGATCCCGGACTGAAGGATCTTCTCGAAAAGACGCGCCAGGTGGGCCGTGCCCTGCAGAGCCGCAGAGAGGGCACAAAACCCGACTACAACAAGCTGGCCAAACTCCTCTGCGAATTCTCCACGGCCAATGTCTACCTCATCAACAGGGAGGGAAAGATCCTCGGCCATTCCTGGATCTCCGAATACCACTCCGAGGAGGTCTCCAACTTCCTTGAGGAGGGTTTCATGCCCGAGGCCTTCGTTGAAAAGCTGAACCAGCACAGGGAGACCATGCTCAGCGAGACGGACGGCTACCTCTTCGACGATGATATGCCCGACGTCCCTGAGAAGCATATGCTCTACATCCCCATCTACGGTGCCGCCGAACGTCTGGGAACTCTTCTTCTCGTCCGGTTCTTCCAGCCCTTCTCCATGCGGGACCTGGTGCTGTCGGAGTACCTCGCGACCCTCGTGGGCATCGAGATCCTCCACGAGCGGACAAAGAACATCGAGGAGCGGGCCAGGGAGCGTCTTGTGGTCCAGATGGCCATGCGGGCCCTTTCCTACTCCGAGGTGGAGTCGGTGAAGCACATCATCATCGAGCTCGGCTCCTACGAGGGCGTGGTTATCGCAAGCAAGGTGGCCGACAGAGTCGGCGTGACCCGGAGCGTTATCGTCAACGCCCTCAGAAAGCTGGAAAGCGCGGGCATTATCGAGAGCCGCAGCCTCGGCATGAAGGGGACCTTCATCAAGGTTTTAAGCCCCCTCTTTGTCGAAGAGCTGGGAGTGCTTCAGAAGGAGTAGCCTAAAGCAGGGGGGAGAAGCCGCCGAAACACAGGGGAGAAGAAAGATCCGGGAGGGGAAAACCATGGTGGGAGATTTCAACTGGAACGTGATGGAGAAGAACCTCGAGGGCCTCTCGAAGAGGTTTGAATCCACGGCCCGCAACATCGCCAATGCGACCTCCCCCGGCTATGCCCGGAGAAACGTCTCCTTCGAAGATCAGCTTCGGGACGTTATCTCCGCCCCCCGGCGGCTTCCCCTTTCGGTGACCGACGAGGGGCATATACCCTCGGGCCCCCGGAGGGTAGCCTCCGTTCACCCCGAGGAAATCCGCATCTACGACGAGAAATTCCGTCTTGACGGAAACAACATCGACCCCGAACGGGAGATGTCCGTCCTCTCCCAGACCCGGATGGCCCACAACGCCATGACCCGCTTCGCCGCGAAGAAGACGGCCCTCTACCGGCTCGTCATCGGAGGACGGTAGATCATGAGAATGTTCCGCGCTCTCGACATATCGGGAAGCTCCCTCACCGCCCATCGGCTGTGGCTTGACGCCATCGCGTCGAACCTCGCCAACGCCAATACCACCAGAACTGCCGAAGGCGGCCCCTACAGGAGGAAGGTTCCGGTTTTCGCCGAGATGCTCGACAGCGCCTCGGGAAAGGAAGGGGGGACGGGAGGAGTCCGGGTAATGGAGATCGTCCCCGACGACGCTCCCCCCCGCCTCGTCTATCAGCCCGATCACCCCGACGCGAACGCCGAGGGGTATGTTGCCTTTCCGAACGTCAACGTTGTACGGGAGATGACCGACATGCTCGTGGCGAGCAGGGCCTACGAGGCAAACCTTGCCGTGGCGGATTCCGCCCGGTCCATGTGGAGTGGCGCCCTCGAAATTATGCGGGGCTGACCGGTTTCCTCCATAAAAATCTTTTAATCTGCTGTAAGGGTATAAATTGAGACTCAAGACCCATGGTATAAGCTACGGGAGGTGCATACAATGCCCTCCCTTTTTTTTCTTCTTCTGAAATTCATATGATACACTAGTGCCCAAGAGGTTCTGAACCTCTCTACATTACGAGGAGGATTCAAGTGGACAGCCTGAAAATTGATCTCATGAAGCTCTCTGCCGCGCCCTTTATCCGGCGTTCGGAAGCCCTAACCACCGCCGACTCCTCTTCAGGAAGCCCTGGAGTATCCTTCGAAAGTCTCCTCGAAAATTCAATGAAGAAAATCAACGACCTGCAGCTTGAATCGGAAAGCCTGGTCAACCGCCTCGCCACAGGGGATGTTGAGGACGTCTCCGCGGTGGTCCTCTCCGCCCAGCGGGCGGAGTTCGCCCTTCGAATGATCACGGAGGTCCGCAACAAACTGGTTGACGCCTATCAGCAGCTCGGTCGGTTGCCCGTCTAAGGGGGTCGCGGATGAACTGGCTCCGGCAGGCCTTCTCCCGCCTCTCCCTCTTCTGGTCTTCCCTGAAGCCCTGGCAGAAGATATCCATTGCCGCGGCTTCAGCCCTTGTGGTGGCTGCCCTTATTCTGATGGTCTACTGGGCGGGGCGCCCCTCCTACGAACCGCTCTTCACCGCCCTCGAGGTGGAGGACCAGTCCGCCATCGTCAGCTACCTCAAGGAAAATAAAATCGACTACCGCCTCGACCCCGCAGCCAACGCCATCCTCGTCCCCCGCCCCATCGTCTACGAAACCCGCCTGAGTCTTGCCCAGGGGGGCCTTCCCAAGGGGGGGAGCGTGGGGTATGAAATCTTCGACACGGCGAAGATGGGGCTGAGCGAATTTCAGCAGAAGATCACCTATATCCGTGCCCTGGAGGGGGAGCTTGAGCGGACCATCCGCCAAATCGACGCCGTCGATTTCGCAAAGGTGAACATCGTCATCCCCGAACAGCGGCTCTTCCTCGAACAGCAGCAGCCCTCCACCGCCTCCGTTCTGCTCCGCCTTAAATCGGGAAAACAGCTCGGCCCCGAGCAGGTGAAGGCCGTGATGCACCTCGTCGCCCACGGCGTGCAGGGGCTCCTTCCCGAGAACATCTCCGTAGTGGACACCTCCGGCAAGGTGCTTACCGATCTTGTGGATGATGAGATGCTTCTGTACTCCCAGTCGGACGGCCGGAGCGTCTCGTCCGTTCAGCGGGAGCTTGAGCGCCAGCAGGAGCGGGAACTGGAGAATAAGGTCCGGGTCATGCTCGAGCGGGTCTTCGGTCCCGGCAAGGTGGTCGTCCGGATCAAGGTGGATCTCGATTTCGACCGGAGATCGAGCACCTCCAGGGAATTCCTCCCGGGCGAATCGGGAAAGGGCGTCCTTCGGAGCCAGCAGAATATCGAAGAGGCCTATACGGGAAGCGGAACTCCCCCGGGAGGGGCGCCGGGCACAACGACAAACATCCCGGGATACGCCGTCGGGCAGAAACAGGAGACTGAGACGGACTACAATAAATCGGAGACCACAAATAATTTCGAGATCACCACGAAGGAGACCCAGCAGGTCATCACTCCCGGGACGATCCGCCGCCTTTCCGCCTCAGTCCTGGTGGACGGCGAACTCGAGCCGGACCGCCTGACCGAACTGAGAGCCCTCGTGGCTCCCGCCCTGGGGGTTGACCCCGCCCGGGGAGACCAGCTCGTCATTCAATCCATGAAATTCTCCACCACCTATGCGGACAGCCTTGCCGAGGAGATGAGGGCGAGGGAGCGGTCCCAGCTTCTCTTTGCCCTCGTTGCCGGAGCGGCCGTGCTCCTCCTGGCCGCCCTCGCGGGAGTTCTGTGGATGCGCCGCAGAAAGAGCAGAAAGGTGATCCCCGCCCAGGGGGAGAAGGAAAAAAGAATCCCCTCCATCCAGGAGCTTCTCTCATCCCCCGAGCTTCTTGAAGCCCAGGGAGAGCTGGCGGTCCTGGAGGATCAGCTGCGCGCCTATGCCAGAACCAAGCCTGAGGAGATAGGAAATCTCATTCAGGACTGGCTCGCCGACGAAATCTGAGAGGAGAATCTGTCATGGCAAAAATCGGCCTGAAGGGAATTCCGGGAAAAGAGAAGGTGGCAATTCTCCTCGTGGCCCTTGGAAACGAAATTGCCGCCGAGATCTATAAGCGTCTCGACGATGCCACCATCGAAATCATCACCCTCGAGATCGCCAACCTTCGGAAGGTGTCTCCGGAAGCCCGCCTCGAGGTCCTCAAGGATGCCCAGGAGATGCTCCTCGCCAGGGAGTACATGGCCCGGGGGGGTGTGGACTATGCCCGGGACATCCTCGAACGGGCCCTCGGAACCGAACGGGCCCAGAGCCTCCTCACCCGGATCACGGCCAGCCTTCAGGTCCGCCCCTTCGACTTCATGCGCCATACGGACGCCCAGCAGATCCTCGGATTCATCCAGGGAGAGCACCCCCAGACGATCGCCCTCATCATGGCCTATCTCGAGCCGGAACAGGCGGCATCCATCATCAGCGGCCTGTCAGCCCAGCTTCAGGCCGAGGTCGCCAAGAGGATCGCCCGCATGGACCGGATCACCCCGGAGGTTCTCAGAGAGGTGGAGAGAGTGCTCGAACGGAAGCTCAGCACCGTCATGGGACAGGATTTCACCCTCGCCGGAGGCATCGACGCCATCGTGGGGATCATCAACAACGCCGATCGGGCCACCGAGCGGAATATCATGGAAAACCTCGAGGAGAACGATCCCGATCTTGCCGATGAGATAAAGCGGAGGCTCTTCGTCTTCGAGGACATCAGCAAGATGGACGACCGTTCCCTCCAGCGGGTCCTCCGGGAAGTGGAGATGAAGGAGCTCTCCCTGGCCCTCAAGGGCGCTACGGAGGAGCTTCGGGAAAAGTTCTTCAAGAACATGTCCAAACGGGCGGCCGAAATGCTTCGGGAGGACATGGAATACATGGGCCCCGTCCGCGTCCGGGACGTGGAGGAATCCCAGCAGAAAGTGGTCAACGTCGTCCGGGCACTCGAGGACGCAGGGGAGATCGTCATATCCAGGGGCGGAGAGGAGGAGCTGATTGTCTGATTTTCTACGGCCAAACGTGCTGCGGGCTGTCCGGGTGCTTTCAGAGACAGTCAAGGTCGGCAGCCTGATCTCCGGGGACGAACCGGAAAAGGCTTCCCGGTCCTCCTCCCGGGTGCCTCCCCCCTGTGATCCGCTTGTCCGCCTCAGGGAGGAACTGGCCCTGGCGGAAAGCCGTCTCGAGAGGGCGGAGACGGAGATCACCCTCCTCTCCTCCCGGAACAGGGTGCTCGGAGAGGAATTTCAGGCGGAACGGAAAAAGGCTCAGGAGGAAGAACGCCAGAGGGCAGCCGCTCTGGAAGCCGAGGGAGCGGCCCTCCGGAAACGGTCGGTCGAAGAGGGGTTTTCAGAGGGGAAGCGGGCGGGGTACTCCGAAGGGCAGGAGCAGGCCAGGCGGGAGATGAAACGCCACTACGAGGCAAAAGTGGCCTCCCTCGTCGCCCTTCTCGAGAATATTCATGCCGCCCTGTCAGACCGTCTCGAGGGCCTTTCGGCCCTTCATCTCCCCCAGCTCATACGGATGTGGGAGCTCCTCCTCTCCCGGATGCTTCAGCAGCAGGTCACCCTCCGGGAGGATACGGCCATGCTCGTCCTCCGGGAGGTCCTTGAGCGCGTGAGCGACCGGGAGCGGATTCTTGTCTACCTCAACGGGGATGACCTCGAGGGGATCCTCAGCCGGAAGGACTCCTTCAGCGATCTTCTCCGGGGAGTGAAGCATCTTGAATACCTTCCCGACGCCAATGTGGAGAAGGGGAGCTGCATCGTGGAGACGAACCTCGGAATTTACGATGCCCGCTGGCGCACCCAGCTCGAGCAGATCGGCAAGGATATCGACCACCTCTTTATCGAAGGCCGGAACGATGACGCCGAAACTTCCTGAGGGAGAACTCCTCTCCATCCTCGAAAACCGCCTCTCCAGAACACAGCTCGTGCGCATCAACGGAAAGATCGTCCAGGTCGTCGGCCTCGTGGCGGAATCCCAGGGGCCTGACGTCCGGGTGGGGGATCTGTGCTCCATCCGCTACAGAAACAGCACGTCCGCCCTCTCCGCGGAGGTCGTGGGCTTCCGGGGTGACCGGGTGCTCCTCATGCCCCTCGGTGACCTGAAGGATATCGGCCCCGGCTGCGATGTCCTCTCCATGGAACGCCCCCTGGGAGTGCGGGTTGGCCCTGCTCTCCTCGGCAGAGTTCTTGACGGCCTCGGCAACCCCCTGGATGACCGGGGGCCTGTGGCGGCCTCGGACGTTTACCCCCTCTATGCAGACCCCCCCCACCCTTTGCGGCGAAAGATGATCACCTCTCCTCTCCCCGTAGGGGTGAAGGTCATGGACGGCCTGCTCACCCTGGGGACGGGACAGCGGATAGGCATCTTCGCTGGGTCGGGAGTGGGGAAGAGCACTCTGCTGGCCATGATGGCCCGGTACACGGCGGCGGATGTGAACGTCATCGCCCTCGTGGGGGAGCGGGGGCGGGAGGTCCGGGAATTCATCGACCGGGACCTCGGCACCGAGGGGCGGAAGCGATCGGTGGTCGTCGTCGCCACCTCTGATCAGCCTCCCCTGATACGCCTCAAGGCCGCCCTCACGGCCACGGCCATCGCCGAGTATTTCCGGGACTGCGGAAAGAACGTCCTCCTGATGATGGACTCGGTCACCCGGGTTGCCCGGGCGCAGCGGGAGGTCGGCCTGGCCATCGGCGAACCCCCCACGACCCGGGGGTATACCCCCTCGGTCTTCGAGATGCTCCCCCGGCTTCTCGAGCGGGCGGGGACGGGGGAGCGGGGGAGCATCACCGGAGTCTATACGGTCCTCGTTGAGGGGGACGACATGAACGAGCCCGTGGCCGACACGGTGCGGGGCGTTCTGGACGGCCACGTCACTCTCTCCCGGAAGATCGCCGCCAGGAACTTCTACCCTGCAGTGGATGTCCTTGAAAGCATCAGCCGGGTCATGCCGTCCATCGTCTCAAAGGACCACATCGACGCGGCGGGAAAAATCCGGGAGCTCCTCGCCGTCTACGGCGAATCGGAGGACCTCATCGGCATCGGCGCCTACAAAAGAGGGACGAGCCCCAGGGTTGACTGGGCCCTCGAGCACCTGGAGGATGTCCGGGGATTTCTCCGCCAGTCCGTGGATGAAAAGGTCTCCTTCGAGGCCATGGAAGGGGAGCTGATCGGCCTCATCCCCTGAGAAGGGGTCAAGAATAAATCGTTCTGGGCCGATGACTATACCGGACACCCGGGGAGGATCAGATGAAAAATAAAGTGCAGCGTTTCGAAAAAATACTCAAGACGAGGATAAAGGGGCGGGAAGAGCAGCAGCTGCTTCTCTCCTCAGAAAAAAAAGAGGAAGACCGCCTGGTGGACCTTCTCCGGGATCTGGAGACGAAAAAGAAGGATGCCCTGCTCTCCTTCGGTCACCAGGGAAAAGAACCCACAACGGTTCAGGAGATGTGGTTCTGCCGGAAGGCCATTGAGAGGGTTGATTCCACCATCTGTGATCAGGGGGACGTCCTGTGCTCCGTGCGGACGGCCATTGAGGAGACCGAGGCGCGGCTTGTGGAGAAGCACCGGGATGTGCAGATCATGGAAAAATACGTCTCGGGCCTCGTGGACGAATGGCGGAACTCGGTCCTCAAAAAAGAACAGGTCGAAATGGACGACATCGCCGGAATCCGCCACTGTGCGCTGCAGCGGGGGCAGGGATGAGACCCGGTTTCTCCGGTGTTGCCAGGGTGATGGGCCGGATGGAGGAGATCGAGCGGAGAGTCCGCCCGGAGCGCAAAACTCCTCCGCCGGAGGATAAAGACCGGTTTGTCCATGTCCTGGCCAGGGAGGAGACCCCTCCCGGAGGAAAAACCGGAGAGAAAAGCCCCCTTCCCCTTCCGGGGCGCGTTCCGGAAAAAAACCCTTCCGTATCCGTAAAGGACGGAGACTGGCGCAGCCGGATTCCCGACCTGGCAGCGAAATACGGCATGGATGAGAAGCTGGTCAGGGCAGTCATCCGCATGGAGTCGGGGGGGAAGACGGACGCCCTCTCCTGCAAGGGTGCCATGGGAATTATGCAGCTCATGCCCGGCACGGCGAAGATGCTCGGCGTGGAAGACCCCTACGACCCCGTTCAGAATCTCGAGGGGGGCATTAAATACCTTTCCGAACTGTCCGATAAATATGACGGAGACCTTGAGAAAACCCTCGCCGCCTACAACGCGGGGCCGGGGCGGGTGGACTCCTACGGGGGGATCCCTCCCTTCGCCGAGACGCAGCATTATGTGAAGACCATCCTTGCACTGTACAGAAAGAAATCGGGGGGCGATGATGACTGATGCCTGACGAACCCAGAGAGACTTTTGAAGACATCTCCCAGGAGAGTACCCCCCGGCCGAAGGAAAAAAAGGAAAAACGAAAAGGGCGCAAGGGGACTCTCCTTTTTTTATTCCTTCTTCTGGCCGCGGGAACGGCAGCGGGGCTCCATTTCGCCGGCGCATGGGACGCCCGGCCCCTTCTGTACAATGTTGTGCCCCGTCTTCCCTGGATAGGACCGTCCCTCGGAAAGACCTTCGGAATTCCAAAGGAGTACACCCTCACCTCGGAAGAGCGGCGGCGCCTGGAACTCGAGCGCTGGAGCGACCGGCTCAGCGAGCGGGAGATGGAGCTCAAGACTCGGTCCGACGCCCTCGATGCCCTCTCCGCTGATGTGGAGAAGCGAGCCGGCGCTCTTGAAGACAGGGAGCAGGCTCTCCGGGCAAAAGAGGCGAAACCGGACGAAAATTCTGATGAGGAGAGTACCTATATGGCGATGCTCATGAAGACCTACGAGGAAATATCTCCCCGCAAAGCAGCCCAGATTCTCGAACAGCTCCGGGAGGACCTTGCCGTCAGGCTTCTGGCGAAGATGTCCAACGACGTCCGGGCGTCCATCCTCGGCAGAATGGACGCCGGTCTTGCGGCGCAGCTTACGGAGCGCCTCGCTGCTCCGGGAAGGCCATAACACTCCATGGAGGTGCCGCCATGCTTTCCCCCCTTTTGAACACAAGGACTCTCTTCCCCGCCGGCTCTGCTCCGGAGGGGACGGAACAATCCTCCGATCCCAGGGATCCGGGGGGGTTCGCCCGCCTCCTCTCCTCCTGCCTGAAGAACTCCGCTGTTCCGGGGGAGGCTCCGCCTTCCTTGGCCGGTAAAAAAAAGAGTTCTTCCGAAGGTTATTCCTCCCTTGCCCTCCTGTCCCTCCTTCAGGAGAGGGGAACCCTTTTCGGGGCGCCCTCGGACTCCCCTTTGCCCGAAGGCTTCCTCTGCCGCCCCGGTGAAGGGGACGCCGCCGGATCGAACGGAAAGAACCTCCTTCCCCTCCTTACGAACATCACTCCTGAGCTCGTGCCGGAGGAGGGGGCAGAACAGGATCTGAACTTCCCCTTTTCCCCGGAAGATGAGCGGAGAAGGATGGCTGATTCCCCCTCTCCGGAGAGAGCCCTGACCCCGGGAGAGGACGGGTCGGAAATTGCCGCCCCCCTCCTTCCGCAGGGGGAGGCAGCCCCAGCTATGGCTGCAGTTCCCCCTTCCGTGCCGGTCCAGGAGAGACCTTCCCTTTTCGAAAAGGCGGCCCCTGGTGAAAAAGAGGTCTCCCCCGGAAAGGGGCTCCCGGCGCCCGTCCTTTCCCCCGCCCCTCAGAAAGAGGAGCCCTCGAACCTCCCTTCGGGGACCCTTCCCTTGCCGGAAGGCGCGGAAGGAACCCGGGAGAGGCAGAAGAACCTCAGGGGAGGGCCGGGTACCTCCTCTCCGGCAGCAGAGGAGGGGGCAGCTCCCTCCCTTCCGGCTGAAAAAGACTCCCCCGGGGCGAAGAACCAGGGGCAGGATACGAACCGAAGGACCCTTGAATCCCCCCCTGCTGACCGGGAAGGCCCGAAGGAGCCCCAGCCCGTCCGTACCCGAGACGGAGAAAACCCCTTCTCCTCCTTTCTGAGGGGTGCCGGCCCGTCGGAAGTCAAGGCCCCGCCCCCCCTCTCATCCGGAGCGGAAGTCCCCCTTTCCGGCCGAAATGGAGAGGCCCTCGGCGAGGGGATGACCAACGTGGTCCGCTTTCTCCGGAGGGACGGTCTGCACAAAGCCTCCATCGTTGTTGAGCCCCCGGCACTGGGCAGAGTCGAAATCGAACTCTCCACCACCGCCGGTGGAGTGGAGGCATCCATCAGGGTGGGCAGCGAGCAGCTCCGCCAGCTCGTGCAGGACCAGCTGATCGTCCTCCGCAATTCCCTCTCCCAGCAGGGAGTCCAGATGACGTCCTGCACGGTGGATATCGGCGACAGCAGGATGGACCAGGGGAAGGAAAAGAACGAAGGAGAAAGAGAAAGAGGCCGTATCCCCAGGCAGCAGCAGGGGGATGAGACCCTCTCCTTCAGGGTGGATCTTGAACAGGGCCTGCTCTACTGGATGGCCTAGGAACGGGAGGAATGAAGGATGGAAATTCAAGGCACGGCGAACACTCTCTTTTCAACGGGATATAACGGAAAAAATGAGCTCCGGGAGGTCAACAGCGAACTCGGAAAGGACGCCTTTCTCAAGATCCTGATCACCCAGCTGAGCAACCAGGACCCCCTCGACCCTCTGAAGGACAAGGATTTCATCGCCCAGATGGCCCAGTTCAGCACCCTTGAACAGATGACCAACATGAGCAAAAGCATCGAGCAGATGAATGCCCTCTCCCGGGGGGCGGCGGTGAGCTATATCGGCCGGACGGTGGAGTACGAAAACGAAGACGGCCTGAGTGAATACGGAAAAATCGCCTATCTCCGTTTTGAAAAGGGCGGAACCATCCTCGTCACCGACGGCGAAATCGACGTCCCCCTCGAAAAAGTCCTGGCTGTCGCCTGAGCCCTTCCTCCCGTGAGGAGGGAAGGACTTCAGAAAAGAGCAGGGACCTCCGAAATATAAAGGACACATCCGGCCCCCACGGAAGGCAGGGCGGAGAACGGACCGCAAGGGACTGCGCATCCTTTGAACAGAAACGGGAGGAAAAAACATGCTTCGATCCCTTATGTCGGGCGTTACGGGCGTACGAGCCCATCAGACCCTTCTTGACGTGGTAGGCAATAATATCGCCAACGTGAATACCGTGGGATTCAAAAAATCCACGGTGACCTTTCAGGACCTCATGTACCAGACCACCCGGGGGGCCTCCTCTCCCGCAGAGGGCAGGGGAGGGATCAACCCCATGCAGGTCGGCCTCGGGGTCAACGTGGCCGCCATCGGAACCATCCATTCCCAGGGGCAGACCCAGTTTACGGGCAACCGTACGGACATGGCCGTTCAGGGGGACGGATATTACGTGGTGAGCGACGGCAACAACGAGATGTACACCCGGGCCGGCAATTTCCTTCTGGACGGAAACGGAAATCTTGCCCAGGCGGGAACGGGGTATATGGTCAAGGGGTTCGCCATGAACATGGACCCCATTGATCCGACGAAATATACCGTCGGGTCGAGCCTCACGGACATCAATATCCCCGTGGGGCAGAAAATTCCCGCCAAGGGGACGGAGCTCGCCGGATACCGGTGCAACCTCGACAGCAGAACTTCCGTCTATCTTCCCATGGGGATCACCGGAAATGACGCCTCCGTCTCCTTCGACATCGGAACGGACAGGTTCCTCCTGAACAATATTGCAGGCGGAAAAAGTGCAGGGGAGTTCTTCACCCTCGCCGGAGGAGACTGGAGCATCCCCCTCGAATTCGGGGGGATCGACGAAGCCACGGGGATGCCCCAACTGACCCTGTCCTCCACGGCGCCCCTTGCCACCCCGGCAGGAATTACCGTCCTCCCCGCCGGAGTCGTCTTTGACTCCGCCACGGGGACCCTGACCATCTCCGGGACCTACCCCGACCCCGCAGACCCGTTGAATCCGCCCCTGCCATTCTCCACGAAGATCGAGGCGGCCGGGTTCATGAACTATTCCCTGGTAACAGACGGCTCCGTCTCTCCGGCGAAGTACTACCTTGCGGAGTTCGACGATGTCCAGACAGCGGGGCAGGAGGGGTTCCGCACCCTGAGGCTCTGGAGCATGGACAGTGCCGTACCCCCCGTCGCAGAGGTCAACGAACTGCTCATCCCGGTGCAGGATGACGGGAAATTCAATCTTTCGGCGGCCACACCCGTCGGGACGAGCACCCTCACGGCGAGGGCCTCGGAGAACGGCCTCGGCATAGCCATTCTCTCCGCCTCGGGAGACGATCTCGCCACCATAAATCAGAAGATCGCCAGCGTCCACGGAACGAAGATGGATGTCTACGACAGTCTGGGAAATGCCCATACCCTTGAAGTAAGCTGGGAAAAAACGGATAATAACCAGTGGCGCTGGAGGGCGTGGCTTCCGGAAGAATCAGGGATGACCCTGACAAACAATACCGGACTCGTGAATTTCACTCCGGGAGGGCAGATCGAAAGCGGCTCCACCGGCGAGATCGGCATCAACTTCGCCTCCCTCGGGGCTCATGACGCACGGATCACCCTTGATTTCACCGGAGAATCCTTCGGCAAGGGGGCCCTTGAAGGGGTCACCCAGTACGGCAGCGCCTTCACCACGAAGGGGTACTTTCAGGACGGCTACGCCATGGGAGTCCTCAACGATTTCGCCACGGGGAAGGACGGCACCATAACCGGCGTCTACAGCAACGGAAGAAATATCCCCCTCTACCGGGTCGCCCTCGCCCTCTTCTCAAACCCGAGCGGACTGGATAAATTCGGTGACACCGCCTATCTCGCGAGCAACAACTCAGGCCTCGCCCAGGTGGTGCCTCCCCTTGAAGGAGGGGCGGGGAGCATCGCAGGGGGAACCCTCGAGATGGGGAATGTCGACCTCTCGGAGGAGTTCGTGCGCCTCATCGTGGCCCAGAGGGGGTTCCAGGCGAGCGCTCGGGTCGTGACGACGAGCGACCAGGTCCTTGAAGAACTGATCAACATCAAGCGCTAGGGCGGAGGACCTTCATGATAACCCTCCACAGGATCAACGGTGAGCCCTTTACGGTCAACGCGGACCTCATCGAAACGATAGAATCCACCCCCGATACGGTCGTCCGGCTCGTGAACGGCCACCGGTACGTCGTCTCCGAACCCATGGAGCAGATCGTGCAGCGGGTAGTGGAATACAGGCAGAAAGTTCTCTTCTCATTTTTCGCCGGCAGGGAACTCACCCCTCTGGAAGAAGAATCGGAGTAAGCCGTCCTCAGGGCATCTGAGGCAAATTTCGGGGAGGCGCGATTTACGTGGATCTTACTACTATCATTGGGCTTGCCATCTGCTTGATACTCGTCATCGGCGGTGTTGTCGCCGGAGGGCAGGGGAGTGCCTTCGTCGACTTTCAGTCCATGCTCATCGTCCTCGGAGGAACGGGAGGGGCGCTCATCGTCGCCAATCCTCCGGAAAAGCTCAAGGGGTTCTTCAAGATCCTCAAGATGGCCTTCACGGGGGGGACCCCCGACCTCGTCTCCCTGGTGCAGACAGTGGTGAGCTTCGCTGAAAAGGCGAGGCGGGAGGGGCTCCTCGCCCTTGAATCCGACGCCTCTGAACTGGACAACGACTTCCTCCGCAAGTCCATACAGCTCGTGGTCGACGGAACGGACCCTGAACTTGTGAAGGCGATTCTCGACACGGAGATCGGCATTCTCGAGACGAGACACTCCTCAAACAAGAGCTTCTTCGACTCCATGGCGGAGCTCGCCCCCGCCTTCGGAATGCTCGGCACCCTCATCGGCCTCATCACCATGCTCGGAAACCTATCCAACCCCGATGCCCTCGGCCCCGGAATGGCCGTGGCGCTGGTGACCACCTTTTACGGTTCTTTGATCGCCAACGGATTCGCCCTCCCCATAGGGAAAAAGCTGGCCGTACGCTCCGCCCAGGAGGTCCTCTCCATGGAGCTTATGGTGGAGGGAGTCCTCGCCATCCAGGCGGGAGAGAACCCCCGCATCGTGGAGGAAAAGCTCAAGGTCTTCCTTCCCCCCAAGCAGCGGACGGCCTTCGAGGAGAAGACTAAAGGAGAGGGGGCGGCCTGATTGGCCAGAAGGAAGAAAAAAGAAGAATCCTCTCCGGGCGCCCCTCTGTGGCTCGTCACCTACGGCGACATGGTCACCCTGGTGCTCACTTTCTTCGTTCTGCTTTTTTCCTTCTCATCCATCGACGTCATGAAGTTCGAGATGATGATCCTCTCCTTTCAGGGAGCCCTGGGGTTCATGCCCGGCGGAAAGTCCGTCCAGGAGAACCCGGCGGTATTCGGCGGCAGCATTGCTGACCAGGCGGCTGAATCCACAAGGGTGGACCCGAATATTCAGGAGGTGGCGAAAAACCTCAGAAGCTACCTTCAGAGCGAAGGGCTCGACAAGCAGGTCACCGTGCGGATGGACCAGCGGGGCGTGACGGTCTCCCTGTCTGACCAGTTTCTCTTCTCCTCGGGGAGCGCCGATCTGAAGCCCGAGGGGATGAGGATCCTCTTCAAGATAGCTGAATTCATCCGGGACGCCGTCCCTGCCATCGCCGTGGAGGGGCATACGGATTCCACCCCGATGCGGGGAGGACGATATAATGACAACTGGGGGCTTTCCTCCGCCCGGGCGGCCTCCGTGGCCTCCTATCTGCAGTACCGGGCGAAATTCGACCCCCGGAAAATTCAGGCCGTGGGATACGGGCCGAACCAGCCCCTTGTGCCGAACGATACCCCCGAACACAAGGCGCTCAACCGCAGGGTTGACCTGGTTTTTCTGTCCCGCTATCCGAAGCAGTGACGAAGGGATGATGAAATGAAACGGCTTTTTATGGTTCTTCTCATGGCACTGGTTCTTTTCGTTCTCGGATTCGGAGGAGGGCTTCTTGCGGGCAGGACCTTTCTGAGCTCCGAGGGAAGCTCCCCCTCAGCGAAGATCGAGGAGCCCGGTCCGGTCTTTTTCGTCGGGGATTTCATCTCCAACCTGTCGGGGACGGGAAATCACGTGGTGAATTTCAAGCTCTCCCTTGAGATGGAGGGGGCGAAATCAATAGAGATGATATCCTCCCCGAGCTGGCTCGCCCGGATAAAAAACGAGGTGATCCTCCTCACCAAGGACCGTGTATTTGAAGAGCTCACGAGCGCCGAGGGGATCATGAACCTTGCGGAGGACATCAAGAGGACCCTCAATTCCCTTCTTCCCCCGGTGAAGGAGAAGCCGCCCGTAGTCCGGGTTCTTTTTGAAGGCTTCGTGCTTCAGTAGCATGTCCTCATTCTCATTCCCCGGAAAAGGAGGGAGCAGCGAATGACCCCCGAGATTCTTTCCCAAAACGAGATCGACTCTCTTCTTGTAGCCCTGTCATCGGGGAATCTGGATGTGGAGGCCCTCGGCCATACGGAAGAAAAGAAGATCAAGAAATACGACTTCCGCCGTCCGGATAAATTCAGCAAGGATCAGCTCCGGGCGATCCAGATGATCCACGAGGCCTTCGCCCGGCAGCTGACGACCACCATGTCGACCCTCGTCCGGTCTCTTGTCTCAGCGGAGATCGCCTCGGTGGACCAGCTTGCCTATGATGAATTCATCCGCTCCCTCGTTCAGCCCACGGTCATCGGCGTTCTGGAGATGTACCCCTTCAGCGGCAATGCCCTCATCGAGATGAACCCGAATCTTGTCTTCGCCATCATCGACAGGATGCTCGGCGGCAAGGGGCAGTTCTCCGGAAAGATCCGGGAGCTGACCGACATCGAGCGTACGGTCATTGAGCGGGTCCTCATGCGGATGCTTGAACTTCTCGAGGAGAGCTGGAGCACCGTGGTGGATGTGCGCTTCCGCTACGAAAGCCTCGAGAGCAACCCCTTCTTCGTCCAGATCTGTCCGGGAACGGACATGGTCCTCCTCGTCATCCTCAAGCTGAAGGTCGGGGATGTGGAGGGAGTGATCAGCATCTGCATCCCCTACTTCCTCATGGAGCCCATCATGGACAAGCTCAGCTCCCAGCAGTGGTTCGCCTCCACAGGGCGGAAGAACGAGGAGGGGATCAGGAATTTCCTCGTGAAAAGTCTTCAGGGGGTGCTCATCCCCCTTGCCCTAGAACTCGGCCATACCGTACTGAGCGTGGATGATGTGATGCAGCTTCAGACCGGTGACGTCATCAAGCTGGACGAGACGGTGGGGACTTCTCTGGGTGTGCGGGTGGGGAACAGGGTGAAATTCAGGGCCGTGCCCGGTTCGGTGAACGGCAATTACGGGGCGGAGATATCGGAAGTGCTTCCCTCTGAAGAAGAGGATGTCCCCCCATTGAAAGGAGGAGCGGAAAATGATTGACGAGCTTCTCAGCCAGGATGAAATAAATGCCCTCCTGAGCGGAGCGGATATGGGCAACGGCGGCAAAAAGGGGCCCGGGAACATGTCCCCGGAGCAGATCGGAATCCTCGAGGACGTGGCGGAGCTTTTTTCAAACTCCGCGGCGAGCGTCTACGGAATGCTCTCGGGAAAAGAGGTATCTGCCGCTGTCTCGGGCATAACCTCCCCTCCCCAGAAGGATTTTCCCCCTTCCGCGGGAGATGAGGCTTTCGTCTTCCGCATCACTGCGGGAGGGCTTGGCGATTCCGCCATGGACCTTGTGGTGACCAGGTCAGGAGCCCTTTCCCTCGCTGACCTGATGATGGGGGGAGAGGGGAAGGACGTGCCCGAGGAGGCGGGGGAACTCTATCTGAATGCAGCCCAGGAGGGGCTGAGTCAGGTTGTGGGTGCCGCCTTCACCAGCCTCAGCGGGATGCTCGGAGGCCTGCGGATCCTTCCTGAAAATATCTCCTCCGCCCTCGAGAAGGAGGAATGGCTCCCCTTTTCCACCCGGTCGGCGGAGGATCTTCTCTGGGCTGCCTCGGTGGTGGTTACCATCGAAGGGCTGGGAGATTTCCCCCTGTGGATTCTTCTCCCCCTCGATACGGCGGGGATGATCGCAGACAAGATCCACGAGGCCATGGCGGGAAAAGGGGCCCAGGAGCCTTCCGCCCCCCGGGACCAGGGGAGGAAGGAATCCTCCGCAGGGGGGGCGTCCCCCCGGAAAGCCCAGTCTTCACCGGCAGGAAGGGGAGGGGTCCCCTCCTCTGAAAATGTCTACGAGCAGGAATCCGTGGACGTGCGCCCCGCGGAGTTCGTTCCCCTTGTGTCGAAGGGGCCGAGCGGCGGCAACAGCCGGATCGATCTCGTGGCGGATATACCCGTCCGGGTGACCGTCGAATTGGGGCGGACCAGGAAAAATATCTCCGATATTTTAAACATGACCCCCGGTTCCGTGATAGAATTGGACAAAATGGCCGGTGAGGCCGTGGACGTTCTCGTCAACGGGAAGCTCATAGCGAAAGGGGAAGTGGTGGTGATCGACGAGAACTTCGGCGTCCGCATAACTGAAATCCTTTCATCCTCCGGCCGTGTTCATGCTCTTTAGGGGCAATCACCGAATCAGCCATTTCCAGGAGAGGGATGTGGGGAATCATGGGGAGAAAAGTTCTGGTCGTGGACGATGCCGCCTTTATGCGGATGATGCTGAAGGATATCCTCGTAAAAAACGACTTTGAGGTGGCCGGAGAGGCCGAAAATGGAAATGTCGCCGTGGCCGCCTATCAGAAGATCAGGCCGGACATCGTCACCATGGATATCACCATGCCGGAGATGAACGGCATTGAGGCCGTGAAGGCCATTAAAGCCATCGACCCGGATTCGAAGATCATCATGGTCAGCGCCATGGGGCAGCAGCCCATGGTCATCGAGGCAATCCAGGCGGGGGCCACCGATTTCATCGTCAAGCCCTTTCAGCCTGACCGCGTGGTGGAAGCCCTCAACAAGGCCCTCGGATAGGAAGGCTCACCACGAAACTCCCGTTTCTTTCCGTCGCTGCGGCCGCCGCCTTCGCCCTCCCCGCCGCCGCTGCCCAGGGGGATGTTCCCTCCCTTACGGGGTATATGCTGAGAATCGGCCTGAGCCTTGCCCTCCTTGCCCTGGCGGGGTGCGGGGCGGTCCTGTATGCCCGGAGGAGAATGCCGGCCCGGAGCGGGGGAGGTCTGAAGGTCCTGGCATCCTTGCCTCTGGGCAGGGATGTCCTTTTTTTGGTGCGGTGCGGCCCTGACGTGCTGGCGATCACCACCGGAAGCGCAGGAGCCAGAGTGATCGGCCGGTGGAAATATGAGGAATGGAGCCGATGGAATCATGAAGAGTCCGGTAACACCTAGACTCGGGGCACTTCTTCTCTGTATTCTCCTTCTCCTCTGCGCCCTTCCGGCCCGGGGGCAGGAGGGGGCCCCCACAATCCCCATTCCGGCCCTCTCCCTCGGGGTGAAAATGGCCGAATCTCCCTCGGATGTGGCCCTCACCCTCCAGATCCTCGCCCTCCTCACCGTCCTCAGCCTCGCCCCGGCCATCGTCCTCATGGTGACGTGCTTTACCCGCATCCTCGTCGTCCTCGGCTTCGTCCAGAGGGCCATCGGCCTGCAGCAGACCCCCCCAAATCAGGTCATCGTGGGGCTTGCCCTCTTCCTCACCCTCTTCATCATGGGCCCCACCTGGGGAAAGGTCTACGACGACGCCCTCGGCCCCTACCTCGCCGGCAGCATTTCCTCTGCTGAGGCCTGGGACGGGACCATCGGACCTGTCCGGGAGTTTCTCTTCAAATATACCCGCCAGGAGGAACTCTCCCTCATGGTCACCATGGCGAAGATCGATCAGCCCCGGAACAGCGACGATGTCCCCACAAGGGTCCTTCTTCCCGCCTTCATGCTGAGCGAGCTGAAGACGGCCTTCCAGATGGGGGTGGTCATCTTTATCCCCTTCATCGTGGTGGATATGATCGTGGCCAGCGTCCTTATGGCCATGGGCATGATCATGCTCCCCCCCATGATGATCTCCCTTCCCTTCAAAATACTGCTCTTCGTCATGGCCGACGGATGGGATCTCGTGGTGACGAGCCTGCTCAAGAGCTTCGCCTAAGGAGGACGGCCCATGTTCCCCGTAAATATGTACGACGTGCTCAGCAACGCCATATGGACCACCCTCACCACCGCCCTCCCGGTGCTTCTCGTCGCCATGCTCGTGGGGCTCGTCATCGGCATCCTCCAGACGGCCACATCCATCCAGGAGCAGACCCTCATCTTCATTCCGAAGATCGTGGCGGTCATGTTCTCCCTGGTGATCTTCGGACCGTGGATGTTCAGCCGCATCGGCGAGATGGCCCGGCTCATCTTCGGCCAGCTCCACAGGTTCATTCAATGACGGCGGAGCAGACCGCCTTTATCCCCCTTCTCGCCTTCTACCTCCTTGTGGGAATACGGTTTGTCGGGATGATGTTCTCCGCCCCCGTCTTCATGGCCTCAAGCATGCCCCTCCCCCTCCGGTTCTGGAGCGCCGCCTTCCTCACCCTCTCCGCCCTTGGCACCCTGAACGGAGAAGTCCCCCTCGTCCTCTTCGAGAGCTGGACGGCCCTCGCCCTTCTCGCCCTCAGGGAGCTTTTCATCGGCGCGGCCATCGGTTTTTTCGCCGCCCTGCCCCTCTACGCCCTCCAGATCTCGGGGGAGCTCATCGGAATCTCCATGGGGCTCTCCATGGTCAGCCTCCTCGACCCCCTGAGCGAAGTGCAGATCTCCATCATCGGCCAGCTTCAGTTTCTCGTGGGGCTGTGGTTTTACTTCCGCTGGAACGGCCATATCCTCATGACCCAGGCGGTGGTGGAAAGCCTCAAACTCGTTCCGCCGGGGCGCCTTGCCCTCTCCATCCCATGGGATCTCGGCCTCGGAAGCTGGCTTCACTCGGCCTTTACCCTGAGCCTGCGGTTCGTCCTCCCCTTCTACGGCGCCATCCTTCTGGCGGACGTGGGGCTGGGGTTTCTCGCCCGGACCGTCCCCCAGATGAACATCTTTGTTCTGGGCCTTCCCCTGAAGATCGCCCTCGGATTCTTCGTCCTCATGGTAGTCCTCCCCGTCATGGTGGAGCTCATGGCCGAGAACATGGAGCCCTGGATAGAATACGGGCTGAAGGCGGCGACGGCATGGCGGTGATCTTTGACCTCCAGTTCTTCTCCCAGGAGAGGACGGAGCCCGCCACTCCGAAGAAGCGGAGAAAAGAGCGGGAGGAGGGGAGGGTAGCCAAGAGCCAGGACCTGGGTGCTGCCGCGGTGATCCTCACGGGGCTCTTCGCCCTGCTGGTCTTCGGCCGTTTCATGTTCACCTTCGTCCTCTCCTTCACCCGGGATGTAATAGGCTTCATGGGAGAAAAAACCCTTCTGCAGGACGGATGGTTTTCTGTGCTCAAGGCCGAGGCCGTCCCGGCGTCGATCCTCCCCTGGATTCCCCTCGGGATCGCCGCGTCCCTCGGGGCCCTCCTCGTCACCGTATCCCAGGTGGGGTTCACCCTGACGGCCAAGCCTCTCGCTCCGAAGATGGACCGCTTCAACCCCGTCTCGGGGCTCAAGAAGGTCATCTCCCTCCGTTCCCTCGTCGAGATGGCCAAGGGGCTCATGAAGGCGGCCCTTTTCGCCCTGGTCATCTATTTTGCCCTCCGGAAGGATACCCCCGAGATGGTCCAGGCCATACGCCTCCCCCTGGAACACTCCGTCCCCATCCTTCTGAAAAAACTCATGAACCTCTCCTTCCGGCTGGCCTTTCTCCTGCTGGTCATCGCCGTCTTCGATTACGTCTACCAGAAATGGGAGTTCGAGCGGTCCATCAAGATGAGCAAGCAGGAACTCAAGGAAGAGTACAAGCAGATGGAGGGCGACCCCCAGGTCCGGAGCAAGATCCGCCAGAAGCAGCGGGAGATGGCCCGGAGCAGGATGATGTCCTCCGTGCCGAAGGCCGACGTGGTCATCACGAACCCCACCCGCCTCGCCGTGGCCCTGGAATATGACCGGGAGATCATGGAGGCTCCGGTGGCCACCGCCCTCGGCAGCGGCTACCTGGCCGGGAGGATCCGGGAGATCGCCGCAGAGCACGGCATCCCCCTGGTGGAGAACAAGCCCCTGGCCCGGGCGCTCTTCGAAACCCTTGAACCGGGGGATGCCGTCCCGGAAGAGCTGTACAAGGCGGTGGCGGAGGTGCTTGCCTTTGTCTACAAGATGAAGGAGCCTCCGAAAAAACCCACCCTCCCACCCCGGGAGAATGCCCCGGAGGAGGGGGATGTCCGGCGCACCCCCGTTTTCATGTAGAATAGACCGGGATGAAAAATAGATCGGGATAAACAGGGAAGGAGGGGATAAAGTGGCTGAATCGACGGCGAATATGTCGCCCTTTAAAAAAATGCTTCACTACTCGGACATCGGCATGGCGGCTCTCGTGATCCTCATCGTGGTCATGATGATCATCCCCCTGCCCACTTGGCTGCTTGACATCCTCCTCTCCATGAACATCACCATAGGGGTTGTGGTGCTCCTCTCCACCTTCTACGCCCGCAGGGCCCTCGACCTGGCCGCCTTTCCCACCATGCTGCTCATCGTCACCCTCTTCCGCCTCGCCCTGAACGTCTCCACCACCCGGCTCATCCTTCTGAACGCCGACGCCGGGCAGGTGGTCAGCGCCTTCGGAAACTTCGTCGTGGGAGGGAACTACGTGGTCGGCGCGGTAGTCTTTCTCATCCTCGTGGTCATCCAGTTCGTGGTGATAACGAAGGGAGCGGAACGGGTGGCCGAGGTGGCGGCACGGTTCACCCTCGACGCCATGCCGGGAAAGCAGATGGCCATCGACGCGGACCTCAACGCCGGGCTCATCGACGAGGCCGGAGCGAAGGAGCGGCGCCTCACCATCCAGCGGGAGGCCGACTTCTACGGCTCCATGGACGGTGCCTCGAAGTTCGTCAAGGGGGACGCCATCGCCGGACTGATCATCACCATCATCAACATCGTGGGAGGGCTCGCCATCGGCGTCCTTCAGCGGGGCTTCCCCCTCGAGCGAGCCCTCGGGCTCTACAGTCTTCTCACTGTAGGGGACGGACTCGTCTCCCAGATCCCTGCCCTTCTCTTCTCCACCGCCACGGGGGTCATCGTCACCCGGGCGGCGGGGCAGACCGACCTCGGCAAAGAGATCTTCTCCTCCTTAACGGCCTACCCCCGCCCCCTCTTCATCGGCTCGATCCTTCTCTTTTCCCTCGCCATCGTCCCCGGCCTTCCCACCATCCCCTTTCTGCTCCTGGCCTGCTTTCTGTGCCTCATGGGATACTGGGTCTACCGGGAGGGGAAGATTCAGGAGGCCAGAGAGGACTCCAAAAAGGAAGGAGGGCGGTCTCCCGCAGGAGCGGAAGGGCAGGGGAGCCCCCCTCCCCCCGCCTCCCCCGAGGATGTCATGCGCCTGCTCACCGTGGACCCCATGGAGGCGGAGATCGGATACGCGGTCATCCCCCTGGTGGACCCCGCCCAGGGAGGGGATATGCTCGACCGGATCGGAACCATAAGAAAGCAGATGGCCATGGAGCTCGGCCTCATCGTCCCCCCCATCCGCATCCGGGACAACATCCAGATCAAGCCGACGGAATACATCCTCCGGGTCCGGGGGGCGGTGGCGGGTCGGGGAGAACTTCTCCCCGACCACTACCTCGCCATGAACACCGGGTCCGCCGAGGAGGAGATGGTGGGGATCCCCACCACGGAGCCCGCCTTCGGCCTTCCCGCCGTATGGATCGCCCCGGAGATGCGGGAAAAGGCCGAATCCCTCGGCTACACCGTGGTGGACGCCCCCTCCGTCTTCGCCACCCACCTCTCCGAGGTGATCAAGCGCTACGGCGCGGACCTCATCACCCGCCAGGAGGTCCAGAAGCTCACCGACATGGTAAAGGAGGCGGCCCCCGCGGTGGTGGACGAGATGCTCTCCGTCCTCTCCCTGGGGGAGATCCAGAAGGTCCTTCAGAACCTCGTGAAAGAGCAGATCCCCATCCGGGACCTCGTGAGCATCTTTGAAAGCCTGGCCGACAACGGCAAGGTCTCCCGGAGCGTGGATTTCCTCACGGAACGGGTACGGGAATCCCTGACCCGGCTGATCACCCTGAAGGTCCAGGACGAAGAGGGGATCGTCACCGTGGCGGCCCTCTCGCCGAACTGGGAATCGAAGATACAGGCCGCCATCGAAGGGGACCTTCTTCACGGGTGGCAGTTTTCCCTTGAGCCGAAGGAGGTCCAGCAGCTTCTGAACGCCGTCTCCAGGGCCGCCGAGGAGATGACTCTGCAGGGACATCAGCCCGTGCTGCTCGTCCATCCGGACGTGCGCCTTGTCGTCCGGAGGATTCTCGAGGGTTCGTTGCCAAGTCTGATCGTTCTGTCCTATAATGAAATATCGCAGGACGCACAGCTCAAATCCGTGGGGATGGTGGAATAATATGTCCATGAAGATAAAATCGCAGATCACCTTTCAGGCAAAGGACGAAGCGGAGGCATTGCGCATCGCCGGAGACCGCCTGGGAAGGGATGCGGTGCTCCTCTCCACCCAGGTGATGAAAGTGGGGGGTTTTCTGGGGTTTTTCCGGAAGACAGTGCTGAAGGTGTCCGCAGCCATCCTCGAGGAGGAGCGGCAGCCCGAGACGGATACGGAGAAAAAAGAGCGTCTCGCCGCCTTTCAGAAGCTTCTCGACATCAAAAAGGCCGTCGGACCATCGGCCGAAGGTGTGACCAACGGAGAAAAGGTTCTGCTCGATGGCCCCAAGACCCCTGCTCCCCTTCTTTCCGGGGCGGGAGTGTATACGCCCCTTCCCAGAAAGCCCGGGCCTGAAAAAGAAAAGCCGGAAAAAGAAAAGACAGTTGCCGAAGAGCCCGAGGATATTATGGAATTTACCCCACGGAGCACACCTCTCCCGGCGGAAAAATCCACCCTTTCCTTCCACAGTTCCGGAAAGCTGCAGCAGGAGGTCGACGAGATATCCCAGCGACTCAACAGAGTGCTGAAGCGTCTCGAGACCGAACGGTACGATCCCGCCCCAGCCCTTCCCAGAGACGAGGGGGGAGAACTCGTATCCCACCTTCTCTCCGCCGATGTATGCGAAGTCCATGCCCGAAGCCTCGTCCAAAAATTCAGGGAGAACCCTGAGGAGAAGGATTTCATCCCCTGGCTGGGAGGGCGGATCTCCGTGGCGGCGAACAACTCCTGGGATGCCCTCGGCGGCAGAAGGGTCATGATCGTCGGCCCCACAGGAGTGGGAAAGACTACCACCATCGCGAAGCTCGCCGCAATCCACGCCCTCTGGGAAAAAAAGAATATCCTCCTCCTTACGGCGGACACCTACCGGATCGCTGCGGTGGAACAGCTCCGGACCTATGCGAAAATTCTCGGCGTCCCCATGGACGTGGTCTACGAGGCCTCGGAGATCCCCGGCATCCTGGCGAAGCACGGCACCCCTGACCTCGTCCTTCTCGATACCGCCGGCCGGTCCCAGAGGGATACCCGCCGTCTCGAGGAGCTCCGGGGGCTCTACGACGCCTTCCTCCCCGATACGGTGCACCTCGCCCTCCCCGCCAATATGAAATACCGGGATATGCTCGATGTGGTAGAGCGTATGGGGGTGGTCCCCCTCTCCCACATTATCTTCACGAAACTCGATGAGACCACCACCTACGGTGCGCTGCTCAATATCATGCTTGATTTTGCCCGTCCTGCCTCCTTCTTCACCACGGGGCAGAATGTCCCCAACGATATCGAGGTTGCGTCGGGGATGCGCCTTGCGGAAAGGCTTCTGAAGAACGAAGGGAGAGCCACAGGTGACTGACCCGGCAAAGGACCTCACCGATCAGGCCAGGGAACTCCGCCGTATGGTGGATCTTCACCGGAGGCCCGCCCGGTCCCTCTCGGGGCTCCGGTCACTGGCTGTGCTGAGCGGCAAGGGGGGGGTGGGAAAGAGCAACATCTCCGTCAACCTCTCCCTGGCCATGGCCGAGAGGGGGAAGCGGGTGGTGCTCCTCGACGCCGACCTCGGAATGGCCAACGTGGATCTTCTCTGCGGCATCTCCCCAAGGTATACCCTCGCACACCTCGTGCGGGGGGAAAAGACTGTGGAAGAACTCCTCCTCCCCATAGGGGGCTCCGTCCTTCTCCTTCCGGGGGGGCCGGGAGTTCAGGGGCTTGCCGATCTCGACGGCCCCTCCCTGTCCCTCCTCATTGACCGTCTCTCCGTCCTCGACGGAATAGCCGATATCCTGATCATCGATACGGGGGCGGGGATCCACAAAAACACCCTCTCCTTCGCAGTGGCGGCCGACTCCACCCTCCTTGTCACCACCCCCGAGCCCACGGCCATACGGGACGCCTACGGCGTGCTGAAATCCCTCGCCATTGCGACCCAAAGCAAAATTGACGTCACCCTTCTTGTGAATATGACCGCCTCTGAGGAGGAAGGCCGGGAGGTGGCCGAACGGGTACGGATGGCCGCCAGCCAGTTCCTCGACCTGACCGTCGCCTACGGGGGGTCCCTTCCCGACGATTCCGCCGTCCGGAGGGCGGTGCAGATGCGCGCCCCCTTTCTTCAGGCCTTTCCCGACTCGAGAGCCTCCCTGGCTGTGGGGGACATGGCTGACGCCCTCCTGGGGATTGAGGAGAGGGAGAAAACCCTCTTTTCAGGCAGGGGGATCAAGTCGTTTTTCTTCCGTCTCGCCCGGGGACTGGGACTCGGTAAGACCTCATGAAGCCCATGGAACCTGCGGCGTTCCTCGGCTACCTGAATACCCGCATCGGAGCGAAGGCCATGCTTTCCATCGATGCGGGGCTGTACAAGGGGATCTACCCCTCCCGGATCGAGGATGTGAAGGAGGGGATGATCGCCCTCTCCCACCCGCTGATGAAGGGGGCTCTTCTGCCCGTCCTTCGAAGCGTGCAGCTCAAACTGAAGGTGGAGGCCGACGAGGGGATTTTTCAGGCAGAGGCGGCGGTCGCCCGGGGGTTTCCCCAGGGGGGCATCCCCCTGCTCTGGGTGACCCCCGTCAGCGAGGCCCTTCGGGTGCAGAGGCGATACTTCGTCAGGGTTCCCTGTCTGCTCAAAACAGGGCTCTTCCGCATCGAGGGAGACCGGCTGCAGCCTGACAGGGAGCTGTGGAAAGAGGTGACCTCCACGGACATCAGCCTCGGAGGGATCGGCTTCACGGTCTTTCACCCCCAGCATTCTCACCTCCTGCCCCAGGACCGGTACCTCGTCAATATCGCCCTTCAGGACAGAAAGTTTTTTCTCACGGGAAAAATCGTGAAAAAAATAGAGTCCGCTGAATCCGCCCAGTTCGGAATTTCCTTTGACTCCCTTCCGGGGTGCGTGGAGAAAATTCTGAGCAGTTTTATCCGCCAGCAGGAGCTTGCCGGCAGGCTGACCTCCCCGGAGGGGAGAAACCAATGACCAGGCCGAAGATCCGGGTCCTCGTAGTGGACGATTCCTCCTTCATGAGAAAAATTCTCAGCGACCTTCTCTCCGCCGACCCTGGAATTGTCGTGGCGGGGACGGCCAGAGACGGAGACGACGCCCTGGGGAAGATCGGAAAGCTCTCTCCCGACGTGGTGACCCTTGACATTGAAATGCCGAGAAAGGACGGCCTCGCCACCCTTGAGGAGATCATGAGGCGCTTCCCCCTGCCGGTCATCATGGTCAGCAGCCTCACCTCAGAGGGCGCCCAGACCACCCTCCGGGCCCTCTCCGCCGGGGCCGTGGATTTTGTGGCGAAGCCCTCGGGATATATCTCCCTTGATCTCGATGCCCTGGGCAGGGAGCTCAGGGAGAAGGTCACCGCGGCGAGCATGGCCCGGGTCTTCCGGCGGGAGAGGGAGGAGACGCCTCCCGGCCCCCTCAGAAGTCCCCTCCCTTCCTCCCTTCCTCCTTTGCCGGCGAAAAGGCCGGGCCGCCCGGAGATTGTCGCCATGGCCGCCTCAACGGGGGGACCGAGGGCGCTCCAGAGCGTCCTGTCTGAATTGCCCGGCACCTTTCCCCTTCCCATAGTCATCGTGCAGCATATGCCCGCGGATTTCACCCTTTCCTTCGCGAGGAGGCTCGATTCCCTCTCCCCTCTGGACGTGGAAGAAGGGGAGGAGGGGATGGAACTTCGCCCCGGACTGGCAGTAGTCGCCCCTGGAGGGTATCATATGGTGGTGCAGCGCAAGGGGCCCTCCCTTTTCGTCTGCAGCCTTTCGGACGCACCCCCCGTTCTTTCGGTCAAACCGTCGGCGAACGTCCTTTTTCAAAGCGTAGCCGAGGGGACGGACGGAAGGGCAGTGGGGGTTATTCTGACGGGCATGGGCCGGGACGGCGCCGAAGGGGCTGCCGCCATGCGCGCAAGGGGTTCTCATATTATCGCTGAATCTCAGGAGACCTGCATCGTCTATGGAATGCCCAAAGCGGCAGTGGAGCTTGGAGGGGTGGACGAACTCCTCCCCCTTGATTCCATTGCAGAGGCTGTTGTACGGAGCGTCTGGTAATGAGGGATCCGGGAAATTACAAGGCTGGAGATGATCTGTCGTGACAACCCTTGATATGAGCCAATACCTCGGCCCCTTTCTCGATGAGGCCGGAGACAACCTGAAACACCTCGACGATCTGATCCTGGTCATCGAAAAAGACCCGGCAAACGGGGAGGCCATTGCGGAGATATTCCGCTCGGCCCATACCCTCAAGGGGATGTCCGCCACCATGGGGTTCGAAAAGATGGCGACCCTTACCCACTCCATGGAGGACATGCTTGATGCGGTGCGAAGGGGAAAATACACCCTTGGGCCGAAGGATATCGACCTGCTCTTCCGCTCCCTGGATACCCTCCAGATCATGGTGGACACCATCAGGGGGGGAGAGAGCGACTCCTCAGTGGATATCGGCGATCTCGCGGTATTGCTGAGAAGCGCCGCCTCCCGGGAGAGCGCCCCCCTCCCGGCTGACGGGGCAACCCCTTCCGGAAAAACTGCCCTTTCGGAAGAGGAGCAGGGGTGGATCCGCGAAGCGGCGGAAATGGGGCTTACCGTACATGAAGTGGCGGTCACCCTCACTTCGGAGTGCATGCTGAAGGCCGCAAGGGCCTTCATGGTGGTGAACCGCCTCGAGGAGATGGGGGAGATCATCAGGACCTCCCCTCCGGTGGAGGCCATCGAAAACGAGGAGTTCGGCCAGGAATTTACCCTCTGGATCGCCTCGTCGAGGCAGGGGAGGGAAATTCAGGAGGCCGCCGCCCGGATCAGCGAAGTGGCCTCTGTTGAGGTGACAGAGCCGGGGTCGGATTTTCACCCCGCCGGAGGGAGATCGGGGTGTACAAGCCCCGATGAGCCTTCGCCGGAAGAAACACCCGGAAAAAAGAAGGATGCTCCGCCACCGGGAGATCCTCACCCCGATCAGCGCAGGAGCAGGGGGGAAAACGCAAAAAAACTTCACCAGACGGTCCGGGTGGAGACTGACAGGCTTGACAAACTCATGAACCTCGTGGGAGAACTGGTCATCGGACGGGCGCGGATCGAGCGCCTTGTGCAGGAGGCCCGCCTCCGGGATTTCGATGAGCCCCTCTCCCAGCTCGGAAGAATTTCAGGCGACATCCAGGAGCTGGTCACAAAGCTCCGCATGGTCCCGGTCTCCTTCATCTTCGATCGTTTTCCCCGGCTTGTCCGCGACCTTGAGAGGACCCTGGGAAAGGAGATCGACCTTGTCCTCGAAGGGCAGGAGACGGAGCTCGACAGAACTGTCATCGATGAAATCGGCGATCCCATGGTGCACATCGTCCGCAACTGCATGGACCACGGCATCGAGATGCCCGGGGACCGCCGCAGGGCGGGGAAGGATGAAAAGGGACGGATCCGCATTGCGGCCTACCAGGAGGGGAGCGGGGTCATCATCGAGGTGACCGATGACGGCAAGGGGATCGACGCCGCCAAAGTCCGGGAGAAGGCCCTTGCGAAGGGCGTGATCAGCGAGGAGGAATCCCTCACCATGTCCGACGAGGATATGGTGAACCTCATCTTCCTCCCGGGCTTCAGCCTGGCGGAGAAGGTGACGGACGTCTCGGGCCGGGGAGTCGGCATGGATGCGGTGAAGTCGAAGGTGGAATCCCTGGGCGGCCAGTTTGAGGTATCCACTGAGGTGGGAAAGGGGACGAGCGTCTTCCTGAGACTTCCCCTCACTCTGGCCATCGTCCTTGCCCTTCTCGTGAAAGTGGGGGGGGAGACCTATGCCCTTCCGCTGGAAAACGTGGAGGAGACGATCCTTGTCCGGAAGGAGAACATGAAGACCGTCCACGGAACGCCGGCGGTCCTCCTCCGGGGAGATGTGCTGACCCTCTGCGATCTCGGAGGGCTTCTCGGAGCTGTCCGGGAGGAGGGGAAGGACCGGAGGGAATACCCCGTGGTGGTCGTCCGGACAGGCCGCACCCGGGTGGGTTTTGTAGTAGATGAACACGGCAGGGCTGTACGCAAAATAGGAAGAGAGAACGGCGGGGGGGCGGATCATGGAGAATTTCAGCAGGATGCAGCTGGATGCGCTGAAGGAAGTGGGAAACATCGGGGCGGGAAACGCGGCTACCGCACTGTCCGTGCTGCTCGACCGCCCAGTGGATATGGACGTTCCCACGGCTGAAATCGTATCTATCTACAGGCTGGCCGAATATTACGGCGATCCTCTGAGCCCCGTGTCCGCCGTCTTCGTCCGGTCGGAGGGGGACTTCCCCTGCAGCCTGATATTTCTTCAGAGCGAGGAGGACGGACAGACCCTCGTGGATCTCCTCCTGAGCAGTCAGTGCGGGAATATTCTCCTTGAGGATATCCCGGGGGAGATCCGGGACAGTGCCCTGGCCGAGGGAGGGAACATCATCCTGAGCGCGTTCCTCAATGCCGTGAACGAGCTCACCTCCGGAGTGGCCTCCATCTCCGTCCCCTCGGCTGCCCATGATATGCTCGGGTCCATCCTTCAGGTTATGGCCGTCCTCTTCGGCCAGTACGGCGACGACGCCCTGATTGTGGACACCTCCCTGAGGGTGGGGGAATCCTCCCGGAGCATCGCCGGGAAAATAGTGCTTCTGCCCGACCCCGGTTCCCTCGAAAGTCTCTTCGGAAAGCTGCGGGTATTCTAGGACCATGGGGAAGGCTCATCATGTCGGAATGGCGGATCTCGTCGTCCTTTCGTCCCCGGAAACTCTTGTCACCCTCGGTCTCGGATCGTGCATCGGCCTCGTGATCTATGATTCCGCGGCCAGGGTCGCCGGCATGGTCCATATCATGCTCCCCGACAGCGGCAAATCCCCGGCGGCCCTGGAGAAGCCCGGAAAATACGCCGATACGGCCATTCCTGCCCTCATCGAGGAGGTCTGCAGAAAGGGAGGGGTCCGCTCCCGACTGAAGGCGAAGATGGCCGGAGGATCCCAGATGTTCGCCCTTCCCGGGGCCCCTGCCGATTTCCTCGCCGTGGGAAGCAGGAATTCCAAGGAAACCCTGGAGATATTGAAGCGCCTGGGGATTCCCCTTGTGGCGTCCGATCTCGGGGGCAACAAGGGGCGGACGGTGGAATTTTCGACGGAAACGTGGATGCTCAGCGTAAGAATTCTCGGAAAGGGAACCACCGATATCTGACCTGTGCCGGAAAGGAGGGGACCCATGGAACAGGAAGTGAAACTGCCGCAGGAAAACGGGCTCTCCGAAGGAGACTCCCCTCACCCTGCAGAACAAAAGGGAGAGGCAGATGCCGTGCCTTTTTCGGCCGAGGGCCTTTCAGACCAGGCTGCGGAGGAACTCTGCACCATGTTCGGCTGCAGCAGGGAATCCCTGGGTGTTCTGCTGGCGTCGGCCGGGTCTGATCCGTCGGGGATACTCGCCCTCGCCCGGTCCCTCTCACCGGCCTATCTGGCGATAAAAATTCACTTCGAACCGAGAAGAAGGGAGGGGCCCGGAGGGGCCGTCTGCCTGATCGCCCGGGGAAGCTCAGGGGAGATCATCGACGAGACCCTCCTTGCGGGGAACCGCTCCCTCCTCAGCGGAATTGACATCTCCGCCGACTGGGAGGCTTTCCGCATGACCCTCCGCTCCTTTGAGGGAAAGGGAGAGCGGGATCTGTACCTCGGCATGACGAAAATCATCAGGGCCGTCTTTCTCCCCACGGCGGTCAACAGGCTCTTCCACGGAGAGGATGAGGAGGGGGAATCCCTGAAGACCCGCCTCGAGTCGGAGTTCCGGGAAAGTATGCACAGGGAGTTCATCTTCTCCCTCTCCACTGAGACCTTTAACCGCGTCCGCCTCGAAGAGGGGGGCCTCGGTGAAGAGGAAGACGTCCCCCCTCCCTCCGCACCGGCGGGAGAAACCCCCTCCGTCCCGGGAAAACCGGGAGTCCTTCAGATCCCCTGCAAACCCGTGCTTGACCCGGTCCGGGGGAGAGCCATCTCCGACCTGAAGGAAGGGGACAGGGTCCACGTGCAGCTCGATTCCGCCGGCGGCATCTCTGCCCTCGTCGCAAAAATTTTTCAGAGGAGCGGCGAGGCGACCGTATTTCCCGTCATCTCCCTTGAGAGGCTCCCGAGCGGACAATCCCTTCTGCGCCTCGCCATAAGCCCCGGCGTGGTTGGGACCATCACGGGAGGAACGGATGTCAGGCTGAAGGTCTCATCCCCCCTTCCGGTGAAATCAAAGGGGCTCTCCCCCCGGGGAAGGGCATACGCCGCCGCCCTCATCCTTGCCTTCCTGGTCCTTTTTGTCTTTCTCTTTCTCTGGAAGGGGGGAAACTGAATGGCCCTTCAGCCCGATGACGCCGCCCTCTGGGAAGAGTATTCCGCCGGCCGCAAGGAGAAGACGAGGGAGAAGATCGTGAAGCGGTATCTTCCCCTCGTAAAATATGTGACCGCCCGGATGGCCGTCTCCCCCCCTTCGGGGCTCGATTACGACGATCTCCTCAGTTTCGGGGTCTTCGGTCTTCTCGATGCCATCGACCGTTTCGAGATGTCCCGGGGGTTCTCCTTTCAGACCTTCGCCGTCCCCCGCATCCGGGGGGCCATCCTCGACGAACTCCGGAAATATGACTGGATCTCCCGGACGGGGCGGGAGAAGCTTCAGCGCCTGGGGAAAGCCATGGAAAAAGCCCTCCAGGAGAAAGGGACCATGTCTGACGAAGCCCTCATGGATATCCTCGAAATGGACGAAAAAGAATACAGAGAGACCCTCGAGCTGTCGAGCCGAAGCTATATCGTCTCCCTCGACGAGGTCCTTACCCTTGAGGACGGAGAGGTGAGCAGAGGGGGGCTCATCCCCGACGAAGGAGAGGACGCCCCTGATCTTCTCGAGGACGGAGAGGAGACGGCCCGGGTTGCAGATGCCCTGGAAAAGCTGCCCGAACGGGAGCGGCAGATCATCTCCCTGTACTATTACGAACGGCTCACCCTCAAGGAGATCGGCAGGGTCCTCGGAGTGACGGAGTCGCGGATCTCCCAGATCCACGGAAAAGCCCTGGCGACCCTGAGGGGCCTTCTTTCATCGGGAGAGAGCGCTTTTTTCTGACAGCAGCCGCATCAGAGAGGAACCCCGGCATACAGGTTCCGACGGCAAAGAGAGAACAGGGAGGGGAAGGTCATAATGGCGGACGGCACATTCGGCATTGAAATCCGGGAGGACGGAATCTATCTCAGGGCTCTCGAAGGGGCCGACTACTCTCTCCCCTCCGTCGTCGGATATCTCAAGGGGTGCGGAGTTGAGAATTACGACAGCGATCGGATCTCAACCTTCTCAAAGACCCGCCCCGAAGAGCCCTTCAAGGTGGCAGAGAGGGACCTCGAACAGGAGAAGGACGCCCGCTGCAGCTGCAGGATCAGCCCTGACGGGATGAAGGCTGAACTGATGATCGACCCGCCCTTTTTCACGAAACCCTGGCCGACCGTGGAGGAAGTCCTCTCCTTTCTCGCCGCCGAGGGAGTCGTGGAGGGGATTGATCAGGGGGCCATCCGCTCCCTTCTCGCGGCGAAGGAGGGGAATGTATGGATACCCGTGGCCTCCGGCAGTGCGGCCATCGACGGTTCGGATGCGGATGTGGAGTACCGTGTCCAGTTCGGGTCCTCCCGCCCCAAAGAAGTGGACGGTTCCGAAAATGTGGATCTGAAAAATTTAAGCTCCGTCACCATCATCCTTAAAAATCAGCTTCTGGCGGAGAAAATCCCCGCAAAAGAGGGAATTGACGGAATCACCGTGAAGGGAGCAGTCCTCAGGGCGAAGAACGGAAAGGACCGCCCCCTTCCCTCCGGAGAGGGGACCTTCGTCTCCGAGGACGGGCTGACCCTTTCCGCCCTCATCGACGGAAACCTCGTCCTCCGGGGGGGGAAGCTCCATGTCCTCCCCGTCTTCCAGGTGGACGGCGATGTGGACTACAGCGTGGGAAACATTCACTTCATCGGGGCGGTCCTCGTCAACGGAGCCGTCCGGGAGGGGTTCGAGATCATCTCCTCGGGGAACATAGAGGTCCGGGGAGTGGTGGAGGGAGCCCGTCTCGAAAGCAAGGGGGATATCTCCGTTACCGGGGGCATACGGGGCATGGGAAAGGCGGTCATTGAGGCAGAAGGATCGATTACCGCCGGTTTCGTCGACCAGGCCAGGGTCCGGAGCGGACAGGATATAACCATCACAAACGCAGTCCTGCACTGCGATATGGCCGCCAACGGCACTGTCACTGTCCTCGGAGGACAGAAATCCCAGATCGCCGGAGGGAGAATTCAGGCCGGACAGGAGGTCCGGTGCCTCACCCTCGGAAGCGAAATGGGCACGAAGACGGAAGTGGTTGTGGGCGTCCTCTCCGAGATCAGCGAGAAGCGAAAGGAAAGGCTTGCCTTCCTCGCCGACAACGAGGGAAAGCTGGAAAAAATAGACGCCAACATCACTTTTTTGAAAAAACTTGAGACCATGGGGCAGCTAGACGACAACAAAAGGGCCCTCCTCATCAGCCTGACGAAGGCAAAATTTCAGCTCCAGAGCCAATGCGGAGCGGCAAGGGAGACCCTTGCACTGCTGAACGAACAGATGGACAGCAGCAGACTGAAGGGGTGCGTCCGGGTCAAGGGAAAATGCTACCCCGGAGTGACCGTCTCCATGAGGGGGCTGACCTACATCGTCCGGGAGGAGCAGCAGTTCTGCGCGTTTGTTTTCGATGAAGGAGAGATCAAGGTAAAACCCTTCGACTTCTGACAGAAAGGCCGGTGACGTCATGGTCAACCCCATAAATCTTCAGCTGGCTCACTGGAACCTGGAACACACGGCCCAGCAGAACAGGGACCCCGCTGCAGCAGCCGCCCAGGCAGGCAGGCAGGGAGAGGGGGTGACCGCCGCCCTGCACCGGGACGCCTCCGTACAGGCAGCGGAAGAATCTGCAGAGGAAGAACGGCTTACGCGAAAAAAAGAGCGGGAACGGCGGGAAGAAAGAAAGAAGAAAGCGGCCCTTTCGGAAGAAAAGCAGGAAGAGCAGGAGGGCTCAGGAGAAAAGATTCAGGGCAGGGTGGACTTCTACGCGTAAAAAGAAGCCGTCCCCCCGGGGAGGAATTCAATGGCATCACCAACGAAGCATCTCGGCTACGTGATCATGGAGGCTGCGGACGGCACCTACCGGGGAGCCGTGCTCGTCACCGACTTTCGGGGAATACCGGCGGATTTCCGCTATACCGACCCGATCACCCCCTCCCGGATTGAAAAAATCCTCTACGGCAGCTCCCTCGAAGCCTACCTCCGGGAAGAGCTTATCCTCGGCAGCCTCGCCGCTGCCGTGGAGGTAAAACCCCTCCTCTGGATCGGAGAGGATGAGGGCATACCCGAGCCCCTGGCCCGGATCACGAAAACCCGAAGCGCCCTTCTGGGGCCGACAAACCGCCCTCCCTTCGACAAGGTGGGGGTGTGGGAAAGGCAGAGCGAGCCGGGGGCCTGCATCTTCCAGGCCGACCCTCTCAGTGCGCCCCTTCGCCTCTCCCTGGCCCCGGGGGACGTACGGGAGGAGGACCTCAAGAACACCGTAGCCCTCCTCGTGGAAGCCGCCTCGACCATGGATATCCTCGAACCCTTTTCCCGCATGGGGAAGGTGCTCTCAGCCATAGCAGAGGAGAGCAATGGAAGTTAAGACAATCCGCAGTACCCTTGCCCGTCTTTTCCTCTCGAGGATCACCGTCCGGTCTGCGGCTATCCCTCAAAGATCCGCAGAAATTAACACCTGCCGGAGGAGCCTCGCCGTCCGACCCCTTCCCCTTCTCGGGCCGCCGGAGGTTTTATCGGGCTTTCCGAAGGAACGAAAGAACGGCGTCGTTGTCCGCAGCGGAAATAAAGAACTCAGGAGCATTTCCGTAAAGGGAGGAACTCCCAGGCTTCTTGAAGGAAGGGCCCCGGGAGTCCACGGGCACCCTCTCGGCACGTATCGTCTCGGACCTCCGGGCAGCATCGCGCCCCTCAGGGTCTCAAACCGGCGGGGGTATGAGCGGATAGCCGCCCTCCCCCAGGAAAGGGCAAGCAGGCTCTCCCAGATCAGGCGCCGCCCCTCTGCCCTGAGAGCCGACGAGATCCCCCTGGCCCTTTTTTACCCCCTTCTTCAGGATAATCTCGAGAAAAGTATCTTGAACAGGGAGAAAGGAACCCTTCTTCTTTGGTATAATTCTTCCAGAAGGGTTCCCTCTTCCCGGGCGCTCCTCCTTCTTCGGAGGACGGGCGGGGAGGGAGGGCTCGAATGGAGATGGATCTCCCCGGATTAATGCCTGGCTCAGCCTGCGGAGGTGGTTTCTGCCGGAAACTGATTGGATTCATTCACCAAAAGCCTTTGGTGTTCTCGTGAAGTAGAACCGATAAATAAATCTGGAGGGTAGAAACTGCATGGCAGATGAAAGAAAAACAGAGGCAGCCCCCATCGCCCCGGGTGATGTGGTAACGTGTGTTATCGAACAGATCATGCCCTACGGGGCATTCGTCCGGATAAAAAACGGACAGAGGGCGATGATTCATATCTCGGAACTGTCCCACAGCTTCGTGAAAAAAGTGGAGGACATCCTCGCCATGGGGCAGGAAGTTCAGGCCAAGGTCATAAAGATCGATGAAAAGGGCCGGATCGATCTTTCACTGAAGAAGATGGAGGCCTCCAGGCCCTCCTACTCCAATCGGAGCGCCGGCGGCCCCCCCGAGGATCCCCGGGATTCCTTCGAGAAAAAACTGTCCAATTATCTGAAGGCAAGCGAAGCGAAGATAGCCGACATCAACAGCAAGCTCAACAGCTCCCGGGCTGCGAAAAAACGGAGCAAGCCTCCCAAGTCATGAAATGAGGGGCGGGTGTGCCGGGGGGCGATCCTTGCCCCCTTCTTTTTTTGACCCCCTCAGGGGAAAAGACCGGGCGATTCTCCGCCGGCAGATGAAGGGGAGACGCTTCGATCCCTCCCTCGTCCTCGGAGCTGCCCGGCGCTGCTCCTTCGGCCTTCCGTCCGTTCTCCTCTGCGGCCCCCTCAGAAAAGGACGCCCCTTCCCCACCACCTTCTGGCTTGCCTGCCCCCATCTTATGAAGCTGTGCGGCCGGCAGGAGGCGGAGGGGGGAGTAGCCCTCCTGGACCGTCTCCTTGAGGAAAAACCCGCCCTGTGGACGGCCTGGAACCTCCTCCACGCCCGTATCCGCCTCTCCCTTCTTTCTCCGGCGGAAAGGGCCTTTCTCTCCTCCCGCCGTCCTGCCCTCTGGAACTCCCTCCGCAGGGGCGGGGCGGGGGGGATCGATCTTCGCAGGGGGGGAGGGGCCAAATGCCTCCACCTCCAGGCTGCTTCGTGGCTTGCCCTGGGCTTTCATCCGGGGGAGGAGATCCTCAGGGAATTGCTGATTCCTCTGGAATGCTCCTCCCCGGATATAAACGGATGCCTCCTCTTTGCAGGGGAGGACGAATCTGCAGAGAAGGGGTCGTAAACATGTGGAAAGGCCGTTTCCGGGAAAATACAGCCAAAGTCGTTCAGGACTTCACCCAGTCCCTTGACATCGACTGGTTTCTTGCCCCCTACGATATTCAGGGGAGCGTTGCCCACGGAAGGATGCTCGTCACCGCCGGGCTCCTTTCCCCCGAAGAGGGGGAGGCCATCGAAGAGGCCCTGGGGCGTATAGAAAAAGAAATCTCCTCGGGAGAATTTACTCCCTCGGAGGAGCTTGAAGATGTCCACATGAATATCGAGCACCGCCTGATCGAACTGCTCGGAAGGGTCGGTGCCAAGCTCCACACGGGAAGAAGCCGCAACGACCAGGTTGCCCTGACGGTCCGCCTCTTTCTCCGGGACAGGCTGACGCGTCTTGCCGAAGGGCTCGACGGGCTGCTCGCCGTCCTCCTCGAAAAGGCCGAAGAGCACGTTCAGGTCATCATCCCGGGGTATACCCATCTGCAGCAGGCCCAGCCCATATCTCTGGGGCACTACTGGATGGCCCATTTCGAGGCCTTCTCCCGGGACCGCCGCAGGCTGCGCTTTGCCCTTGAATCATTGGAGGACTGCCCCCTGGGTTCCGGAGCCCTCGCCGGGTCCACCCTCCCCCTTGACCGCTTTGCCACAGCCTCGGAACTTTCCTTCGCCCGTCCCTCGGACAACAGCCTCGACTCCGTCGGCCAGAGGGACTATATGGCCGACTACCATTCCTTCGCCTCCCTCTTCGCCGTGCACTGCAGCCGCCTCGCGGAGGACTTCGTCATCTACTCCTCAGGGGAGTTCGGCTGGCTTCTCCTACCCGACGGCTTCTGCACGGGGTCGAGCATGATGCCCCAGAAAAAGAACCCCGACGTCCTCGAGCTGCTCCGGGGAAAGACCGGACAGATCGTCGGGCATTTCCTCGACCTTCTCATAACCCTCAAGGGGCTGCCCATGACCTACGACCGGGACCTTCAGGAGGACAAACGGGGGCTCCGGCGGTCCCTCACGACTGTGGAGGGGATGCTCGAGGTCCTCGTCCCCCTTCTCGCAGCGGTGCAGGTGGACGGTGCCCGGGCGGAGGAGGGGATGGCCGACGGCTTCGCCCTCGCAACGGATGTGGCGGAATACCTCGTCCTCAGGGGAATTCCCTTCCGGGAGGCCCACGAAAAGGTCGGGAGGGTAGTGAAAGAATGTCTCGCCGGAAAAAAAGGCCTCTTCGACCTCTCCCGGGAGGAATGGCGGGTGCTGCTCCCCGAGGCGGGGGATGACCTTCTGCCCCTTCTCTCCCTCCGCTCCGCCGTGGAGCGCCGCACTACCTGGGGCGGCACCGCCTTCGACCGGGTACACGAGCAGATCGCCCGGGGAAGGGCCCTTCTGGCATCTGCGCCCTGAGGCCCTGAGGGCAGAAGAGGAGTACCCGCCCTTCCGGTGTTTTTCTGGCTTCGCCGGAAGGGGAGAAGCAAGTTTTTTCGGCAATCTTCGCCTCTTCTCTTGACGTTCTCATTTTTTTGTGTAAAATGATCACTTGCGCACGCTGGAATAGTCGAGCCGTTAGCTCAGATGGCAGAGCACCGGACTTTTAATCCGGGTGTCGTGGGTTCGACCCCCACACGGCTCACCAGATATTGCGGTCCCATCGTCCAGTGGCCTAGGACACAGCCCTTTCAAGGCTGTGACACGGGTTCGAATCCCGTTGGGACCGCCACTTTTTTATCGAAGCGCCGGTGTAGCTCAGTTGGCAGAGCAGCGCACTCGTAATGCGCAGGTCTCCAGTTCAAGTCTGGACACCGGCTCCAC
>JALHFZ010000184.1 GCA_022837505.1 Synergistaceae bacterium
GGTTCGTGAGGAAGTATGATCTTCAGGTTCTCAACTCCATAAAGGATTCAACCTGGTTCAATATACTCCACGTCCACGGTTCGCAGATCATGTTCAAGGAGTGCGCGGACTACCCCGTGCAGGCCTTCAACTGGCACGACAGGGATGACGGCCCCTCCATGGACGAAGCGGCCAAAATGACCGACAAGGCCCTTATCGGCGGGCTCAGCCACCTGCATACCCTCCTTGAGGAAAACGCCGAGGAGCGTATCGCGGAAGAAGTTTTCAGCACATGGAGACAGAATAATCACCGGGGGGTTATTCTCGGGCCGGGATGCGTTGTGGATGCGAAGACCCCTGAAAAATATCTCTATCATATCCGGGACTGCGTCTACAAGACAGCGGACAGAAAGTAAAAGGGAGGTTTTACAAAATGGGGTGTACCGACAGAGTCTCCCTGAAACAATTTCTGAAGGAAGAGGTGAAACCGGCTCTTGGATGCACAGAACCTGTAGCGGTAGCCATCGCTGTCGCCCGGGCTCGGGAGGAGCTTGGAGCCGCTCCTGAAAGCGTGAGCGTGCTGCTGAGCTCGAACATCTTCAAAAACGGAGCCACTGTCGGCATTCCCGGCACAGGGGGCCTCAAGGGGAACGGAGTGGCCGCAGCCCTTGCCCTCCTCTCGGGAAAATCTGAGTGGGGACTCGAAGTACTGAAGAGCATTTCCCCTTCCGACGTTGCGGCAGCTGACAAGCTCTATGGAGAGGAGAAGGTGGCCGTCGCCGTGGACAGAAAGATCAGCGGCGTCTATGTGAAGGCCATCGTGCGGGGCGGCGGCCATGAAGCGGCCTGCGTCATCGAGAAAAGCCATTCCAACATCACGGAGGTGACCCGGGACGGGAAGGTGACCTTCACCTCGGGCAACGGGGGGAACAATCAGAATGGATGCCCCTCTGCCGCCGATTCCATAGCCTCCATGAAGTGGGATGAGGTCATGGAGTACCTTGCCGAGGCCGATGAAGAAGACCGGGCTTTCCTCATGAAGGGTGCGGAGATGAACCTCGCCATTGCGGAGAAGGGGTTCGAGCACAACGTCGGGCTGGGGGTGGGGCGCGCGATCAGAGAGGCCTTCCCCGGCGGAAAAATATCAGATCTGGGATCCAAAATAAAGGCGTGGAGCGCTGCGGCCTCTGATGCCCGGATGAGCGGCATTCCCATGCCGGTCATGAGCAGCGCGGGGAGCGGCAACCACGGCATCACGGCCGTCATCCCCGTGGCGCTCTACGGCAGGGAAAAGAAAATGAGCGAGGAAAAAATTGCCGGGGGAATCCTCGTAAGCCACCTTGCCACGGCATACGTCAAGAGCCGGACCGGCCGCCTCAGCTCCACCTGTGGATGCGCCTTCGCCGCGGGGGCGGGGGCCGCAGCGGGCCTTACCTGGCTCATGACGGAGGACACGGGCAAAGCCAGGGCAGCCGTGGAGTATGTGGTGGCAAACCTCCTTGGAATGCTCTGCGACGGGGCCAAGGAATCCTG
>JALHFZ010000072.1 GCA_022837505.1 Synergistaceae bacterium
GAGCGAGCGGGGAAGGTCGTCACCCTGGGAGGCTCCACGGGGAGCATCTCCGTGATCGGCGCAGTCTCCCCTCCGGGAGGGGATTTCACCGAGCCCGTCACCAGGCACACGAAGCGGTTCATCCGATGCTTCTGGGCCCTCGACCAGCAGCTCGCCCACTCCCGCCACTTTCCGGCCATCAGCTGGACCGATTCATACAGCGAATACGCCGACGAGGTGAAGGGGTGGTACGCCGCCCAGGTGAGCCCCGAATGGGCGACCCTCCGGGACAGGGCCCGGGACGTCCTCGCCCGGGACGACAAGATCCAGCAGATCATCCGCCTCGTGGGGGAGGACGTCCTTCCGGACGACCAGAAGCTGACGGCCCTCACGGCCTCCCTGCTCAAAAACGGCTATCTCCAGCAGGGGGCCTTCGGCCCGGATTCCTATTGTCCTCCCGAGAAGGGGGTGGCCATCCTCGCCCTTCTTCTCGGCTTCAACGAAAAGGCCGAGAAGCTCCTCGAAGGAGGATGCCCCTTCTCCCTTCTCAAGGGGCTTGACGAACTGGTGGAGCTGACCCACCTGCGGGAGATCCCCGCGGAGAGAACGAAAGTCTTCGACGATCTCAGGCGGCGGCTTTTCGACCGGATGGAGACCGTCTGCCGGGAGCGCATCGCTCCCCGAAGGGAGAAATAGCCATGCCCTTTACGGAATACGTGGGGGTGAATCGGATCAGCGGCCCCTTCCTCCTGCTCTCGGGGATTCCCGGAGCGGGGTACGACGAAATCGTGGATGTGATCCCCTCCGACGGGAAGGTCCGCCGGGGGCGAGTCGTCCTCGTGGACGAAAAGTCCACCCTCGTGCAGGTCTTCTCCGGTACGGAGGGGCTCGTCCCCTCCTCCACGGCCGTGCGCTTTCTCGGCCGGGAGCTCGAGATCTCCCTCTCCCCCTCCCTCCTTGGGCGGACCTTCAACGGCCTCGGAGAGCCCCGGGACGGCTGCGGCCCCGTGCTCGGAGGCATCCGCCGTCCCGTGAGCGGTTCCCCCATCAACCCCCTCGCCCGGGAGTACCCGAGGGATTTCATCTCCACGGGGATCTCCTCCCTGGACGTCCTGCTCACCCTGATCCGGGGGCAGAAGCTGCCCATCTTCTCGGGGAACGGCCTTCCCCACAACCAGCTGGCCGTGCAGATCGCCACCCAGTCAAAGCTCGTGGGGGCGGAGAACTTCGCAGTGGTCTTCGCCGGCGTGGGCATAAAGCACGACGACGCCGCCTACTTCGCGAGCCGCCTCTCCGCCCGGGGGCAGGGGCGGAACCTCCTGCTCTTTCTCAACCTCGCCGACGACCCGGTCATCGAACGGATCGCCACCCCCCGGTTCGCCCTCACGGCGGCGGAATACCTCGCCTTCGACCTGGGCATGCACGTCCTCGTCATTATGACGGACATGACGAGCTACTGTGAGGCCCTCCGGGAGCTCTCCGTGGCCCGGGGGGAGGTCCCCAGCAGAAAGGGGTACCCCGCCTATCTCTACAGCGACCTCGCCTCCCTCTACGAACGGGCGGGGGTGCTCCGCTCGGGGAGGGGAAGCGTCACCCAGATCCCCATCCTCACCATGCCGAACGACGACATCACCCACCCCATCCCCGACCTCACGGGGTTCATCACCGAGGGGCAGATCGTCCTCTCGAGGGACCTCGAAGCCCGGGGTATCTACCCCCCCGTGGAGATTCTGCCGAGCCTCTCCCGCCTCATGAAGGACGGCATCGGAAAGGGGTACACCCGGGAGGACCACCCCGGACTCGCCGGGCAGCTCTTCGCCTCCTACAGCCGGGTGAACGAGGTCCGGGCCCTGGCAGGGGTCGTCGGGGAGGACGAGGTAAGCAAGGCGGACAAGGCCTCCCTGGCCTTCGGCGACGCCTTCGAGCATACCTTTCTCAACCAGGGTGCCGAGGAGAACCGGGAGATCGGCCAGTCCCTCGATATGGGGTGGGAGCTTCTCTCCCTCCTTCCCGCTCCTGAGCTCACCCGCCTCTCCCTCGAAGAGATCGGGAAATACATCAAAAAAACCCCTCCCAAGGCATGACAGCCTCAGAGGTCTTGCCCCAGGGGCAAGATCTCTGAGGCTCTTCCTGCATTTTCCCGGAAATCCCCTACTTTTTCTTTCCCGACCGGGAGAGGAGCCAGTCCCTCAGCACCACGGCCTGGTTGTTCTTTTCGTCCTTCGCGCCGTAGAGGAGGGTGATCCGCCCCTTTCCGCACTCCTCCAGCAGGGTCTTCAGCAGATCCGGCTTCTCCTCGAGTTCAGCCCTATATTCTTTTTTGAATTCCCCGAACTTTTCCGGGTCGTGGTGAAATTCCTTCCGCAGCTCCGTGCTCGGAGCCGCTTCCTTCAGCCAGAGATCGGCCTTCACCTTCTCCTTCGTCAAACCCCGGGGCCAGAGACGGTCCACGAGGATGCGGCATCCGTCCTCTTCTTCGGCGGGCTCGTAGACCCGCTTGATCCGGATATCCATCCTTCTATTCCTCCTTTCCTTTTTTCTCCGACGGCCAGAGGGCCGTCTCCGTAAGGGCGTAGATCCAGGCGGTGACCACGCCGAGATAACACAGCAAAGCCCAGGGGGCGTAGGCGGCCACGGGGACGCCGAGGACCGAGGAGAGATATATCCCCGCGGCGGACCAGGGAACGAGGGGGACTATCATGGTCCCCGAATCCTCGAGGGTGCGGGAGAGGACCCTTCTTGAGACGTTCAGGGAGTCGGCCATCCCCAGGAACATGGTGCCCGGGATGATCTCGCTGAGGTAGGAGTTCCCCGTGGAGATGCTCACCAACAGGCCTGAAAGGGAGACGGCGAGGACGAACCTCCCCCTGCTGAGGCCGATGAAGGAATCCTGCAGCTTCCGGCTGACCGCCCGGAAGACCCCGGTAATCTCAAGCTGTCCGGCAAAGAGAAAGCAGACGGAGACCACCGCCGCCACACCCCCCATGAAGAGGAGGCCCCCCCGGCCCATAAGTTCGTCGAGGGAGGCAGACCCTGTGACGACCCGCGGTCCGGCGGCCAGGGCCCGGAGGATCTCCCCCGGGGTATACCCCTGGTAGAGGGCGAAGGGGAGGGCCGAGAGGACGGCCACCCAGAGGACGAGAAAGATGGAATGGCGCCTCCATGCCAGCACCAGCAGAAGGATCGGCGGGAGAAGAAGGAGAGGGGTCATCCGGAAGGCCCCCTGGAGGGAGGAGATCATGGAGCTCATGAGATCTCCCTTCAGATTTTCCCCCGGGGAACCCCCGATAAGGGCGTAGAGGCCGAGGGAGAGGAAAAAACCGGGGAGGGTGGTCCAGAGCATCCCGCGGATATGGTCCACCACGTCCACCTCAGCAACGGCGGCGGCGAGCACCGTGGTGTCGCTGACGGGGCTGAGCTTGTCGCCGAAATAGGCCCCTCCTACGATGGCCCCCGCAGTGACCGGAGCGGGTATGCCGAGCCCCTCGGCGATGGCCATGAAGGCGATGCCGAAGGTCCCGGCGGTCCCCCAGGATGTGCCGGTGAGCAGGGAGGCCAGGGAACAGATAAGGAAGACCGAGGGGAGAAAGACCGCCGGAGAGAGAAGGCGAAGGCCTGACCAGACGAGGTAGGGGATGGTTCCCGCCATGATCCATGCGGCGATGAGGGGGCCGACGCTGAGGAGGATGGCGAGGGCTCCGGAGGAGCGGCCGAGGAGGGGAGCCACCCCTCTGCTGAAAAGATCGGCCAGGGAAAAGCCGTAGACCCCCCGGAAGAGAGCCGTGGTGAAGAGTCCGCTCGCCAGGAGGAGCACCACGATATTCATATCGAAGACGAGTTTCCCTCCGGCAAGGATGGCGAAGACCCCTCCGAGGACGAGGAGGGCTCCCCGGAAGGAGACCCCTCTTTTCCGCCCGGCCTTTTCCATTTTCCTCACCCCCCCCTCTATTATGCCCCTCCGGGACGGTTTCATCCTCTTCCGCCCCCTTCAGGGAACCTGAGACGGGGGAAGAGTGGTTCCCAAGGCCCGACAGACCATGCCTTTGTCTGGTACAATCCCATTGTACGAGATATTTCCAATAGGGAAACTCCCCAGGATCTGGAGGAAGAGAGAATGACTCGATTCCCGTTTTCCACCGTTGAAGAGAAGGGAAGGGAAAAAGAGCTGATGCTTCTTTTTTCGAACCTTTTTTACGAAAACGGCTCCCTCATGCTTCTCATAGACCCCGAGACGGGTGCCATTATTGAGGCAAACGAGGCTGCCGTCAATTTTTACGGATATCCTCCGGAGGAGCTTCTCAAAAAGAGAATCTTCGATCTGAACACCCTCCCCAAGGAGGAGGTTCTGAAGCGGATGGAGGAGGCGGCGGCGAAGCACCGGGGAAATTTCCGCTTTTGCCACCGGAAAAAATCCGGAGCAGTCTGCGAAGTGGAGGTCTTCAGCACCCTTCTGAACTGGAATGAGCAGAGGGTGCTCTGTTCCATCATCCACGACATATCGGACATACGGCGCACCGAGACCAATCTCGAGGTGAAGTCGGCCTTCCTCGCCCAGCTTTTCTCCCATGCCCCCCTCGCCATCCACCACAGCAGCCTCGACGGCAGAATTATCTCGGCAAACCGGGCCTCCAAGGATATCTTCGGCTATTCCCCGGAAGAGATGAGGGGGAGATTCATTGATGATCTCATCGCCCTCCCCGAGACCCTCGAGGATGCCCTGTCAAATACTAACCGGGTTGTCGCCGGAGAGACAATTTTCTTCGAGGGAGCCAGAAGACGGAAGAACGGAGACCATATCCACGTGAAGGGGACGGCCTTCCCCATCATTTTGAAGGGGAAACGGGTGGGGTGCTACAGTATCTACATGGACCAGACCCAGATGAAGCAGGCGGAAAACCGGCTGCGGGTCAGCGAGGAACGGTACCGCTGTCTAGTGGAGGACATCCCCGCCATGGTCTGCTCCTTCGATGAAGAGGGGCGGTTCTCCTTCGTCAACAGGGAATTCTGCGCCTTCGCCTCCCACTCTCCCGAGGAGCTTATGGGGATTTCCTGCTTTGAATTCCTCAGCGAGATCTCCCTTGAGTCCCTGAGAGCCCACCTGAAAGCCCTTTCTCCCTCCCGGCCTGCCGCCACGGCGGAAATTCCCGTCGTAGGAGGGGACGGTTCAAACCGGTGGCACCGCTGGACGATCCGGCTCTTTACGGAGCACCCCGGTGGAGGGAAGGAATTTCACGCCGTTGGGCAGGACATCACCGAGTCGAAACTCGTCCAGACCACCCTCGCCGAGAATCTCACCCGGATGGAGCGCATCTTCAGCGAGACCATCGACGTCCTCGCCTCCGCCACGGAGGCCAAGGACCCCTACACCTCCGGCCATCAGCGCCAGGTTGCCCGGCTCGCGAAGGCCATCGCTGCGGAGATGGGGTATTCCCCCTCCTTCGTGAAGGGGGTTGAGCAGGCCTCCCTCGTCCACGACATAGGCAAGATCGAGGTGCCCGGTGAAATCCTGAGCAAACCGGGAAAGCTCTCCCCCCTCGAGTTCGAGCTCATCAAGGGCCACTCCCGGGCCGGAGCGGTTATCCTCAGCAAAATCCACCTTCCCTGGCCCCTCCACGACATCGTCGGCCAGCACCATGAGCGCATGGACGGCACAGGCTACCCCGACGGGCTCACGGGAGACCAGATCCTTCCCGAGGCACGGATCATCGCCGTGGCGGACATCGTGGACGCCATGGCCTCCTACCGTCCCTACCGCCCCGCCCTGGGCCTGGAAGCGGGGCTCACGGAGATCGAGCGCCTTCGGGGAACGGGCCTCGATGAAGATGTGGTGGACGCCTGCCTCCGCCTCTTCCGGGAGGAACGGTTTTCCCTGATCTCCTAGACTTTTCCTTTCTTGCGCCCCTCCGCTATCAGTGCGGGGAGACGGGTTGCCCCCTCCTCCTCCAGATAATCAATCCAAAGCGAATATTTCTTTCCGTCCTTCATTGCAAGGGTGAGCGTCCGTCCTGTGTTCCCCTCCATGGCGATGGTCGGGCCAACCAGCCGCCATCCTCCGGGAAAAAGAGAGGCAAGGCGCATCAGGGCCGATAATTTTTTCGGCTTCTCCCTTTTCAGCGTCACGGTCTTCATCTCCCCATAGGGAAGAAACTTCCACCCCGTGAGGGTCCTCCAGCGGAGGCCGCCCTCTTCGGAAGCAATCTGAAGGGTCCCATAGCGGGCGGTGAGAAAAAGCAGAAGAAGGGCGAGTGAACCGGGGATCCAGAACATCAGGGGGGCGAGAATATTTCCCCCTCCCAGGGGATACCCCCACCCGTGAGCTGAGGAGAGGAGAAAGGGCAGCCCCCAGAAAAAGAGGGCCAGGAAAAAGGCCAGAAAGTCGGGCACCAGAACGGAGCGGGACCGAATGTAACGGAAGGCACCCGGTACGGCCGGGGCCCGGGGAAGATAGATGTAGACTGCAAGGGCAAGAAGAGGGGCAATCCACAGCCATCTCCGGAAGGGAAAGCGGACCTCTCCGGGAAGGCCTTTCATATCCCAGGATGGATGAATCCGGACATCAAGAAGTTTTTCTCCCGCCCGAAAGACCCCTCTCAGCAGGGAATGCTCCTTCAGGGGAGCGGCAAGGAAGGAAACTTTTTGTGTGGATAAGTAAGACACATCATCCACAATGACCCCAGACGAAAGGGCCTCGGATAGTGCGGCTTCTTCCTCTTTTTCCAGCGAAAAAGCCCTCCCTCCCGGCTTCAGCTCCTCCTCCGGCGTTAAAGGGCGGATCTCCGTCACCGAAGAGGGGGACCAGAAGGCGAGGGCCACCCCTGCAAAGAGGAGCAGCAGGGGGACAAAACGGCGCAGCAGCTCTCTCATGGTGTTCTCCTTCCGATGAATATTCCGGGGTTTATCATCCGAATATCCATGATATTATAAATGAAGAGAACACTCCGGCGGGAGTACAAAATCTTTGCCGGTATTTTTTTATGAAAAAATAATGCAGGGAGGTAACAGACCATGACAGAGCAACGGAATTTCTCCGCTCCCCCTTTCCTTCTTCTGCTCCTCCTCGGGTGCTTTCTCTTTCTTTCACTTCCCCCTTCGGCCGCCGGGGAAACCCCCTCTCCGGTGATCTTCTCCAGAGGCGATACCATCCTCCTGACCGATACGGCCGGCGCGAAGCCCGTACAACTCTCCGCAGGCTACGACCCCGAGATCTCCCCGGACGGAATGTATTGTGCCTTCACCCTCACTACGGAAAAAGATCACGGAAGAGAAATTGCCCTTTTCAATATCAAGGCCAAAAAGAGATCCGTGCCGAAATCCATTCCGGGGAACAACAACTACGGCCCCCGCTGGTCTCCCGACGGAAAAGCCCTGATCTTCAATTATTGGGTCGAAAAAGAATCCAATTGGGGGATCGGCCACTATTCTCCCGGGGACGGCAAATTTCACCAGCTCGCCCCTGAGCTGCTCGGGGTCTACTCCCCCTTCTGGAGCGCCGACGGAGAATCGGTCTACTGTCACGACCTTGATAACCTCTACCGTATCGACCTCAGCGACGGAAAGGTCGCAGAGATGCGGAAACTATCGGAGGTCATCGGCGAGGCAATGCCCTCCAGCGCAATTCATTTCTCCGTCTCTCCCGACGGAAACAAATGGCTTTTCGACGGCGAGGTGGAGGATACGGGAGGGTGGCAGAAGAGCGGCGACGGCCTGATTGGGGCTCTCTTCCTGTATCTTCCCGGCGAAGGAACCACCACCCGGATCACCTCCGACAGGATCAGCGCCCTCTCCCCTTCATGGATAGGGGACGGCGAGGAATATCTCTTCTTCGGATTCACCGAAAAGGAGATGAGCCGCGGAAAGGGGGGGATCTTCTACGCCGGAGGGAAATTTCCCCCCGGCGTTTTTTTATCTTTCCCTTATCCCAGGATCGTCGGGTTCAGCCTCCATGTAATGAAGTTGAGCACTGCCGCGAAGCTGACCCAGAGGAGATAGGGAACCAGAAGGGCCGCCGCGAGGGGGCGGATTTTCCGGAAGGCGAAAATGGTCATGAGAATGAGAACCCACAGGAGGACTATAACAGCGAAGGAGAGGAGACCGCTCTCCCACTGAAAATAGGTCCAGCTCCAGAGTGCATTCACCGCCAGCTGCACAAGGTAGATCCAGAGGGCTGTGGACGCATGGCGGAAGCCTCCCCTCCGCCAGACAAGCCATGCAGCAATACCCATCATGGTGTAGAGCACCATCCAGACGGGACCGAAGACCGACCCCGGCGGAAACCAGCCGGGTTTTACCAGCTCACTGTAAAAGTTCCGGGCGTTGACTGAAGCATACCCCCCGATGGCTGAAGCGGCAAAGGTCACCCCGAGCCAGAGGAAAAAGCCGATCCATTGGGCCTTTACCCCCGGCCGATCGATCTGAAAGGTCGGAGAAGTGATCCTAACATCTTCCGTCATAGTGCCCACCTCCAAAAGTGAGAATGGCTTCATTAGTTTTCTGTATAATTCATATAACTTGATCTTCATTGTAACGGATGCTTCTATCCCGTGGCAATACATTCCTTGCAATGAAGACCATAGAATTCACAGGAAGGACAAAATACCCCCGGATACCGGAGGGGGTGCGGGGGACTTCCCTCTTTTCCGTAGCCCTCCGCCTACGGAAAAGGCTACCGGTGCGTCCATGATAAAAACACCCTCGACGGAGATGACTGCTGCATCATCCGGACGGAGAAATAAAAACCCCGATTTTTCAAGAAAAAAGGGGAGGGAACTCCCCCTTCCGGGGGGAATTCCCTCCCCTTTTGAAAAGCTGAATTTCTGCCCCGCAGCTTTTCCTCAGGCCCTTTCTTTTTCTCCGCAGGGGATGCAGACCATCCGGCCGTCCTCAAGCTGTTCAAGGCGCGTCTCCATGACCCGCTCGCCGCAGAGGCTGCAGAAGCCGGATGACCTTATTTTGGCCATCTCGGGGATGGGCTCCCGGGGTTCCATGATCGTGAAGAGGGCTTCGTCCCTTTCTTCCAGCATACGGTGAGCCGATTCCTCCCGGGTCAGTTCACGGTCCGGGGCATTCAGAACCATGCGAACTCCCTTGCCGTCGGATCGCCGGAAGACCGTGAAGGCCTGTTTTCCCCAGTCCCGAAAGAGAAGGTTCCCCTTGCCGAAGGTGCAGCCGAGGACGTACTGGACGGCATCCACGCCGCAGGCGTCGTTTTCGGCGATGGCCACGAGCTCCTCATCCCGGTCCCGGGGGACCTCCAGAAGCTTCAGGGCCAGTCGGGCGGCCCTCCATCCGATGAGCACCCCGGGGCAGAAATGGCCGTGAAAGGCGATGACCGGCTCGAGCTCGGGGGGTATGACGATATTTTCCATAGGTTCCTCCTGAATGCGGGAAGATCCTGCCTTCCCGCCTTTTTTCTTCGCCATTTTATCATTTTCACACTGTCGTTTTCTTCATTTTCGACCTGAAAAAGTTCTTCTGACTCATCTGGAGGATAAATTCCTCCTGTTTTTACGTAGTTTTACTGACCAGAAGAAGCGGCTCCCTCTTGGGTAGGATAGCCCCTGTGGGCTTTTCAGCCAATAGAAGGGGGCGCATTCATGCCTTTTTCCATCAGGAAAAGTATTTTTCTTCTTCCCTGTTTTCTCTTTCTTCTTTCTCTCCCCTGTTCCGCCGCACCTCTGCCCTGGATAGAACATTCCGTCCGTTCGGGGGAATCCCTGGCCTTCATCGCAGGACGCTACGGCGTCTCACCGAAGACGATAGAACGGGCCAACGAACTTTCCTCCCGAGAAGAGCCTCTTCCGGCCGGGGGAAAAATTCTCATTCCGAGAAGCGAATCCCAACTCGTCACCACCCTCGCGGAAACCCGCGCCCGCCAGAGGGGCGAGACCATCCTTCCCCTGCTGAAGCAGGAAGAAAAAATCACCCTCCCTCCTCCGGTCCAGATAAAGAAAGCTCCCTCCACAGCTTCCGAAAAAGCCTTTCTCCGCCCCCTCGAGGGGAGGATCAGCTCCCCCTACGGCAAACGGCGGGGGCGCCTTCACGACGGAGTGGATATTCCGGCGCCGAATGGGACCGCCATCCTTGCTGCCCGGTCCGGAAAGGTCGTCTTCTCCGGGGTCATCCGGGGCTTCGGAAAGACAGTCACTATCGACCACGGGGACGGGATGCTCACCCGGTACAGCCACAACAGCGCCAACACTGTGAAAAAGGGAACATGGGTACAGCAGGGGCAGCCCATCGCGAAGGTCGGCCGCACCGGCCGGACCACCTGCTGCCACCTTCATTTCAGCGTCATCATCAAGGGCAAAACGGTC
>JALHFZ010000073.1 GCA_022837505.1 Synergistaceae bacterium
TGTATCGATGGAGGAGATAGAAGAAAACGGCTTCAATCTGAATATCACGCGCTACATCAGCACGCAGAAACCAGAGGAGACGATAGATCTGCAGGCGGTCAACGCCGATCTGCTTGCGCTGACACAGAGCATTGAGGAGGCGCGGGAGAAACACAATACTTTTCTGAGAGAGCTGGGTTTGCCGCCCTTATCGTGATCTGAAACCCTCCGCTCTCAGCTGCAGGACACAATTGGCCGGATCGGCTCCCGGGGAAAAAATGGCCCCCTTCGCAGTGGATGGAATCCATGAGAATTTCAACCTTTTTGATGCTCTTCCGGAAGAACACACTTCACAGCGGAGAAGCACTTTTTTGTAACGGGGTGAAATTATACAAAGTTCACAACCTGCGCTTCTTTCCCGATTGACGGGAGATTCCGCTTAAATTATACTTATATATAATTTATTCTTCAGAAAAAACGGGAGGAGCAGAGAAAATGACCGTCACAACCCTGCGTAAAGTGGGAGGCTCGGTGATGCTGACCATCTCCCCGGCCCTTCTGGCCCAGCTCGACCTCGGGCCTGATTCTTCCGTCCGGCTGACCCTCGAGGAGGGGCGGCTCGTCATCGAACCCCATCGTCCGAAATATACCCTGTCCGGTCTTCTCGCCGCTTCAGATTTTTCTTGCCGGGAGGAAGAAGATAAGGAATGGCTTGACGCTCCCGCGGCCGGAAGGGAACTGCTGTGAAGCGCGGCGACATCTATTCGGTCTCCCCGGACCCCGCCTCCGGCCATGAGCAGAATGGTTTCCGTCCCGTGCTCATCCTTTCTCCCGAGGAGTTCAACAGAGTGACGGGCGTGCCCGTCGTGCTGCCCATTACCTCCGGAGGAGAGTTCGCCCGGAGAAACGGCTTCGCGGTGACTCTTTCGGTAAGGGAGACGACGGGGATCATCCGGTGCGATCAGCCCCGTTCCCTCGATCTCAGGGCCAGGAGGGGGAAAAAGATCGGGGAAGTTCCTCCGGAAATACTGAAGGAGGTTATGGCGAAGGTTCTGACGATTTTCGAGTAAAATCTGTCAGGGTTCAGCATCAAAAGCCTTGCTGTTGCGTACTTTTTGTGTTCTTCGCCGGAAAGGCCCGGCCTCGAAAATCACCAGAAAAATCAGGGGGGAAGACCGATGGACGAGCTCGTCTGCTACTGCTTCGGCTACACCGCCGCCGACATCGAAAGGGATGTCCGGCGTCACGGCAGGTCCACCATACTGGAACGTATTCTCGCAGAGAAAAGGGCGGGCACATGCCGGTGCGCCCTTAAAAATCCCAAAGGGGGCTGATGCGCCGGTGACGTCCGCCAGTTGGCGGACAAGGTTATGGCCGGTCTTGAAATCTCCGGGCAGGACTGACCCTATCCGCGCTCCCGGATCAGCCGAGGCGAAAGGAAAAAAAGATATCTTAAAGTTTGCCATAGAGTTATTGACATCCTCATAGTAACCTTCTATACTCTCCTGAGAAAACTGTGTGTTACCTAAATATCATCCAGTTATCAAAAGGAGAGTGTTTTTCATGGCTGTCCATATGACCAGGAGCAACGAAATTCAGAGCAGTTCCGCCGCCCGCCTTCTGGATATGCTCCTCCCGAGGCCCTCCTCCACCTTTCTTCTTCGAAGCGCCGACGCCCCCGGGTCCATCCTCGTGGTGGACCGGGCTGTTCCCCCCACGGAGGGGAGAAAGGCGGTGCTCTCCACCGAAAGGGGGCTGCGGCTGGCCACCCTGGGAACCCGGTTCGACTCCTCCCGGGTGTGGGGCGTGGTGACATGGGTCATTCAGGATCCGGTCTGAGAAAGACCAGGGAGCTGCTCGCCCTCTGCGACTGCAACAATTTTTTCGTCTCCTGCGAGCGGCTCTTCCGCCCGGATCTCGAGGGCCGTCCGGTGGTGGTCCTCTCAAGCAACGACGGAATCGTCATCGCCCGGTCGAATGAGGTGAAGGCCCTGGGGGTGAAGATGGGGGAGCCCTTTTTCCGGGTCCGCCCCCTTCTCGAGCAGCACTGCACCGCCGTATTCTCCAGCAATTTTCAGCTCTACGAGGAGGTCTCCTCCCGGGTGATGGCCGTGCTGGGAAGGTTCACCCCCTCCATGGAGGTCTATTCCATCGACGAGGCCTTCCTCGAGCTTCCCCCCTCGGGGATGGACGACCCCTTCTGCTGGGGAGCTGCCCTCCGGGGCACGGTCCTTCGGGAGACGGGGATCCCCCTCTCCGTGGGGATAGCCCCCACGAAAACCCTGGCGAAGCTGGGGGCGGAGCGGGCCAAGAAGGATCGGGTGAAGGAGGGGGTCCGCACCCTCCTGCCGGGAGAGAACCTGGACGATTTTCTCTCCGCCTTCCCCGTGGACGATGTCTGGGGAATCGGCCGGCGGTGGGGGGATGCCCTGAAGAAGCGGGGGATCACCACGGTCCTCCGCCTCCGGGACGCAAAGGATGACTGGGTGGAGAAACGGATGGGCGTTCGGGGGCTGCGCACGGTCTGGGAGCTGCGGGGAATCCGGTGCATCCCCATCGAGGAGGCGGAGAAGCCCCAGAAATCCATTCAGTCCTCCCGGACCTTTGCCGTCCCCCTGAGGGAGTTCTCCCCCCTGGCCGAGGCGGTGACGGAGTTTGCCCTCACGGCGGGGCGCAGGCTCCGGGCCCAGAAGTCCCGGGCCTCCCGGCTGACCGTCCATATCGGCACGAGCCGCTTCCGCGACCCGTGGTACGGAAGGACGGCGGAAATCCCCCTCGGTATGCCTACAGAGAGCGACATCAGGCTCATCCGCTCCGCCGTGGAGGGGCTTGCCATGATCTACCGGGAGGGGTACGACTATGTCCGGGGGGAGGTCACTCTGCTGGAGCTCTCCTCCGCCGAGACCTTTCAGCTCAGTCTCTTCGACCCCTTTGACGACCGGTCGACGGCCCTCTCCCGGGTGGCGGACCGGCTCAACCGGGAGGCGGGGCGTCAGCTTCTCCGGCCTGCCCTCCTCTTGGGGGAGAAGGAGTGGCGCCCCCGGCGGGACAGCCATTCGGGGGTGCGCCTCGAGGATCTCTCGAACCTCCCCGTCCTCTCTTCGTGAAGGGAAGGGCTCTCTGAGGCTATAATGGAGGCGGCAGTGCCGCACCTATCTTTCTTCAGGGAGTTGTACCCATGGACAGTCTGCTCATCACCGGAGGAACCCTCTGGAACGGAAGCGCCTTTCTTCAGAAGAACGCCCTCTTGATCTCCGGTGGCTTCATCGCTGCCGCCGGCCCCGAGGAGGAAGTCCGCTCCGCCGCAGGAAGGACCTGCCGGGAGCTTTGTCTCGAAGGGGAATCGGTCCTTCCGGGCATCACGGACAGCCACATCCACCTCGCCACCTGGGCGAAGCAGCAAACCCTCCTCGACCTCTCACCCGCCCGAACCCTTCCGGAGGTCCTCTCCCTCGTGAAAGACGGGGCGGAAAAACTTCCTCCCGACCGGTGGATCCGGGGGTGGAACTACAACGACTCCCACTGGCCCGAGGGGCGCTCCATAACGAAGAGCGACCTCGACGGGCTGGGCCTTCCACATCCTATTCTTCTGCAGCGGGTCTGCACCCACGTCAACGTGGCGGACAGCAGGGCCCTGGCCCTTTCGGGCATCGAAAGCGAGACGGGGGTGCTCCTCGAACGGGAGGGGATCCCCGCCCTCCGGGCCATGGAGCAAAATGTCTTCTCCCGCCCCGCCCTCCGCAGCGCCCTCAAAAAAGCCTGCTTCGAGCTCGCCTCATGGGGGATCACCTGCGCCCACCCCTGCGGCGCTCTGGATTACGGCATGGAGGAGGATCTCGCCCTCTATATGGACCTGCGCCGGGAGGGGTCCCTTCCCCTGCGCATCTTCTCCTATCACGACGCCCTTCCGTCCCCCACCCTCTCCACTGGCTTCGGGGACGGATGGGTCCACTACCAGGGGCTCAAGATATTTCTCGACGGCAGCCTCGGAGGGCGTACCGCCGCCCTCACCTCCCCCTACAGGGACGATAAATTCGAGGAGGGGCGGCTCAACTGGACGGACGAAGAAGTCTACGAAAAACTCCGGTCCGCCCGGGAGAAAGGCATTCAGACCCTGCTCCACGCCATCGGCGACCGGGCCCTCGACCAGGGACTTCGGTGCATCGAGCGCCTCGACGGCGAGTTCGGACCCCCCCGCCTGCGGGACAGGATCAACCACCTCATGGTCTGCCGCCCCGACCAGCGAAGACGGCTGGCCGCCCTGGGGCTCTTCTGCGACATCCAGCCCGCCTTCGTCCCCAGCGATCTGAACATGGCCGAGAGCCGCCTGGGGAAGGCGCGCATGCCCTGGGCCTACCGCTGGCGCTCCCTCTGGAAGAAGGGGCTCGTCCTCTGTGCCTCAAGCGACGCTCCCGTGGAGTCGGTCAACCCCTGGCAGGCCCTCCGGGACCTCATGGAACGCTCATCCCGGGATGGGACGGAGACCCTCGCCCCGGAAGAACGGTTCACCCTGGCTGAAACCCTCCCACTCTTTACCTCCAACCCCGCCCGGGCGTTGGGGCAGGAGGACCGCCTCGGCCATCTCGCCCCCGGCTTCTTCGCCGACCTGGTGATCCTTGACCGGAACATCGCCCCCCTGACCGGAGAGGAGATCGCCGCCGTCCAGCCCCGGTACGTCTTTGCGGGAGGAATCCTCTCCCGGGGCGAGTTCGCCGACTGGCCGCGATTCGAGAGGTGAACCTGAGATAAAGAAAACCGGGGGTCGATATGCTTCAAGGCCCTCCGAAGATGACCTGACGAATTGCATTTTTCTACGTAAGACTTCGCCCGGTTTTTCAAAAATTAATTTTCTTGAAGGGAGCTCTCTGCAGAGGGCTTCTGTTTTCTCACTACTCATCTAAACACAATAAACTTTTACCCATTGATTTTATAAAAATGCATGTTCTAAAAGACTGTCTTTTGGTATTATTCTACATATAGCCTATCCTTCGGAGTATTCTTTCAGGTAGAGGGCTTTTCGTCAGTTCCTCATCGCAATTGCGGTATCGCCCGTTTTTGAGCGAAAGAGGGATTTCAGAAGAAACAAGCATCAAAGAAGAAGGGAGATCTGACATGAGAAAACGGTACGGTTCATTGACCCTGTTCCTGCTCTGCGCGCTGGCGGCGTTTTCATTTCTTGCGGTTGTTCCCCTTCCGTCAGAGGGGGCGGTCTTTTACGTGACACCTTTGGGTGCAGGTGCCAAAGCTGGAATTTCCTGGGCGAATGCCTTCAGTGAGGTGGAATTTCAAAATGCCCTTATGGCCGCACCAGCAGGCAGCGAATTCTGGGTCGCCAAGGGCAAATACCGTCCCTCCACAACAGCAGAGAAAACGAAGTTCTTTCCCATGAAACTCGGTGTCGGAATGTACGGTGGTTTTGCCGGCACGGAAACGGCACGGGACCAGCGGAACTGGAAGACCAATGTCACCGTTCTTACGGGAGATCTCAGTCTCAACGACACAGTAGATACCGACGGAATCACCCGGGTGTCGTCGCATATCGCCGTACCCAACAGTGTGAACGTGATAAGGGCACAGGTGTGCGATGCCGCAACGGTTCTCGACGGGTTCGTCATCACTGCGGGCGATAGTAACACTAATGGCGGCGGAATTCTCAATCCCATGGGCGGCGTCGTAATACGCAACTGCTCCTTTTACGGCAACCGGGCCCTTCAGGGTGGAGGGGCTCTCTACATAGGGAACGGCAGCACGTCGACCGTTTCGGATTGTTTTTTCTCGGGGAATAGGGCCGACAACGGGGGAGCTGCCATCTTCAACGAGGGGAGCGCTTCCCTCATCCAGAGATGTATTTTCGAGAACAATTTTGCCGTGACCGGCAGCGGCGGAGGAATATTCACCATGAACAGTCCCGTTCCAGAGGTGGACGGATGCACCTTCTTCAAGAACAAAGCGGGAGACCGCGGCGGCGGAATTTACGCTGCGAACAATGTCAAAGTTACCGCTTGTACCTTCATTGAGAACGAAGCGGCGGACGGCGGCGGCATGTTCAACATCGGATCACAACCCATGGTGACCAATTGCACCTTCTCGGGCAACAAAGCTACCGTCAACGGCGGCGGAATGCAGAACTACTGGGTTGCCCCGACAATCGTGACGAACTGCACCTTCTCGGGGAACATCGCGAACAACCAGGGCGGAAATATGTACAATGATTTCAGTTCCCCCACCGTCACCAACAGCATCTTCTGGGGGGGCGTCAATGGAGAGATAACTGATGACGCTACGTCTTTTCCCGTTGTCTCCTACTGTGTTGTCCATGGGGACTATGCGCCGGGAAGCAATATATTTACCGGAGACCCGAAACTCGGCCCCCTGGCAGCAAACGGCGGCCCCACGGAGACCATGGCTCTTCTCTCCGGCAGCTCCGCGATCAATACAGGGACCTCGACGGGAGCTCCCTCAGTGGACCAGCGGGGAATCTCTCGCCCCCAGGGAGGCGGATATGACATCGGCGCCTTCGAAGTCGAGGTAGGCGGCGGCAGCGGTGGCGGAGGAGGATGCTCCGCAGGTGTAGGCAGCCTATATGCCTTGCTTCTGATGCTGGCTCCCCTCGCCCTCCTGCGAAAACGGGGATAGAGGTTAAAAGCGAAACAATGAATCCTAAGCCCCGGGTGTTTCTTCGCTCCGGGGCTTTTTGCATGGCTTGTGAAGTGTAACAGATGACAGCTTGGAGCTTAGAGAAAGTTTCAAAAATGTACAAAGTCATTTTTGCGGACTTGTTCAAAGATCGAAAACAAGCCTTGGCATGAACAATTGTGCCGCTATCTTTTTGAATAAGATCAAGCAAAACTTTCTCCGTTATTTGCCTATGTAAAAATTAAATTTTTATTTGTCATAGAAGCTTAAAAATGATATGCTGAAAAACATAAAATGATGTTTTCATTGAATATACAGCTTTTCTTCTGCACAGATAAAAATTCAGCAAGATCAACGAATTAATAGTATTTCACGTTTTTCGCACCGGATAAGGGCTTAAGGTGACCGAGTGAAATACCATGACCGAAAATAGATTCTGAGAAAAAAAGTTTCAGGAACAACAATCCGGATTCGCCTGCTTTTGCAGAGTATTGATGACAGACATACGCACCTGTACCCATGAGAGAGGATTGATGGGAAATGGCGTTTTGTTCTGACATAACGGATTTTTATCGCGTTGCTCTTGGATTTCCTCCTATCCCTTACCAGAAAAAAATTGCTGAAGAAAATTGGCCTGATATTCTCGAAATTCCTACGGGATTGGGAAAGACCGCATCCGTTGTCCTTGCGTGGATTTTCAAGAGGCTTCGCGATGAACCGGGTACCCCCCGGCGACTTGTTTATGTCCTTCCCATGAGGACTCTCGTCGAGCAGACCAGTACGGAAGTTGTGAAATGGATTGGCAGCCTGGAGGAGGGCGGCCTGCTTCAGCAGGGCCGCATAGGAGTTTACAAGCTTATGGGAGGAGAGGTCGACCGGGACTGGGACTACTTCCCTGAAAAAGAAGCCATTCTGGTAGGCACGCAGGACCAACTGCTCTCCAGAGCCCTCAACCGTGGATACGGTATGAGCAGGTTTCGCTGGCCTGTCCATTTTGCCCTTTTGAACAACGACTGTCTGTGGGTCATGGACGAAGTGCAGCTCATGGGGGCAGGCCTGGCGACCACGGCCCAGATGGATGTTTTCCGCGGATCCGCCGGTACTTTCTTTCCGTGTAGATCTCTCTGGATGAGCGCCACATTTGATAGAAAATGGCTCGATACAGTGGATTTCAAAAACACCAGGACAAATCTGACATCCCTCTCCTTAACAGATAGG
>JALHFZ010000074.1 GCA_022837505.1 Synergistaceae bacterium
AGAAGGCAGGGGGCAGAGGGGATGTTCCTCAGCCTGTCCGGAAAGGCGCGGTCTTTGAAGGTCAGAAGGCGGATGCCCGACTTCGCCGCCCGCTCGGCCTCCCTCTCGGGCCAGTCCCCTTTGTCATGGGAGCGGAGGGTGCTGATGACCTGGGGAGAGCAGCCAAGCCCTTCCCACAGCTTCTCCCCCTCGAGATAGAAGGCCTCGGGAGGAAGGCCGAGTTCTTCAAAACGGCTCCAGACCGGCGGGGGGAAGGCTCCCGAGGAGGCAAGCAGAAGAAGGGAGCGAAGCAGAGGGTTCATCCTGCAGCCCCTCCGTCCCGGTAGGCAAGGGCTTCCGCCACGTGGGAGACCTCCACCCTTTCACTGGCCGCAAGGTCGGCGATGGTGCGGGCCACTTTGAGCACCCTGCTGATCCCCCTCCCCGAGAGGCGGAGCCGCCCGGCCATGGAGGCAAGAAAGGGGCGGACCTTCAGATCGAGAAGGAGGGATTTCTTGACCATCCGCTCGGGGAGTTCGGCGTTGCAGGTGCAGCCGCTCTCCCCCCAGCGGGTGCGCTGAATCTCCCGGGCGGCCTTTACCCTTGCGGCGATGACCTCGCTCCCCTCCCCTCCGTCCCCCTCCACAGCCACCAGCTCCTCCGGCAGCAGACGGGGGACGGGCACATGGAGGTCGATCCGGTCGAGAATGGGGCCGGATATCTTCCGGCGGTACCGTTCCAGATCTGAGGGAGAACAGATGCACCGCTCCACGGGGTCGCCTATCCACCCGCAGGGGCAGGGGTTGCATGCAACGGCCAGAAGGACCCGGCTGGGGTAGATGGCCGAGCCGGCGGCGCGGCTTACGGTGATATGGCCGTCCTCCAGGGGCTGGCGCAGGCTTTCGAGGATATCCCGGCGAAACTCGGGGAATTCGTCGAGGAAGAGCACTCCCCGGTGGGCGAGGCTCACCTCCCCCGGGCGGAGGGTGGAGCCCCCGCCGCAGATGGCGGCGATGCTCGCCGTATGATGGACGGCCCGGAAGGGGGGCTGCATGTCCCTCTCGAGGGGGATCCCAAGGGTGCTCCGAACAAGGGCAGCCTCGAGAAACTCCTCGGGGGAGAGGGGGGGAAGGATGCTCCGGAGGGCCCGGGCAAGAAGGGTCTTGCCGCTTCCCGGAGATCCGGTGAGCAGGATGTTGTGGTGCCCCGCAGCGGCGATCTCGAGGGCCCGCTTCGCCCCCGCCTGGCCGCGGATGTCGGAGAAGTCGGGGGTGCAGGGGCGGAACGCCCCCTCCTCAGGGGCATGCTCCTCGATCCGGGAAAGCTCCCTTTCTCCCCGGAGGGAGGCAAGAAGCTCCTCGAGGGTATCCGCTCCGAAGGCGGTGCACCCCCGCACGAGGGAGACCTCCGGGGCGTTCTCCTTCGGCACGTAGAGGGGGCACCCCCTCTCCCGGGCGAGGAGGGCGGCCCCCACGGCTCCCCGAACCCCCCGGAGCCTTCCGTCGAGAGCAAGCTCCCCCATGTACAGGCCATCGGGAAGATCCGGCAGGCTCCCCATGGCCCGGGCAACGGCAAGGGCGATGGGGAGATCGAGGATGGCCCCTTCCTTCGGCAGATCGGCCGGAGCGAGGTTCACCGAGACCCTCCCCCGGACGGGAAGGCCGAGGGAGCGGAGGGCAGCCCGGACACGCTCCTTCGATTCCCTCACCGAGGCGTCGGGCAGGCCGACGATGGAGATGGCGAATAATCCGCCGGTGATCTCCACCTCCACCTCCACGGGGACCGCCTCGATCCCCCGGAGGGTTATCCCCCAGAGGGGGTTCATGAGAAATAGGCCCCCGCTGTGACATCCTCGAAGCGTTCAAGGGCGGCGGATCCATCGGAGCCCACGGTGACGGCGAGGATGTCAATCCTCCACGGTCCCTGCCAACCCCGTCTGTCCACGTACTGCCGCCCCGCCAGGACGAGACGGCCGAGCTTCCGGGGGCCGACGGACTCCTCCCCCCGCTGCATCCACCCCTCGCTGCGGGTGCGGACCTCGGCGACCACCAGTTCGTCTCCGTCAAGGGCCACGATGTCAAGCTCTCCCCCCCGAAAGGAGACATTCCGGTCGAGAATGGTCCAGCCGAGTTCTTTCAGCCGGGAGGCGGCGATCTCCTCCCCCTGTTTTCCGAGTATAAGATGTTCTGCGATCATGGTGCGTCTCCTTTATCGATGGTGTAGAGCATGGCAAGAATCTTCGCCACCGCCTCGTAGAGGCCGAGGGGGATCTCCTCCCCCAGTTCGAGGACGAGGAGGGCGCTGACGAGGGCCGCGTCCTCCACCACTGGGATGTTCGACTCCCGGGCAAGGCGCACGATCCGCTCAGCCGTCTCCCCTCTCCCCGAGGCCGTCACGGCCGGGGCGTCATCCCTTTTTTCATCGTAGCGCAGGGCTGCCGCAGCGAAGGGTTTCCTGCCTTTTCCGGTCATACCGTGATGTCCAGCCCCCCGGTCATGGGGGGCCTGACCCTCTCGCCCTTGGCAATCACAAGGGACTGAAGGACCAGGGAAAGGCCTTCGAGTTCCCTGCGGAACTCGCCGTATTTCGACCGGAGGGCTTCAAAGGTCTCCTCTCCTTCAGCCGGGACACCGCAAGGGAACGGCCGTCGCTCTCCGCCTCTCCCCATACGGATCCTAGCTCCTCCCCCTCCATATCGAAGGAAAGGGACCAGAAGGTCCGCTCCCCCTTCGAATGGATCCGGGCGGACAGGCGGGCCAGAAGGGGCTCTTCTCCGCCGCCGGCAGGCAAAAAGGCCGGAGCGAGCAGGGAGGGGTCCACCCCTTCTCTGCTGGGGCGGGAGAGGAGGGACTGCCCCCGGAGGAACATCCCCTTCTCGTCATCCCCCTCAAGAAGCGCCCTCAGCACGTCAAGGGGGTTTTCTCCCTTCCGTGCCCGGGTGCGGATCTCCTCCCGGATCTGCTTCCACAGGGCGGAGACCTCTTTTTTATCCCTGGCGAGATACCACGAAAGTATCTCCGCGTTTTCGGCGGTCAGAGGCAGTCCCCGGGCCCAGAGTTCGGCCAGAACACCCGGAGAGAGAGCTTTCCCCCCTGCTGCCGTCAGGGCATTCTTGAGAGCAGCCAGGGCTCCCTTGTCGAGGGGGAGCCCCCGGGAGAGAAGGGCCGAAGCCATCTCCCGGTCTGAAGGAGTGAGGGAGGCAAGAAGGGCCGTCTCCCCCTCAAGGAGCCGGAGGACGGGGACCTCTCCCGAGGCATCCCAGATCCCCTGAAAGTGCTGCCCCGCGAGAAGGGGCAGATTCGCCCGGGCAAGAAGATTCTGCCCGGCAATCCGAACGAGATAGGAACCGTCCTCCTGAAGGGAGGCCACAAAGCCATTGACCCGGGCGCCGTCGCTTATCCCGGGAAGAGTGCCCCTTTGAGGAAGGGGGGTTCCCGGGCGGACGGACGTCCCGGGAATTCTTCCGATCCCCTCAGGGGTCACGGGGGGCGCTCCATTTGAAGGACGTGCGGTGCAGCGGGCAGGGGCCGTGTTCGGACAGGACTTTGCGGTGGTCGGCCGTGGGGTACCCCTTGTGGCGGGAGAAGCCGTAGAGGGGGAACATCTCGCCGTACCGGTCCATGATCCGGTCCCGGAGGACCTTGGCGGCCACGGAGGCAGCCGATACGGAGGGGACGAGGGCGTCAGCCCGGGGAAGGGCCCGCTGGCTGCAGGCCATTCCGGGGACGGGAAAGGTTCCGTCGACGATGAGCAGATCGAAGGGGAGGGGGAGGCGGGCGACGCACCGGGCCATGGCCCAGAGGGTGGCCCGGAGGATATTCATTTTGTCGATTCTGGCGGCAGAGGCCGCCTGGGCCCGCCAGCAGACACCGAGGGCGTTCATGCGGCAGAAGATCTTCTCCCGCTGCCGGTCGGTGAGCTTTTTAGAATCGGTGAGGCCGAGGCTTTTAAGATCTTCTTCCTGAAAGGGAGAAAGGATGGCCGCGGCGGCCACCACGGGCCCTGCGAGAGGGCCTCTGCCCGCCTCATCCACCCCGGCGATCCGCCCCGCTCCTGTCAGATCCACGGCTTCTCCCCCGGCAGCTCGAGGGTGACGGGGCCGAGCCGTCCCGAGACGAAGGCCTCGACGAAACGTCGGGCCGCCCCGGTGAGGTCAACCTCTCCTCCGGTGACGAGGCATCCGAGGCGGCGACCCAGCTTCTCGAGAACGTCCTCTCCGGAATCCCCGTCTGGTACGGCCACCCCCCATTTTTCCTCCACCATCCTCCACAGCCCGCGGCTTCTGAGCATGTCGATGAGATCGAGGGCGATCACCTCATACCCCCCGATGACCTCCGACTTGCTCCCTCCGAGCCAGGCGAGGCGCCGCTGGACAGCATCCCCTGCGTGGGGATCGAGAATTCCCGGGGTATCCACCGCAAGGAACCCCTTCCCCTTGTACCAGGAGACCCCCCGGGTGATGCCGGGGATCCCCCCCACAGGGGCGTTGGATTTCCCCACGAGGGCATTGAGGAACATGGATTTCCCCACATTGGGTATGCCCACCACGGCGAGGCGGACCTCCCGGTGGGGCGGTCCGTAGGGGAGCAGATCCCGCCGGATGGGTTCCATCTTCGGCTTCAGCAAATTGATCGCCCAGGCCTTTTTCCCGGCGGAGGTGAACCAGGAAATCCATCGGGCAGTCCCCTTGTCGTCGGCGAGGTCCTTTTTGGAAAGAACCACGGCGACAGGACAGATACGGGAGAGCTCTTCGGTCAGAGGGGATGACGTCAGCAGCGGGGCCCGGGCATCCCGGACCTCGAGGATCACGTCAAGCTTCCCGGCGAGCTCGGAAAGCTTGCGCTTTCCCTTGGCCATATGGCCGGGAAACCAGACGGTACGCCCCATTTACTTCACCAGTCCGATCCTGCTCAGAGGCCAGTAGCGGAAAAAGACCGGCCCCCGGATGTTCTGCTCGGGAACGAACCCCCAGAACCGGCTGTCCTGGGAATTGGGGCGGTTGTCCCCCATGGCGAAATACATATTCGGTGGAATCTTCACCGGCGACTCGGGGAAAATCGGCCCGGCAGTCAGGGAGAAGGTGTCGTGATTCTTCACGTACTCCTCCCGGAGGGCCTGACCGTTTATGAAGACCGTGCCGTTTCGTATTTCGATGGTCTCTCCCGGCAGGCCTATGATCCGCTTCACGAAGTCCCGCTTGGGATCCACGGGGTACTTGAAGACGAAGAGCTGCCCCCGCTTGGGCTCGGTGAAGGAGTACCAGAATTTCGCCACGAGCACCCGGTCCCCCACTTCGAGGGTCGGGATCATTGAGCCGCTGGGAATCCAAAAAGCCTGCACTACAAAGGTCCGGAGTATCAGGGCCAGGACCAGGGCCCACAGAACTGTTTCGATGGTCTCTCTCCACCATGGTTTCGGCACAGCCGCCATATAAAAACCTCCATTTCGGGTCGTGGAGTTCTGAAAAGGTAAGGGAACCGCACTCCGCTCTTTTTATACCTCGAAAGGGCCTGACTTTCAATCCCGGGGAGGGTCTTCCCGATAGGAAACCCGACAGTAGGGGGAGACGACAATATAATGGAGAGGACGCCGCTGCTCGGGAGACGAACCGACTTCCACAGTAAAGGCCGGGGAGATGGTATTCCACAGGGGTGAATAAGTACAGAAGGCCAGGGAGGAACTGTGATTTGTGAACCACGCCTGCCCTTTGCCGTCATAGACCTCAACCTCTGTGGGGTTGCTCCAGTAAATCCTGAGGTATCTCTGGGGCACGGAGGGGGATAACCGGAAGGCGAAGGACCTTCCCGACAGGAGGGCTTTATAAAACACCCTCTGCAGCCACTGTGCGGCGAACTGCCCCTCCCTTCGCACCTCCTGTGGTGAGGGGCGTCCTCCGGCGAGAGAGGAAAAGGAGAGGGCTGCCCCTCCGAAAAGCACCGATAATATAAGGAGTGTCACCAGAAGCTCCGCGAGGGACAGCCCTCTTCTTCTGCAGAGCGGAAGCCCCCGGGGGCTTCCGCTCTTTGCTGCCTCGTTCATTTCTTCTTCTAATGGGCCTCGTATCCGAGCTGAAGGACCTTTCGATTGGCGTCCTCGAACTTCGCCGGGGAAAGTTCCTTCACCGCCGCTGCCACTTCGTCGAAGGCCAGGTCGGTGACTCCCGAGGCACACATGGCCCCCGCCAGAAGCACGTTGAGAAAGAGGAAATTTCCTCCCATATGCTCCCGCAGAAGATCGTACCCCTTCACTGAATGGACTTTTATACCACGCTTTTTCAGATATTCAAGGAGATTCGGGTTCTCGAAGGCCTTTTCGTCGTGGATATTCACCACGAGGGAACCTCCGTCCCTCAGAAAATGGAGGTTCCGGATGCCCTCTCCCTGATCGAAGGCGAGCAGGACGTCCGCCTCCCCCGCCTGGACGAGGGGGCTCTGATAGTCCCCGATCTTGAAATGGCTCACTACGGACCCGCCCCGCTGGGCCATGCCGTGGACCTCGCTGCCGATGGCCTCAGCTCCGCGGTCGAGGGCGATCTTCCCCAGCACCTTGCTGGTGAAAAGTATCCCCTGGCCGCCTATTCCCACGATGACGTACTGCATGGCTATCTCCCCTCCTCCTGAACAGCCTCGATGGCCCCGTGGGGGCATACGGAGACGCAGACCCCGCAGGAGACGCAGAACCGCTCGTCGATAAAGGCCTTTTTGGTCTCTTCATTGAAGACGAGCCCCGGGCAGTTGAAGAAGTTGATGCAGAATTTGCACCCGATGCACTTCCCGGGGTCCACCCGCACCGGGATGGAGGACTGCTCGGGCCGGAGGAGCATGCAGGGATGGCGGAAGATCACCACGGCGGGCTCCCGGCGCTCCCGGGCGTATTCCCACGCCTCGGCGATAACTTCCTTTCCCTTCCGGACGTCGTAGGCCTCGAGGGTCTTCACGAAGGTGACGCCGCACCCCCGGCAGGCTCCCTCGATATCCACCTTCCGGCCTTCATCCCCCTTCCGCAGCTTCGTCCCCACGGAGGGGTTCGCCTGCCCTCCCGTCATGGCCGTGGTGCTGTTGTCGAGGATGGCCAGGACGAAGGAATGGCGGTTGTAGACGGCGCTGGCGAGGCCCGGAAGGCCCATGTGGAAGAAGGTGGAGTCGCCGATGGTGCTCACCACAGGGCGCTCCGTCCCCGATGCCTTGTGGGCAAGGTAGAACCCCGACCCCATGGTGACGGACGCTCCCATATCCACCACGGCATCCACCGCCTTCTGGTTCACTCCGAGGGTGTAGCATCCGATATCCGAGGGGTTCACCGCATTCGGCAGGGCCTGACGGATGGAAAAGAAGCTCGCCCGATGGGGGCATCCGGGGCAGAGCATGGGTCTCCGGGGGGTCACCTTCAGATCCTCGAGGGCCTGTTTCAGAAGGGGATCCTCTCCCCCCGGCCCTGCCTCTCTTCCGAGAAGGGGGGCGAGAATTGAGGCGATCACCTCGGGAAGCAGCTCTCCGGCCCCCGGAACGACGCCGTTCCATCGGCCGAGGATGCCCGTGCGGTCGGGAAGCTGAAGCTCCATGACAGGGTACGTCTCCTCAAGGAAGAGCACCTTCGGCTGTCTCGCCATGAACTCAGTGACCATCTTCAGGGGAAGGGGGTGGGGTGTGCCGATCTTCAGAACGGAGACGTCCTCCCGGCCCCACCCTTTCAGCATGTCCATGACCACGGAAAAGGAGACCCCCGATGCGACGATTCCGAGGACGCTCTCCTTCTTCGCCGGCACCTCGTAGTTGTACTTTGAAAACTCCGTCTCGAAGGCGGTGCGGATATCCTCCACCTTGCGGTTCAGCCTCGGATGATTGACCTTCACGCTTGCGGGAAGACAGACCCACCGGGAGGGCTCCTTCACGAATTTCGCCTCTTCGTCCCGGGTGCGGATTTCACCCAGATCCACGGACTGCCGGCAATGGTTCACCCGGACGCTCGGCCTGAGCATGGTGATGATGCCGAACCGTTCGGACAGGTCAAAGGCATCGAAGACCATCTCCTTCGCCTCGGCTCCCGTGGCGGGGTCGAAGCAGGGGACCTTGGCGAACATGGCGAAATAGCGGCTGTCCTGCTCCGTCTGGGAACTGTGGGGGCCCGGATCGTCCGCCGTCACGAGCAGCATTCCCCCCTTGAGGTCGAAATGGGCAGCGCTCATGAAGGGGTCAGCCGCCACGTTGAGCCCCACCTGCTTCATTACAGCGCAGGACCGGACCCCCGTAAAGGAGGCCGCCAGGGCCATCTCGAAGGCGACCTTCTCGTTCACCCCCCACTCCACCGCCATGGGCGAAGCAAGTTCATCGGCGAATTTCGCCACCGCGGGCAATATCTCCGACGAGGGCGTACCGGGGTAGGCCGTCGCCACAAGACACCCCGACTCGACTATTCCTCTGGCAATAGCCTCGTTTCCAAGCAGTATGGCTTTTGTGCTCACCGTATGAAACACCTCCATCATCCCCCGAACGACTCGATCCACCGGCGCAGGGGGTTGTCTCCACGCACAATTTTGCCCGTCCTGTCCACGAAGGCATGACGGGTCCATCCGGCGGCCAGGTGTCTGCCGTCGGCCTTTCTCTCTATGCGGCACTCGAAGGTCATGCTTCCGGCCTTCAGTTCTCCGACTTTCGTGAAGATGGCGATCTCGTCTTCATAGCGGGCGGGGTGTTTGTAGCGGCAGTGGGCTTCAACTACGGGAAGGAAAATGCCCTCGGCCTCCCATTGGGAATAGCTCTTTCCGTGGAAGCGGCAGAACTCCGTCCGGCCGACTTCGAACCAGTAGAGGTAATTGGCGTAATAGACGACACCCATCTGGTCGGTGTCGCCGTACCGGACTCTCATATAAAAGGGGATTTCGGAGGACACCCGAACACCTCCAGGAGATACGGATAAAAGCTCTCGCGTATCGGTGTTTCCGGCCTGAATCTGGGAACTTCACGCAGAAAGTACTTCCTTTTCGATAATTATATAACAAATATGATTTTCAAAGCAAACCTTTTCTGTAATTCAATGGCACTTGTCCATCCGGGCGGCCATCATGCAGTCGGACTCCATCACGGTGTATCCCTCCGCCTTCAGAAGAGAGGCAAGCTCGGCGTTTTCTGCTCCCGGCTGAAACCAGATCACAGGCTTGAAGGAGAGATTTCGTATCTCCCCGGCTACCTCTCCCTGCATCTTCGCAGAAAGAAAGAGGGCCACCACGTCCACCTCTTCCGGAAGGGCGGCCAGGGAGGAGAGGCAGGGAAGGCCCAGAATCTTCTCTCCGGCATAGGTCGGATTGACGGGAAACAGGATAAAACCGGCACCCGCGAGATAGTTCATCACACGAAAGACCGGCCGTTCGGCTTTAGGGGAGGCCCCGACGACGGCTACCTTCGAGGGGGTGCAAACATATTGCCTGATGATGTCTTCCTTGTTCATAGAGGTCACCTCGTTATAAAAATCGTTTATACTGTGCTTTTCCAGCATTATACCTTACAGGGGAAAATTTTGCGGAGCGTGGACATGGGTGATATAGTATATAATTGATAAACGATTTAAGGATCGAAAAATTTAATGTCTGAAGGGAGAATGGTACTATGAAAGGTAAAAAGTTTATACTTGGAGTCCTTGTATGTGTTCTTGCCTTGGTTTTTTATACGGGCAGCGCCTCAGCCGTCACATTCATGAGCATGGGGACGGGTTCGACCGGAGGAACCTTCTATCCGGTGGGGGTCATCCTTTCCAATGTTTTTAACCAGGAGCTTGAATCTCAGGGCTTTAAATTCAGCGCCCAGGCCTCAGGCGGCAGTACAGAGAATCTTGAAATGCTGCGGAATAAGGAGATGCAGTTCGCAGTAAGCGGAAGCGTCCCCGCAGCAGACGCCTACCAGGGTGTAAAAATGTACAAGGGCAAAGAGATAAAGAATATCCGTTTCGTCACCGCTCTTTGGCCTGAAGCGATCCAGCTGATGTACCGAGAGGATTCCGGCATCAAAACTCTGGCTGATTTCAAGGGCAAGAGAGTATCTGTAGGCCCGGCTGCCGGCGGAGGGGTTTTTTATCTTCCCATCATACTCAAAGAATACAACGGTATGACCTTTGATGATTTCGAGCCCCAGCACCTCGGGTACGACGATTCTGTACAGGCTCTGCAGAACGGCCTCATTGACGCGTGCTATCTTGCCTCAGGATTGCCGACTTCCGCCGTTTCCCAACTCTATGCAGGACAGACAAAAGTGGGGATGATCCAGTTCTCCGATGAGGAAATGAAGCGCATGATGGATGCAGCCCCCTTCTTTTCACCCTTTGCGATTCCCGAGGGGACCT
>JALHFZ010000185.1 GCA_022837505.1 Synergistaceae bacterium
CGGGTGCGGGTGCACCTTCGTCGGTGGCCGCCGGGAGGGCTGAAAGGTTCAGCGGAAGCTGTTTCGGAACAAGTTCCATCGCGTACTTGTTCCCGGTGACAGCTGCCACCCAGAGGCTGGAGAAAAGGACTGGCAGATCCTCCCGGACGCCAAACTTGTAGGTCAACTCGTCAGTGATGACCCAGGGGACGGTGAATCGCTGGGGAAAGACGCAGAATGTCTCCGTGCTCTCGGGGGAGAAGAGCGCTTTGAAATGGGGTGTTGAGGGGACAAGCTGTTCGCTCGCCTCCCGGATTCGTTCGACGACAGCGGCGTCGCCGCAGGTGTCAGGGGTGAAGGAGGAGACTCCAGCCTTTTCCAGAAGGAGTTTTCGCCATTCCGGGTAGCTTGCGGCGTCAGGATAGCCAACAAAAAAGCAGGAGACCTCCATTATCCGCGTCCATGCTTCAAGGGGGGAAGTGAAGGGAATGGGTGGGGCTTCTGCCGGCCGCTTCGGCTTGCCCCCGGCGTTCGCTCCCTTGTATGACATGGCAAGGGCGAAATTAAGGGCGTCAACGGCCCCTTCTTCGCTCCCGGGCTTCCAGCCGAGCTGCCCGAGCCAGATCATGGACCGAAAGTAGGCGCGGCTGCGGGAGGTCTTCTCGTAGTGCCCCCTGGGGGTGAACTGCGTATAGTCGACGTTTTCGCTCTTATAGGCGGGGCTCAGCCCCAGAAGCCCCTTCTCTGTCTTCGCCGCTGCGTAGATTCTCTTCAGTTCTGTGACGACGGCCTCGGCTGTTGTCTTCGAAAATGAGCCCTTGTACTTGTTGAATTTCTTCAATGCGTTCTGAAGAGTATCAATTTCGGCGGCGGGTTTGGTATCAGGATCCTGCCAGGTGGGCTCCGCACTCTCGTCGCAGTTCAAGGCGAGCACCAGCGGGACGACGAGCTGCGCCTGAAGGCGCTCCCAGTGCGGGGCGTTCTTCCCGGAGGCCTTGGAACGAAGGGCTTTGGCGTTCCCGTACACCTCTTCCAACATGTACTGGACGGCTCCCAGCATTTCTCCCCCCTCCATTGCTTCCAGACGTTTGGAGAAGAAGGTGTGGAGAGCGTGAAGGATAACGTCCGGCCCGACGAAACGGGAATTCCAAGGCTCGCGATATGCCGGGTCCTCCTGCCCTCCGATGCCGTCGAAGTCGCTCAGCATCTCGTCGTTCAACCCTGAGTCAAAGGTGCGCAGAGCGCGTTTCGGCAGCAGCAGAAAGCGGTTCTTCTGAAGGGCATCCCGCTGCGCAGGGGAGAGCGTGCCAATGATCGCCTCCATCTCGTTGAGGTTTGTAGCTTTATCGAGCGGAAAGGCCGTTTCTTTAAAAGCTGGGTCGACGCTGCTCTTGACCGGCGCAGGAACGCTCGAGAAATCCCTCAGTTCAGCTGCCTTCAGCGGAACTTCCGGCGCTGCCGCCCACGCCGTGCAGGATGTCAGGGCGA
>JALHFZ010000186.1 GCA_022837505.1 Synergistaceae bacterium
GCACTCTTATCGGTAGAAAATGCGGTTCGAACCGCGGAACGGCCCGAAAAAGCCCCCGGTCCGGGCGGTCCGGACCGGGGGCAAAGCCCTATTCCTCTTCCAAAAACGCCTTTGCGCCGTAGCGCAGGCAGCGCCGGAGCCGGGCCTCTCCACGCTTGATCGTCCGGGAGACGGTGGACTTGTCCACCCCCAGCTTTTCCCCGATCTCCCGCATGTTGAGGCCCTGGCCGTAGTAGAGCAGCAGGAACTCCCGCTGCCGGGCCGTTACGTCCTCCCGAAGGGCCCGGACCAGGTTCCGCTTCACCCGGTCGAGCTGCGCGCTGTTGTCGGAGGCCATACTGCGGGCGTAGACCGCCATATCCGCCGCATAGGCCCGCCCCCGCCTATAACGTGTATCTGGCATTGCGGCGATACCCCCTCTCGTAATACCGTTCGGTCAGCACGGCCAGGTCCCTGGCCTCCCGCCACATGGCGGTGAGCATATGGATGCGCTCCGCCATGCGGCAGCGCTCCTCCTCCGGCAGGTCCGGAAAACGGGCCTCCAGCTCCCGAATGCGTCCTTTCAGGACCTGGGCATGGGCCCGGTATTCGCTTGATAATTCCAACAGGGTCATTCTTTTTTCTCTGATGCCTCCCTAGGTCTCCGTTCCCAGGCGCACCCGGCGCACAGCGGCCCCGCCGCCGTCGGCACCGCCCGGTCCCAGCGGTAGAGCTCCCCGCCGCACCGGCAGCACCACGCCTTCGGCGCCTCCCGCTGCACATCCCGCAGCGGGTCCGTCCGTATCCTCCCGCTCCTCGTAACTGCCTCCCCAAAAGAAAATCTGCATTTTCGGATTTTTCTGGTTGACAACCAAACTCCTTTCTGGTAGAATAACCGTTGCTGTGGACGAGCTAAGTGCTGGTGTAGCTCAGTTGGTAGAGCAGCTGATTTGTAATCAGCAGGTCGGGGGTTCGAGTCCGTCCACCAGCTCCATCGTCACGGGACGCAAACTGAATATGGAGGAGTTCCCGAGTGGCCAAAGGGGACAGACTGTAAATCTGCTGCTTAACGCTTCGGTGGTTCGAATCCACCCTCCTCCACCACGTCGGAGCAAGCTTACCGCTTGCTCCGACCTTTTTTGTCAAGCTTCACCTCCCTTTTTTCCATCCCACAGAGAAAGCAGGAAGCCCACATGTCGGAGACCCTTTTCTTCGTTTTGGAACTGATCGGCACCATCGCCTTTGCTGCATCCGGTGCGATGGTCGGCCTGAAAAAGGGCATGGATATCTTTGGCGTCGCCATCCTCGGTCTGTGTACCGCCGTCGGCGGCGGCGTGATCCGGGACCTGGTCCTGGGGATCACGCCCCCGGTCACCTTTCAGGACCCGGTCTACGCCCTGATTGCCATCGCCACCTCCATCGCCGTCTTTCTCCCCGCCGTCCGGAGCCGCCTGGAGCGGGGGAGC
>JALHFZ010000075.1 GCA_022837505.1 Synergistaceae bacterium
CTGCACAGAGCTTCCCCTGGCCTACGATGCCTCCGGCCTGCCGGGGGAAAAAACAGTATCAAGCCTTCAGGCCCTCTGCGATGCCTGTCTGCGGGAGCTCTACCCCCCGGAAAGGGATGTACAAAAATCGGCCGAGGAGAGCGAATCTTGACGCAAGGAATACGTAGTGTTATGATATGACCAAGTTGAATTTTAGCTCATATCGTATAATTGACACGGAAATATAAAAGCAAACTTCAACGTAAAACTCCAACGACCCGGCCGCAGTAGCTTGACACGAAAGGGTGAATTATCATGATACGCTGGGCAGCGACATTTCTAATCATCGGGCTCATAGCCGCAGTTCTCGGCTTCACCGGCATCGCCGGAACATCCGTCCATATTGCCTGGATACTCTTTGTCGTCGGACTGGTCCTAGCGATCCTGCTCTTCGTCTTCGGCCGAAGGCCCCGGATATAGCAATAACACTGAAAAAACAAGGAGGAGAACACCATGGCAGAACGCAATCTTCAGAAAGAAATTGATGATCTGAAAGCAAACTTCGCACAACTCCAGAAGGATTGGGAAAAAATGGCTTCCACAGGTGAATCCATGGCAGGGGATGTTTTAAGCACAGCCAAGAAGAGATTTGATGAAGAGGCCCAGAAACTCATGGACAATCTTCAGAAGGCCGCAGAGAACATTCAGGACCATGGAAAGAAGATGTACAGCCAGGTAGAGCGCCAGGTAGAGGAAAAACCCATCGCGTCCCTGATGACCACTCTGGGCGTCGGATTCATCATCGGGTGGCTCGTCAGTAAAAAGTAAGGGCCGTCATGTTGACTCCCCTGTCCGATTTCGCAATCGCCCTCGTTGAACTTATTGAGGCCGAGGTGCGCGCAGCCCGGAAGGGCGTTGTCAAACTGGGAGTCGCTGTTGTGCTGGTGATTCTGGCCGGCATTCTGTTTCTCGCGGCATTGACGCTCTTTCTGAATGTACTTTATCTGTGGCTGCTGGGCGTCATGACGCAGATCTCCGCCCTCTTCCTCTGCGGAATCGTCACCCTGGCCCTTGCGGGAGGTATCCTATGGTTCGTCCGTCGGAAGATATGCTGACCGTCGAAGCGGCGAAGGAAAAACTGAGACGATCCACCGCTTTTCCTCAGCTTCCCCCACCAATGCTCCACTGCAGGAGGATTCTCCGGCAAAAACCGGTTGCCGTGCTTCTGGGCTGCCTCTTCATGGGAGTACTAGCGGGAGCAGCGTCGAAACGAGCTCAAAATCTCTTCTTCAGGCTGCTCGAAAGAGTGATAGAGTCCTGAGCAGGACCGTTCTTTAGAAAGCTACGGCTGAAGGACATCAAAAAATATAAAAAAAAGACAACAGGAAAGAATTTCTTTCCTGTTGTCTTTTTTGTCTTTTCTGGAGATATCACTCCCGGACGATATCGATAACCGTCAGCTCCGGAGGGGTGAGAAACCGGATGGGAGGGCCCCAGGTCCCCGCTCCCTGGTTGACGGAAATCTTCCTCATCCGACGGATGGTGGGTACGATTTCTCCTCTCTTTTCAACGAACGGCACATAGATTTTTTATCAGTGTATAATCTATACTATCTTTCCTCACATTATGGGAGCCTATATGTCGACTGTCCTGCTCAATCTTCGCAAAGGCAAGTTCCTCCTGTTTTTTCTCGATCTCGCCATCATCTTCCGGGGGCTACTTTTTTTCACCCCCGTCTCTTCCTTTTTCGTGGCACTTCTCACGGGAATCAGCCTGACCGCCCTCTACTCCTTCCGCTGCTTCGACTTCACCGACCACACCGGCCCTTCCTCCATGGCTGCCGCATGCGTCGGGGCTCTGCTGCTCTCCCTTTTCGGATCCTTTTTCCTCTCCTATTTTTTCAATGAACCCCTGGGCGGAAGAGCTATCGTCCTCACATTCCTGTTTTTTCTGCTTCTTTTCCCCCTCCTTCACAGCGTCTTTCTCCTTCTTCTCCTCCGCTTTCTCCCGGCGGAGCACCTCCTTATTCTGGGCAATACCCACTGGGAACCTCTTTTCAGGGAAATAGCGGAGGTAACGAGGGGTAAAATTTGCGCCGCCGCTTTTGTCCCCCCCCACGGAGAGTCCCTCGATGAAGGGCTGCGCCTCCACCCCTTCGTCTCCGGTCTTGTGCTCACCGAGCCTGGATTTCCGGAAAACCCTCCCCTCGCCGGGGTTCTGGAAGACCTTATGAAAAGGGGTTTCCAGGTGAAATATCTCTGCGAAACGGCGGAATTTTCCCTTCGCCGCATTCCCCTTTCCGTTCTGCAGTCTTTCGGCCCCTATTACGACATCACCCTGCGAACTCGCTCTCCCCGGGCCTACTCCCGGGCGATGGACATTCTTCTCTCCCTTTTTCTTCTTCTTCTCTTTTCCCCGGTCATGCTCATCATGGCGGTGAGCATCGCCCTTTCAACGGGCTTCCCCGTGCTTTACAGCCAGCCCCGGACCGGGAGGAACGGCTCCGTCTTCACCCTCCGAAAATTCCGCACCATGACGCCGTCCGACGAAGATGCAGCTTCCTTCGCCGGGGACAATCTCCATCGGATCACCCCCGTGGGAAGATTCTTCCGGAAGACCCGTCTCGACGAACTGCCCCAACTCTGGAACGTGCTGAAGGGGGATATGAGCCTTATCGGCCCGCGGCCGGAGCAGGTTGAATTCGACCGCAGGTACGAGCGGGAGATCCCATTCTACTCCCTGAGATCCCGCCTTCGGCCGGGAATCACTGGATGGGCGCAGATCAACGACGCCTATGCCTCCAACAGAGAGGAAACGATCCGGAAGCTCGAATACGATCTTTTCTACGTGAAGAACGCCTCTCCCCTGCTGGACCTGGAGATCGTCCTCAAGACCGGGCAGATCATGCTCGGCATGAGGGGGAGCAAATAGAATGCCTCCCCCGGCCAGCCTTCTCGTCAACGGAACAGCTCTTCTTTCCCCCCAGACCGGCATCGGCAGGTACACCCGGGAGATCTGCAGCCATCTTGCCGCTGGAGAGAGGAAATGGAACTCCACCTATTATTACGGTTATTTCAGCAAAACTCTTTATAATTCCGGCCGGGGAACATCCGGAGAAGAGACTGCTCCCTTTTTCTTCCCCGCACAGCTTCTGAAAAAAATCCCTTTTCTGAAATGCTGCCTGCGCCGGGGCCTCACCCTGGCGGCGACAGTTTCCCGGCGGAAATTCGACCTCTACTGGGAACCCGCAATAGTCCCCCTTGCCCCCCTGGTGAAGAGAGGGCGAATCACCGTGGCAACCATGCACGACTTTTCCTGGCTCCATCACCCCGAGTGGCACCCCGCGGAGAGAGTGGAGGGGATGACCCGCAATTTCGAAGAAAACCTCGGGAAAATCGACGCCGTCATCACCGACTCAGATTTTGTCCGGGAGGAAGCCCTTTCCATCCTTCCTCTGCCTCCGGAAAAAATCCGTTCCATCCACTGCGGAGTGGATCACTCCTTCTTTTTCCCCCGCTCTTCAGCCCTGGTGGAAGAAACCCTCCGCTCCCTCTCCCTTCCCGAACGGTATATTCTTCAGACGGGCACTTTCGAGCCCAGAAAAAATATCCTGCGGACGATCAGGGGGTGGGCAGGGCTTCCGGAGAAAATGCGGAGGGAGTTCCCCCTGCTTCTCGCGGGGGCGGAGGGATGGAAAAACCGGGAGATTGAAAGAGAGGTCGCCGCCACCCCCGGCGTGATCTCCCTGGGCCGCGTCAGTGAGGAAATCCTGGCCGTCCTCTACTCGGGCGCCTCCCTTTTCGTCTACCCCTCCCTCTATGAGGGGTTCGGCCTTCCTCTCCTGGAAGCGATGGCCTGCGGTGCTCCCGTTCTGGCATCCAGGGCTTCAAGCCTTCCCGAGGTCTGCGGCGACGGGGCACGCCTCTTCGACCCTCAGAGCATGGAAGAGTTGACCTCATCGATGGAGGAACTACTGAATGATGAAAAACTGCGCCACTCCCTTTCTTGCCGGGGGCTGAGCCGGGCCGCCGGATTTTCCTGGAGGAAGTCTGCGGAGGAGCACAGCTCCTTCTTTGCATCCCTCCTCGAAGAGAGGAACTGCCGATGAATGGTCTTCCCCGATCCATCCTGCTTCTCAACAAGGAATATGCCCCCCATATCGGGGGGATAGAGACCGTGGTCAGGCAGCTGGCTGAACATTGGGCCCGGCAGGGGGTTCAGACCAGAGTGCTCTGCACGGGAGCCCGTTTTTCTGAGGAGACTATCGGCGGAGTGAAGGTGGTCCGGGCACCGGTGAATTGCCGGGTCGGAAGCGCCCGGCTCTCTTTTTCCTTTCTGAAGCTTTTCTCCTCCCTCGCAGGGGAGGCGGATGTACTTCATTTTCATTATCCGAACCCCATCGGCGAAATTGCCCTTCTGGCGTCCCGTCTCCCCCCGAAAAGGGGGCGGAAAATCCTGTGTACCTACCACTCCGACGCGGCCCGGCCGGCATGGCTTGTCCCAGGGTACAACAGGCTCAGCCGGGCCTTTCTGAAGAGATGCGGCTCCATCGTCTGCGCGAGCCCGGAATATCTCGAAAGCTCTCCCAACCTCGTCCATTTCCGAAGCAAAACGGCAGTCATACCCTACGGAATCTCCCGGAAGAGGATGCAGAACCTCAGCGAAGAAACTCTGGCCCGGGCCGAGGCCCTCGCCGCCCCTCTCCCCCGCCCCCGGCTCCTCTTCGCCGGACGGTTCGCCTACTACAAAGGCCTTTCTCATCTTCTCGACGCCATGCCCCTCCTGCCGGAATGCAGCCTGCTCATGGTGGGAGAGGGCTCGGAGGAGGATGCCCTGAGAGGAAAAATCGAAGATCTCGGCCTTTCCTCCCGTGTCAGAATGATCCCCCCTCTTGACGACGAACTCTATCCGGCTGTATTCCGTGCAGCCGATGTGTTCGTCCTTCCCTCCACCCATCGGACGGAGGCCTTCGGCATCGTGGGCATCGAGGCGATGATGGGGGGACTTCCTCTTGTTACCACAAGCCTCGGAACGGGTACGACCTTTTATAATCTCGACGGAGTCACGGGGAGAGTCGCCCGCCCGGCGGACCCTGCCGGCCTCGCCGAATGCGTGAAGTGGGTGCTTGAGGATAGCACTCGACATGACCTGCTCGGAAAGAAGGCCGCTACCCGGGCGGAGACTTTTTTTTCAGAGGAGCGCATGCTGCAGGAGTATTGGAAGCTCTATACTTCATGATAGATTCTTCTATGGACATAACCGGAAAGGGAGAAAGGGCATGAAAATTAAAGGAAAAGTCCTCGTGACCGGAGGAGCGGGGTTTATCGGAACCCACCTCTGCCGGAGCCTGCTTGAAAGGGATGAGCAGGTCCTCTGCCTCGACAATTTCACCACTTCAAGGAGGGATTCCATCGACCCCTTTCTCCGGAATCCCGGCTTTCAGTCCGTGGAGCATGACGTTACGGTTCCCTTCTTTTGCGAAACGGAGAAAATCTACAACCTCGCCTGCCCGGCAAGCCCCGTACAGTACCAGAAAGACCCCGTGAACACCCTGAAGACGAATGTCTACGGAGCGGTGAATGCCCTCGACCTTGCAAGAAAAACAGGAGCGAGGATCCTTCAGGCCTCGACCTCTGAAGTATATGGAAACCCTGAAGTGCACCCCCAGCCGGAGGAGTACGCCGGGAGGGTGAATCCCATTGGCCTGCGGTCGTGCTATGACGAGGGGAAACGATGCGCTGAGAGCCTTTTTTTTGACTATCACAGACAGTACGGCCTGCCCGTAAAGGTCGCCCGAATCTTCAATACCTACGGCCCGGGAATGGCAGTCGATGACGGACGGGTGGTCAGCTCCTTCATAGTTCAGGCTCTCCGGGGAGAGGACATAACCCTCTTCGGGAACGGACTTCAGACCAGGAGTTTTCTCTTCGTCTCGGACCTCGTCGACGGTCTCCTCGCCTTCATGGACCTTCCGAAAGAAGAGCCAGGACCCCTCAACCTCGGCAATCCCGAAGAGATAACCATGCTCGCCCTGGCAGAGAAGATCCTTCTGCTGACGGGCTCATCCTCGGCGATCGTGTACAGGCCCCTTCCTGCGGATGATCCCGTCCGCAGGAAGCCCGATATCTCCAAGGCCCGCAGGCTGCTGAACTTCACGCCGAAGGTCTCCCTGGACGAAGGACTCGAGGAGACCATTCGCTTCTTTAGATCCGCCCCCGGTGTGCGGGGATGAAGCTCTCGGTCGTCATCCCCTGCTTCAACGAGGAGGGAACCGTCGAAACCCTCATCCGGTCGGTGCGGGAAGGACCATACCAGCCCCTCGAGATCATCGTTGTGGATGACTGTTCCACGGACGGCACGGGAGAGATTCTCCGGAAGAACAGGGACCGAATCGACCACCTTCTGCTCCATGAGCGGAATTCAGGAAAGGGTGCGGCTCTCAGAACGGGGATAGCCCGGGCGACTGGGGACTTCGTCCTCATCCAGGATGCCGATCTTGAGTATGATCCGGGGGAGTATCCCCGCCTTCTCGAGCCTCTTCTCAAGGGAAGGGCTGATGTAGTCTACGGATCCCGCTTCCTGGGACGGAAAAAACACTCAGGACCATGGTGGCACAGAGGGATTAACGGCCTTTTGACCGCCTTCTCGAATATGCTGACCGGACTCGAGCTCACAGACATGGAAACGTGCTACAAGGTCTTTAGAAGGGAGATCATCCAGTCGGTTGTCCTGCAGGAAGACCGCTTCGGCTTCGACCCCGAGGTAACGGCGAAAATTGCCCGGAAAAAATGCAGGGTCTGTGAAGTGCCCGTTTCCTACGCGCCCCGGGGGTACGCCGAGGGAAAGAAGATCGGTCTTCGAGACGGCGTGAGAACCCTGTATTGTATAGTCAAATATTTTCTTACTGACGACCGATGACCGGGAAGGGGAGAAGGTCCATGCCGGGAGGAGATACCAACCCATCTTCATTTTCAGCAAATAAGTCAAAAACAGGCCTCCTGGCGGACTGCCTTCTCATCCTCATCCTCTCCCTGCTGACTGTAAACGCCCTGGCACCCCGCTATCTCAACGCCGATGTCATCCTCAATTCCGTAATGTCCCTTCAGAAGGTCACCATTTTCGTCTGGGGACAGAATCGCCTGCTGAACGTGGTTCCCTTTCTTCTCTCCTTCATAGCGGATCCGGAGGTGAACCTTAGGGCACACCTGATTTTTTTCTCCTGTACGTTCTACACTCTTCTCTATGTTCTTGCCGGCCTGATTTCCAGCCTTCTGCCTCCACCCTCCGCACTGGGACATAGGGAGACCTTTCTTCTGACGACCGCCTCCACTGTTCTGATTTTCAGGCCTCATGCCCTCTTTGATTTCGCCCTCTGGCATATAGAATATACTCTTTCCTACCTTCTGCTCATCGGGGCGTTCCGCCTGCTTTTTTCCAGGGGGAAACTCCCGGTTTCCCGTCTGCTTTCCACCTCACTTCTCCTCTTTATCGCCACCGGACTGAATAACAGTATCCTTCTGCCCGCTCTGGCGATAGCCGCCTTTTTCCCCGGATACGGAAAACGGGGAGCCTTCTTCGGAGCCCTGGCCGCCCTGGCCAGTTTTGCCGGGTGGTACGGAATATCGGGGTACTACCCCGCCGCACCGGCGAGCTACTACGGGGTCAATCTGTCGAACCTGCTCCCGAATCTCCTTGAAACTCTCCAGACTATGGCCTCTGCCGTCTCCCTCCCCGGCCTGATGGGCCTTTTCGGCCTCGTCCTTTTCTTCTACCTTTTTATCAGAAAGGGCAGCTCCAAGTGGGAGGCCCCCTTACTCCCTCTGCTTCCGGTCTTTGCAGCAGGCTGGATCCTTCTTTTTTCGAACAATCAGTGGGTAATAGCCAATCAGTACCATTACCGCTATTTCGCGCCGGCCTTCTTCTGCTGCATCCTGACGGCGGTCCTGCTTCTCGCCGCAAAAGCAGCCCTGCTCAAACCTCTGCCACGAGCCCTGCTCTTTTCCCTTCTTCTCGGCTTTCTGCTCTTTCGCCTGGCCGCTCCCTTTACTCCCCTGAAAGAGTACACGGTCTTCTCTGCGGCATTCTGTCCTGCGGAAAGACCGGGGCCGACCTTTTACGCCGGGGATTACTGGAAGGTCTGGCCGGCGGTGATGGGAGACCTCATGGCCGGGAAGGAATCCTTCGGCTTCGCCTTCAGGGGAGACGCAAACAAAGAAGCCGCTTCTTCCTGCGCAGCGAAGCAGATCACCGAAGAAGAAAAGCTGACGGTATACTGCCTTGATGCCTCCCCGGAGGAATGCCTCAGTCAGACAGCCTCTTTTCTTGGCGGGCTCTCCCTTAAAGAGGAATTCCCCTTATCCCCGCACTGCGTCGGGATGATCCTGGAACAGGCCCCTGAGTGGAAGGGTTTCCCCCGGCTTGGGCAGGGATTCTTCGGGTGGGAAGAACGGGTCGGACT
>JALHFZ010000187.1 GCA_022837505.1 Synergistaceae bacterium
TATCTGCTATGGCGTTAACGCCGAGGATGCACGCCTCGGGGGGGTTGACGATGGGGACAAAGCTCTGCATTCCGAACATGCCGAGGTTCGTGATGGTGAAGGTGCCCCCCTGCATATCCTCAAGGGCGAGCCTTCCCGACCGGGCCTGTTCCACGAGCTGCTCCGTCTCCGCTGCTATCTGAAGAAGGGTCTTGTTCTGGACTCCCTTCACGTTGGGGACGAGAAGCCCCCCCTCCACCGCCACGGCCATGCCGATGTTGATATTTCCGTGGAGGATGATCTCCTCACCGTCGAGGGAGGCATTCCCCATGGGGACGTTCTTCAGTGCGGCGGCGGCGATCTTCATGAGAATGTGGTTGTAGGAGATCTTGACCCCCCGCTTCGCCCCTTCTTCTTTTACCCTGCTGCGGAAGGCCATGAGGGCTGTGCAGTCCGCCTCCATCTGGAAGCTGGCTGTGGGGATGGTGGTATGGCTCAGGGTCATACGCTGGGCGATGATCCTCCTCATGGGCGTAAGGGGTATTCTGACGTCCTCGGCGGGGGCGGCCCCGTGTGCTGCGGCCCGGAGGATGTCCTCCTTCATGACCCGGTCTTTCTTGCCGAGGGAGGCAGGGTCCACTCCGAGATCCGAGGCCATCTTCGCGGCCACGGGGCTCGTCTTGACTTCCGGCCCCTTTTTCGCCTTATAGGCGTCCACGTCTTTGCGGACGATCCGCCCCGCCGGACCGGACCCCTCCACAAGGGACAGGTCAACTCCCCCGTCCCGGGCGATCTTCCGTGCCAGGGGGGTCGCCCGAAGGCCTGAAGCGGCGGGGCGTCTTTCCCCCTCCCTTTGGGCGGGCAGAGCTGCTTCCCCTACCCTCTTCTCTTCTGCAGGGGCTGCAGAATCGTCAGCCGCAGAAGCAGCCTCCACGGTCTCCCCCTCCTGGCCGAGCCAGGCGAGGGTCTCCCCTACGGGAACATCCGTTCCGCTCGGCACGACGATCTTGAGAAGCACTCCCTCCCCGGGGGATTCCACCTCGAAGGTAAGCTTGTCAGTGGCGACAACCATGAGAACCTCGCCCTTTGCGACGAATTCTCCTTCTTTCTTGCTCCATTGGGAGACAACTCCCGAATTCATGGTGAGGCCGAGTTTTGGCATGTTCACCGGTACAGCCATCGAACACCCTCCTTAATAAGCGGCACTGAAACTGAAGTCTGCGTAAAAAGTTCTTAACTGTATTGATTGCATCCCTTCCCTAGATCATCCCGAGAAGACGGGGCAGGAAGAGGGTGATTCCGGGAAAAGCCGTGATGACCACAAGGGCGATCAGAAAGGCGATAATCAGGGGTATTGCCGGACGGCTGATCTGCTCCATGGTGAGCCCGCTGATCCGCGCGCCGACGAAGAGATTGACGGCAACCGGCGGGGTAACCTGTCCGATAGCCATGCCGAACCAGATGGGATCCCATCCGAAGATGACGATGATGGGGGCCAGGATGGGCAAAAAGACATAGAAGATGGAGATCGCGTCCAGAAGCATCCCGGCGAAGAGCAGAATGATGTTGATCATGAGAAGAATGACCACCGGGTTTTCTGATATGCCCAGAAGGACAGCAGCCACCTTGTCGATGAGCCCCACGGTGGACCCGAGCCAGGAGTAGAGCCCAGCGCAGGTCACAACGATCATGACCACGGAGGTTCCCGCCACGGTCTCCTGAAGGATGTCATACATTATTCTGGGCGTCAGCGTTTTATAGACGAAAATCCCCACAAAGAGACCGTAGAAGACTGCAACGGCAGCGGCTTCCGTGGGGGTGAATATCCCGCCGTAGATTCCTC
>JALHFZ010000009.1:0-3360 GCA_022837505.1 Synergistaceae bacterium
AAGGCCTCCATCGCCAACGTCTTTCTCGGCGTCGTCCTCTTTCACCTGATGTTCGTCGTCTCCCCCATGGCGGGGAAATATCTCATAGGGGAGGCCCAGCTCGGAGAGTTTTTCCGGGTCTTCATCTCCTACGGAGTCATCGCCATCGCCCTTGTCCTCTACTCCTGGCGGAGGCAGAAGGACCGGGAGCGGGCCAGGCGAAGCCTGAGAGGGGTCGTCTGAGATGAAAAAACGTTATCTCATTGATATCCTTCTTGTGCTCTTTTTCATCGCCCTGGCCGTCTTCCTTTATTCCTCGGGGAAGGGGTATGCCCTCATATTCGATAACCGGGACATCACCATCGGCGGCAACGCATACAAATCTCCCGGCTATATCCGCATCACCATGGACAATAAAGGGCGCCCCCTTGAGATAATGGAAAAAGACCGGGATATCATGACAGTGAAGGGCAAAAACCACCTCATGAAGGTGGAAGTTCTCGACGAGGACGAGGAAACAGTCCTCTCCACGGCAGAACGGCAGATCTCCGTCCTGTACGACAGGGGAAATCTTCTCAGCATTCCCGCTTTCCTCGCCGGGGATCCGGAGTGGAACCAGCAGATCGAACAAAGCGAATAATTTCCGTAAATCCGGCGATCCCTCTGAATCCGTGAATTCAAGGAACCCCGTCGCAATTTACGGAGAATAAAACTGCACGGGCCTCAATACCTCCTCCCCTGAGCATGCTCCTATGGCGGGGTTGGAGGATGAACAGGGCCGCGACCTCCCTGCGGGGGGCAAACCCCTCCCCTGAGAGGTCGCGGCTCTTCTCAGAAACAAGATCAAAAAGTACCAGCCCCCCCTCCCCTGCTGCAGAGAGAGGGGAAACACCCTTCCCTCCAGCCATAACCCTCTCCCTCCCTTCATCCGATACACCTCGAAATCAGGATATTCAGGGGGTTCTTTACAAAACCTTATTTATGTTATATAAAGAACATAGCTTCCGTTTCATGTTTTTCCCCCTTTTCGATGCTCAGAGCATCTGTTCTGGGCAAAAATACACTAGGAGGAGATATGTGCATGAGAAAGTTCGGCCGGGTTATTTTTGCAGTTGCGCTCGTTTTGGTTTTGGGGAGTATGGCCTTCGCAGCACCGAAGATCGGGATTATGACGGGAACCGTTTCCCAGGGCGAAGAAGAATACCGCGCAGGGGAAGAAATGGTCGCCAAATACGGAGCGGACAGGGTCATTCACGTCACCTACCCCGACAAGTTCATGGATGAGCAGGAAACCACCATATCCCAGGTCATGGCAATGGCATCCGATCCCGAACTTAAGGCGATCGTCATCTGCCAGGGCGTTCCCGGATCCGCTGCAGCCATTGACAAAGTCAGGGAAGTCCGTGACGATATCCTCTTCCTCATCGGAACAGTTCATGAGGAACCCTATATGATGGCCGGCAAAGCTGACATACTCTTCGAGATCGACCAGCCGACCCGGGGAACGTCCATCGTGGAAAAAGCGAAGGATATGGGCGCAAAGACCTTCATCCATTACTCATTCCCCCGCCACATGAGCTATCCCCTCCTTGCCAAGCGCCGCGAAATCATGGAAGAGACCTGCAAGAAAATCGGGCTTGAGTTTGTATTCGTCAACGCCCCTGACCCCACGGGCGAAGGCGGCGTCGCAGGCGCCCAGCAGTTCATCCTTGAGGATACCCCCCGCCAGGTCGAGAAATACGGCCCCGACACTGCATTCTTCAGCACAAACTGCTCCATGCAGGAGCCTCTGATCAAGTCCATAGTCAAAGGCAAGGCGATTTATCCTGAGCAGTGCTGCCCCAGCCCCTTCCATGCCCTTCCCAATGCCCTCGGCCTGAAAGTCGAGAACAAGGGGGACGTTCCCTACATTCTCAAGGCTATTGAAGAAAAAATTGTGGAACTTGGAATGGAAGGCAGAATTGCCACCTGGACAGCCCCCATCACCATGAACTTTATCCGTGCCGGAGCAGCGTATGCAATGGACTACGCAAACGGAGAAATTAAGGAAAAAACTGATATTCCCGCAGCAAAAAAACACCTCACATCCTTTGCGGGCGGAGAACCCAAAGTTTTTGTAACTCCTGTATCTGAGGACGAAGCGAAAAACGCTGCTCCTACAGCTACCTTCATAACCGTTAAAATTCCTTACCAGGGCGCATTCGTTTCTCAGACTGTTAAGATTGAGGTCAAAGACGGAGATGTCCGCATCCGCGCTTTCGACGAAGAGAAGGCGCCGAATTTCCTCATGGTGGTCGGCGAATCCATAATTTTCGGAAAGAAGTAAAAGCTGCAGTGCAAGAGAATCACTGATTAATCCGGGCAGGGCTGTCAAGAGGCAGCCCTGCCTTTTTGATAAAGGAGGTCGTTTTATTGACCGGAAGAGCCCGTCTTGAAATGAAAGATATCGGCAAACAGTATTATGGCAACCGCGTCCTGCAGGGGGTTTCCTTTTCCCTTGAAAAGGGGGAGGTACTCTCTCTTGTAGGTGAAAACGGCGCCGGAAAATCCACCCTGATGAATATCCTTTTCGGCATGCCGGTGATCCACGCTACGGGGGGATTCGACGGCGAGATCTACCTTGACGGAGAGAAGGCGGAAATCAGATCCCCTGAAGAAGCGATGAAGCTCGGGATCGGAATGGTACACCAGGAGTTCATGCTCCTTCCCGGCTTTTCGATCACGGAGAATATCAAGCTCAACAGGGAAATCACAAAGGAAAGCCTGTTCAGCCGAATTTTCGGCAAGCCCCTCCGGTGGCTTGACATGCCCTCTATGAAAAAAGATGCCCGGCAGTCCATGGACGCCATAGGCCTCGGCATAGACGAAATGCTCCCTGTGATGGGGCTGCCCGTAGGACATATGCAGTTCGTGGAGATAGCCCGTGAGCTGGACAAAAAGAATATCCGTCTCCTTGTCCTTGACGAGCCCACGGCGGTTCTTACAGAATCTGATGCGGATAAGCTCCTCGAGGCGATGAAAATCCTCACCGATAAGGGAATCTCCATACTCTTCATAAGCCATCGCCTTGACGAGGTCATGACCGCATCCGACAAGATCATCATCCTCAGGGACGGAGAGCAGATCGCCGAGACCAGGCCCGGTGACACCACTATCGAAAAGATTGCGGAGCTCATGGTGGGAAGGAAAATTGAAAGCGGAGAGATGCGCGGAAGGCCCGTTGAATCCATCAGGGATGATTATATCCTGCAGATCCGGGACCTTTCAGTGGCCATGCCAGGAGAGGCTGTTAAGAAGATCAGCCTCGATGTGAAGCGGGGCGAGATCCTCGGTATCGGAGGTTTGGCGGGGCAGGGAAAAATCGGCATCGCGAACGGAATC
>JALHFZ010000009.1:3369-46187 GCA_022837505.1 Synergistaceae bacterium
CGGCATTGCGAACGGAATCATGGGTCTTTTCCCTTCCGGGGGAGAGGTGAGAAAAAACGATCAGCCCTTTCAGCTGAACAACACAAACGCCTCTCTTGACAACGGTATGGCCTTTGTCTCGGAGGACCGCCGGGGCACAGGCCTGCTCCTCGACGATTCCATCGAATTCAATATCGCCGCAACGGCGATCCAGGTCCAGGGAAAATTCATGAAACCCGGCCCGATAAGCATCCTTGATTCAAAATCCATGACAGAGTACGCGAAGAAAATGATAGAGGTTCTCGACATTCGCTGCACCGGCCCTGACCAGCTGTCAAGGCGTCTTTCCGGCGGAAATCAGCAGAAGGTCTGCATCGCAAGGGCAATCACCCTGGAACCGAACCTTCTCTTTGTATCGGAGCCGACGAGAGGCATTGATATCGGAGCGAAAAAGCTTATCCTTGATCACCTTGTAAAAATGAACAGGGAGGAAGGGCTCACCATCATAATGACATCCTCCGAGCTGGCTGAGCTCCGCTCCGTCTGTGACAGGATAGCGATCATCTACCAGGGAATGCTTGAGGGGATCCTTCTTCCCACGGACAGCGACAGGGATTTCGGGCTCATGATGGCAGGAGAATATCACAAGTTCCACGGGAAGGAGGCTATTTGACATGGGCAACGAATTTTTGAACAGGGTCGGCATCCCCAGGCTCATCATCTCCCTTTTCCTGGCGTTCCTCGTTGCGGCGGCCTTCAGCTTCGGCCTTCCCATGGGACAGATTTTCAGTGCCATGCTGACCAGGTTCGGAATGAATGCCCTGCTGGTCCTTGCCATGATACCCACGATCCAGGCGGGGGCAGGCCCCAACTTCGGCCTTCCCTTCGGCATAATCTGCGGCCTCATCGGGGCTACCCTTGCCATTGAGATGGATCTCCGGGGATTCACCGCCCTCTTCTTCGCCATAGGGGTCTCCATCCCCCTTGGCGCCTTCGCGGGCTGGCTCTACGGCCTGCTGCTGAACAGGGTGAAGGGGCAGGAGATGACCGTGGGAACCTACATGGGCTTTTCCATTGTGTCCCTCATGTGCATTTTCTGGCTCATGGCGCCCTACAGCAGCCCCGAGATGATCTGGCCCTACGGAGGAGATGGCCTGAGGGTAACGGTCGTCCTTGACGGCCGTATGGAGCAGCTCCTTGACCGCTTCCTGAGCTTCACGATCTACGGAATGGACGTCCCCACGGGGCTCCTGCTCGTCACGGCCCTTTCCTGTTTTCTTCTGTGGCTCTTTTTACGAACCCGAACCGGACTGGCTATGTCCATTGTGGGGTCCAATCCCCGGTTTGCCGAGGCTTCGGGGCTCAGCGTCAACAAATACAGGATGATCGCATCCATACTCTCATGCGCCATGGGTGCGGCCGGTATCGTCATCTATTCCCAGAGCTACGGGTTTATCCAGCTTTACCAGGCCCCGCTCTACATGGCTCTTTATTCCGTATCGGCAATACTCATTGGAGGGGCATCTCTTCAGCGCGCCACCATCACGCAGGCACTCATAGGGACATTCCTTTTCAACGGCCTTCTCGTGATCGCCCTGCCCGTGGCAAATGTGGCCCTCAACAGCGACATATCGGAAATCATGCGGGTCATCATAAGCAACGGCATCATACTCTACGCCCTCAGCCGCAAAGAAGTGGGAGGCGACGCCCGATGAGACACGTTCAGAAAAATATCGTCCCCATAGTATTCATCATTCTCTGTTCCGTGGGCTTTTACTATTCGGGGCTCTCATGGATGTTTTTCGCAAACGACCTGGTGACGAGGCTTGCCCGGAACTCTTTCCTGGTGATCTCCCTGATCATACCGGTACTCGCAGGAATGGGGCTCAATTTCGGCATCGTCCTCGGCGCTATGGCAGGGCAGTTTGCCGCATTCATCACCGTGGTCTACAACATGACAGGCCTTGCAGGGTTCCTCATGGCATGCGTCATTTCCATCCCCTTCGCAATCCTCTTCGGCTGGCTTACGGGCATCCTTTTCAATAAAGCCAAGGGCAAGGAGATGATCACGGGGCTGATACTCGGTTTTTTCGCCAACGGTTTGTACCAGCTTGTCTGCCTCATATTCATAGGCTGGATCATACCGATCTCGAACAAGGCCCTTCTTCTGCCCTCGGGAGTCGGGTTTGTCAATACCCTTGACCTGAAGATCTGGCAGTACGCCATCGATAAGTTCTATGTATTCAAGCTGAAGGGGATCACCATACCCGGCCTGAAATACCTCAACAATATCAATTTTCCCGTACTGACCCTCCTCATCATCGCCCTTCTCTGTGCGGGGGTGTACCTTCTGTTCAAGACAAAACTCGGCCAGGATTTCCGGGCTGTGGGGCAGAACCGCCATATTGCCAAGATTGCGGGGATCAAGGTCGACAGAGTGAGAATAATTGCCGTTATCTTCTCGACGGTCCTTGCCGCCTGGGGGCAGCTTATATTCCTTCAGAACATAGGCAATGTCCAGGTATACGGCTCTCACGTTCAGGTCGGCACCTTCGCCGTGGCGGCCCTCCTTATCGGCGGGGCATCGGTTTCGAGGGCAACCATCGGGCAGGCCCTTCTCGGTACGGTGCTCTTCCACGCCCTTTTCATCGTCTCCCCCCTTGCGGGGAAGAATATTATGGGGAGCGCCCAGGTTGGGGAATATTTCAGGGTCTTTATCGCCTACGGAGTCATCGGCATTGCCCTTGCCCTTCACGCCTGGCAGCGTCTGGCGAAAAAGAAGAATGAATAGGGGGTCAAAGGGTACAATAGATCTGAATCAAGAGGTTCCTGCAGATGTACGATACCTTTTTTTCCAGAATGCCCCTTTTCACTTGACAAATTGGTCAAATTGCGGATAATAGATATGATTCAATGGAGGGAATAATCGTGCGCGGATCCCCTGAAGAGGGGCCGCGCTTTTTTTGAGGGGTTGAGAAGGGACGTTCCTCTTCCGATGCCCCGGGGCCTTCCAAATTCGAGGAGGAAATGAATATCCATGAGTGACAACGGTTTCGCGCTGTATAATCTGCGGGAAGAACTGCTTCTCGCGCTGAAAAAGAAGGGCTTTTCCACCCCCACACCGGTGCAGGAAAAGGTCCTTGAAAGGGATGAATTTTCCTCGGACCTCATCGTCCGGGCAAAGACAGGGTCGGGAAAAACCCTCGCGTTTCTTCTTCCCCTGCTGCAGGAGATGGAGCTTCCCCTGTCGAAACCCTCCATCCTGATCCTCTCCCCCACCAGGGAGCTGGCCCAGCAGACTGCCAGGGAGGCCGAATGGCTTTCCCGGTATCTCGACATCTCCGTGGCGACCCTCGTGGGAGGACTCGACATGGCAGCCCAGATACGGACCCTCCGGGAGGGGGCCGTAATCGTGGTGGGTACCCCCGGGCGGACCCTCGACCACGTGAACCGGGGCACCCTCAAGACCGACGGAATTCACTCCGTCATCCTTGACGAGGGTGACCACATGCTCGACATGGGATTCCGGGACGAACTCGAGGGGATCCTCGATAAACTTCCCAACAGAGAGCGGACCTGGCTGTTTTCCGCCACCATGCCGAGGGAAGTCCGGGATCTTTCGAAAAAATATCTCACCTCTCCCGTCTCCCTCTCCCTTGTGGAGGACGGAGAGCAGCATGAGGATATCGTCCACCGGGCGTATCTCGTCCCCTCAAGGCATAAGATGGAGGGGCTCGTCAACATCCTGCTCTGGGAGCGGCCGAAGCGGGGGCTCATCTTCTGCCATACCCGCCTTGAGACCATGCAGGTCGCCCAGCGGCTCACCTCCGAAGGGTTCAATGCCGGTTCCCTTCACGGAGAGATGACCCAGAGGGAACGGAACGCCGTTCTCTCCTCCTTCAAGAACGGCCATCTCCCCCTTCTCGTCGCCACGAACGTGGCGGCCCGGGGGCTCGACGTGGATGCCGTCACCCACGTTATCCAGATCGGCCTCCCCGACGACCGGGACACCTTCATTCACCGGAGCGGCCGTACTGGCAGGGCGGGGCACGAGGGGACGAATATCCTGCTGCTCTCCCCCCAGGAGGGGGAAAAGTTCAAATACATGCTCGGCTCCGCCAAGGTCTCGGTGGAATGGAACAATGTCCCGGACGTGGAGGCCATCGGCCGGGTTCAGCGGGAGATCGCCGAGGAGAAACTCCTCACCGGAAAGGAAACCGGCGAGGGAAGCGACTATATCGAATGGGCCGAGGATCTCCTCACCCGGGTAGGTCCGAAGGAACTCGTCGCCCGTCTTCTGGCGGCCCTGGCAGCGAAGCGGTCCGCAGGGTACAATCTCAGCACTGAGCTTGAGCGGGAACTCCGCCGCAAGAGCCGCGGCCCCGTGGACAAGGACCGTTCCGGCGCTCCCCGATCCATCAAGGGACGCCGTCCCAAGGGGAGCATGCTCCGCCTGAGCAAGGGGCTCTCCGACGGCTGGGACGTGGGGCGGGTGCTGCACGCCGTCTGCACTTCCCTGAACGTCGACCGCTCCGAGGTAGGGGCCATACGGATGAAGGATGATCACGTGCTCGTTGAGCTTCTTCCCGTAGCTCTCTCCCGCTTTGAGGCTGATTCAAAGGGACTCGAGCGGTGCGGCCTCATCGAGGAGGGGGCGGGGGCGTCCTTCGTCTCTTCCCCCTCTTCCGCAGGAAGAAGCCGTACCGCCGGCTCGGGCACTCCCCGCCCCCGCAGAAAGGGAAAGCAGGAGTACCGGGGCAGATAAGGGCACACAAGAAAAGAAAGGCCGATCCCGAAGGATCGGCCTTTCTTATTTCCCGCGTTTAAAAGTTATCGAGGGAAGCGCTATGCTTTGTGGACGTTGGCGGCCTGAGGGCCCTTATCGCCATCCACTACGTCAAAGGAAACACTCTGACCCTCTGCAAGGGTCTTAAAGCCATCGCCGACAATCGCGCTGAAATGAACGAATACGTCCTTGCCCTCGTCCGTCGTAATGAAACCGTACCCTTTGCTATCGTTAAACCACTTTACTGTGCCCTGACTCATCCAAAGACAGCCTCCTAAAACGTTATTAAATTTGTGGCGTAGACCACTATCAAACAATACTGGATATTTTCTCTGATGTCAAGGGATTTTCAGGATCCGGTTTTCAGAAAGTAATCTTTTTCACACTTTTCACCGGAAAAAGAAGGTCTCCTGCGCTCTCCCGTCTCCGGGCACTCCGAAGCCCTCCCAAAGATATCCCCCATCCATCCCGACCCCCTCAGTTTTTTGACCCTGTTTCGGGGATGAAGCACGCTCCTCCGACGGAGATAAGGGCGGTCGCCAGGGCAAGGAAAAAGGCCCTGTTGTAGGCTTGAGCAGGGGGCAGGGCGGAGAAGACGTCGATGATCAGCCCCATGAGGGAAGTGGTAAGGGCGATGGCGAGAAATCCCGCTGCGTTGAGCACCGAAATGGCCAGCCCCGTGTATTTTTCCGGGGCAATATCCTTTGCCACGGACCAGGCGATGACAAAGGATGTATTCGTAATTCCGAGCAGAAAGAAGAGGGGGCGGATCCATCCCGCCGGAAGAGCTCCTCCCCCCGGAAAGACGATGATGCCCCATAGAATTGCGTGAAGTACCCCCCAGATAAGCCTCCCAGCATGCTTCCGAGCACAAGCACCACGGAGTAGGACGAGGCCTCCTGAACTGTCAGCCCGTTGGCCGCAACAAGCCAGGGAATTGCCCAGGTCCCGATCAGGGCGTAATACCCCGCCTGATTGGAGAAATAGAAGATGATTATGGGGAGCATCCCCCGGACGGACAGCACTCCCCTCACCCCCTGAAGGAGGGTGAAGGGCTCCCTCGGGCTTCCCTCATGGGAGATTGCCCGTTCGTTCACCGGAGGAAACCCCATATCCTGAGGGCGGTTGCGGATGAGCCACCAGCAAAGAAAGGATATTCCCAGAGTCAGGCCGCCTATGGCGATGAACCCCGTGCGCCAGGAGATGACGGCTATCAGGAGGGCAAGGGGCCCCTGGGAGAGAAGGCCGCCGACGCTCCCCACAAGGGTCGTGGCGCCGGAAAGGGTGGCGAACTCCCGGTTGCGGAACCACTGGGACTGAATTTTCATTATACAGATGAAGACGGTGGCGACTCCGAGCCCCACGAGGAAACGGCCGGCGAAAAGCCACAGGGGCGCCGGTGCAAGGCCGAAGAGAATCGAGCCGGCCCCTGCGGCGAACATTCCGACCGTGACGGTTATCCGCGCCCCCAGGGTATCTGCGAGATACCCCACGGGGATCTGCATAATCATGTAGGCGTAGAAATACATGGAGGCCATGGAGCCGAAGGCGGCGGAGCTCAGGGAAAATGCGGCGGTGATGTCATCCCGCACCACCCCTGCCGCAAAGCGGTGAAAGAAGACGATCATGAAAGCGAAGACCATCACGCCCCAGACCACCCAGCGGTACGCGAGGGCCCTTCGCAGCTTTTCGTCCTGTTCTCCCGGCGGAATTTCTGCAGCGTACTCCTTCATGGACAATTCTCCCTTTCTGCTGCCCCGTCCCGGTATGAAGGGATAGGGTAAAAATTAATGATATCATTGAACAGGGAATTTTCATCTTTTTTATAAGGCAGTTTCCATTTATAATGAATAGAGTTTTTTTACTCTTTGAGGAGGAATATCCGCCGTTGATCCGTATTTCCAATGTTTCTCACCGATTCGGTGAACGACTTTTATTTTCAGATCTCAACTGGGCAGTTCCCCCCGGGAGCAAGGTCGGTCTGGTGGGCAGCAACGGTGCCGGCAAGACCACCCTTCTCAGGGCCCTCACCGGCAGCTTCGCCCTCGACTCGGGGACCGTGGAGACGGGCAGAAATAAAAAAATCGGCTATCTTCCCCAGGATCTCATGGAGCTGCCCGACATGGAGCTTCTCGCCTTTCTCCGCCGGAGGACGGGCCTTGCCGCCGTGGAGGATGAGCTGTCCCTGTGCACCGACAGAATGGCTTCCCTTCCCCCCGATTCACCCGACCATGACCGCGCCGTCGCCCTTCACGACACCCTGATGAAACGGTACGAGGCCCTCGACGGCTATATCTTCGAGGCCATGGCCGGAAAGGTTCTGAAGGGGCTCGGCTTCTCCGACGATGACCTGACGAAGCCTACGGGGGCGTTCTCAGGGGGATGGAAGATGCGCATTCATCTCGCGGGGCTGCTCCTTGCCGCTCCTGACATTCTCCTTCTCGACGAACCCACGAATCATCTCGATTCCGAGAGCATGGAGTGGCTTGAGGGGTGGCTCTCCGCCTTCCGGGGGATCATGGTGGCCGTCTCCCACGACAGAAGATTTCTTGACAGGCTCTGTACCTCCGTGGCCGAGCTCTATAACGGAAAGATCACCCTCTACAGCGGAAACTTCTCCGCCTACCTCGAGGAGCGGGAGCGGCGGCTCGAGGAACTTCGGAAAACCCGCCGCCTCCAGCAGGGAGAGATTTCCCGGATGGAGGATTTTATCCGGCGCTTCCGCTACAAGGCTTCAAAGGCCTCCTCCGTTCAAAGTCGCGTAAAGCGCCTCGAGAAGATGAGCCTCGTGGAAATCGAGGAGGAATCAAAGCGGGTCTCCTTCCGTTTCCCCCCCTGCACCCGGGCCGGGCTCGAGGTGCTCGCTCTCAATGACGGGGAGAAGCGCTACGGCGATCATTCCGTCTTTCAGAATGCCACCCTCACCATTCAGAGGGGTGAAAAGATCGCCCTCGTCGGCGTGAACGGTGCGGGCAAGTCGACCCTCTCCCGGATTCTCGCGGGAAGGGAGCCCCTTTCCTCCGGCACGCTCAGGCTCGGCCACCAGGTGACCCTGGGGTTCTACTCCCAGGAGTCATCGGAAAATCTCGACTATGACCGCACGGTCTGGCAGACCCTGTCAAGCCGCAACCCCGCCTGGACTGAACAGGACAAACGAAATCTCCTGGGGGCCTTTCTCTTCTCGGGGGAGGATATTCATAAGCCTGTCTCGATCCTCTCGGGCGGGGAGAAATCCCGCCTTGCCCTTCTGAAGCTGCTCCTCGAGGAGGCGAACTTTCTCATCCTCGACGAGCCCACCAACCATCTTGACATGCAGACTCGGGATCTCTTCCAGCGGGCCCTTCTGGAATACGACGGAACCCTCGTCATCGTATCCCATGACCGGTACTTCCTCGACAACCTCGCGACAAAGGTTGTGGAAATCGCCCGGGGGAGCCTTCGGGAATATCCGGGGAACTACTCGGAGTTCATCGAAAAGCGGAAAAGTTTTCTCCCTCCCGAAGAGACAGGGGGCCCGGAGAGAAATGAGCCGGGAAATCAAAGGGACCAGAAAAGAATCGAGGCGGAACGGCGGAACGATCTGTACCGTAAAAAAAAGATCGTTCTCGATCGCCTCGAACCCCTGGAGGAGCGGATCGAAAATCTCGAAACCCTCCAGGAGCAGCGGGACGCCCTCCTCGCCGACCCTCTCTTTCTCTCCGACTCGGCGAAGACCTCCGCTCTTCTCATCGAAAGAAACGAGGCCGCCCGGGAGCTGGAGGAACTGCTGCTCCTCTGGGAGGAATTGGTGTCCGAGATGAACAGGATCGAAAAAACAGGCTGAAGCCGTGGAAAAAGGGGGACTTCATCAATGAGAAAAGGAAGAAAAGGTCTGTGGGGTATTTCGGCAGTGCTTATGCTCTGCCTCATCCTTCTTCCCGGGGCGGAGGGGATCTGTTCCGCCGGGGGGGAAGGGGCGGAAGACCGGGGGGCAGAGCTTCTTCAGTACTTTCTCCGGGAGCTGGCCCCCGAAAAAATTACCATGATCCTTGCGGATCAGCCCGACGACGAGGGCTGCGTCCGGGAGATCTATCTCGATCTCAAGGGGTGCGTCATCGGAGGGGTGCGCATCGACACCCTCAGAATGGACGCCGTGGGGGTGCGATTCAACCCTCCAGGAGAATGGAGGGGAAAGGGGATCGAACCCCTGGAAGTGCTGAATGCCCATGCCGTCGCGCGCCTGACCGAGTATGATCTGAACGAAAATCTCCTTCAGAAGCAGTTCGGAGACGACGACAGCTGGCGGAACCTCCAGGTGGACATCCACCCCGGAGGGATATACGCCCGGGGGAACTATATCGCCCAGTTCATCTTCCGTCTGGATATCCTCATTGAGATATTCAGCAAATTCAAAATTGTGGATATGCAGCAGGTATGGCTTGACGACTACTCCGTCCGGGTCAACAGGATGGACATCCCGAAGTTCATCACCGACAAGGCGGTGGCGGAGATTCAGCCCCTTCTCGACCTGGGAAAATTTGTCTTTCCCCTCAAACTTCACTCCATTGAGTATGACGAAGAGGCGATCACCATCTCAAGCAGGGTCATACCGGAGCCCTTCCCCGGGGTGGTCTACAGCTGGGGGGTGCCCGGAGACCAGGCAAAAAAGTAGTCTACTTCTCCCGTTTCCCCGGCCCGAAGGCCCCGAGAAACCCCTGGATGCTGTTTCCGATGAACTCCCGCTCCCGGCCCTGAATATCGGGCTCCATCCGCCGCCATGCCGCGAGGAAGGGGTCCCTTTCGAGGAGTTCCTGAAAAAAAAGCTCCTCCTCCGACGGAGACGCTCCCCGGCGGAGGAGCTCAAGGATGACGGCCTTCCAGAAGAGAATCTGTTCTTTCGCGAAGGTGAGCATCTCCATGGCCCCTTCGGCAGCGCCGAAGTGGGAATAACAGATCCGTTTCGCCCCAAGGCCGAGCAGCCTGTCGATGGAGTCGAGGGTCACCTCGGGAAAGAAGCGGGGGGGCGTAGCTGGGCGGAGATAGGGAAAGGGCTCCTCCCCCTCGAGGAAGATGCCGGCGGCCTCTCCGGCGAAGAGCGTACCGTCGCAGCAGAGAAAAGACCGGTGATGGGAGGCATGGCCCGGCGTCTCCACGGAGACAAAGCCCTCGGGGAGAGTCCCCTCGGGAAGTATCGCCTCTTCGGGAAGGGGGTCGGGCTTTCCGTAGAGCAGGGCCGTCTCCCCCAGAGTGGCCACGCTCCCCTTCCACAGATCCTCCGGGTCGATAAGATGCCGTCTTCCCTTCGGCGACACGGAAACGGAGCAGCCGTACTCCTTCACCGCAAGGGCCGTCGCACCGGCGTGGTCAAGATGCACGTGGGTGAGAAGGACGGAGTCGAGCCGTCCTCCCCCCCAGGTCTCCACCGCCTCCCGGACGACAGGCCAGGTTGCCGAAGGCCCTGTGTCCACCAGATAGGTCCTGTTCTTTTTTTCGTCCCGAAGAATCCATGATGAAAGAAATCTGCGGAAACCGGGCTTATCAACCTTGAGGTCCAGAATATCACAGCGCATGGGCGGCTCCCCCTATTCCGAGATGATCACTTTCATGCCCGGGTAGACCAGGCGTTTTATCTTTTCGAGATCGTCATTGTACATCCGTACACACCCCTGGGTGATCATGGTTCCTATGGACTCGGGGGCGTGGGTGCCGTGAATCCCTATCCCCGTCCACCCCGGCGTCTTCAAACGGATGAACCACGGTCCATAGGCCCCCGGAGTCGGTCCTTTTCCGTCTCCGAAGTCATAGGTCCACGAACGGGCATTCTGTATCTGCTGCACCGTGAAGGTTCCCGTAGGAGTGCGGCTGTCCCCCACCCGCTGCTTCTGCCCTCCGTTTGAACCGACCGCTATCGGAAAGGTACCCTCAAGATTTTTCCCCCGGTATAGATACATGCGGTAGGAACTCTTCACCACGTGGAGCCAGAGATCCTTTGCCCGTACATCCTCCGGCACGGGAGGAGGAAGGGGTTCGGAAGGCCTCATCGGAACTGGTTCGGGACGGGGCTCGGGAAGAGGAAGCTGGGGGGCCGGCCCGGGCTCGGGGACCGGAACCCTGCGGTCCCGATAGATCTGATACCCCTTGTACCCCGAGAAAAGGAGCAGAAAAAGAACGAGGGCAGCCGCGGCACCCTTCATCCAGGGTGAAAATTCTCTTCGTTTTGAAAACATGAAGTTCCTCCTTAAAACTACGGCCTTACAAAAACAGCATTGATTTTAACATGGATAAACTTCCTGAAACCGGATACCCCCTCCGTAATTTCCACGATTTTTTCCGGAGGGAATACCCCCGGGAGGTTTCTCCCCTCCGGAGGAGAGGGGAAGGAGAGGGTGATTTCAACCCGCAGGAGGGGAAGGGTACTTTATTGCATATTTCATGGTTTTCTTCTTGCATTTATCCTTCCGAGGCCTTACACTGCATCAGGTTTCACACTTTTATCATCCGGAGGTAGAGATATGGAAAACCAGTACCAGTTCGACCTTGAGAGGTATATCACCCCCGAGCGGTTCGCCCGGATCAAAGAGTTCGCGGCAGACAAAGAGACGCCCTTTCTTGTGATTGACCTCGAAAAGATCGGACAGAAATACGATGAACTTATCGGCACCCTGCCCTTCGCAAAAATTTACTATGCGGTCAAGGCCAACCCCAACGAGGAGGTCATCCGTCTGCTCATTGAAAAAGGAAGCTCCTTCGACATCGCTTCCGTTTATGAGCTGGACTTCATACTCTCCCTCGGCGCTTCGCCGGACAGGATCAGCTATGGCAACACCATAAAAAAAGCAAAGGACATCGCCTACGCCTATTCAAAGGGAGTGAGGCTCTTCGCCACCGACTCCGAGGGAGACCTGGAGAAGATAGGAAAGAACGCCCCCGGATCAAAGGTATTCTTCCGAATCCTCACTGACGGGAGCGGAGCTGACTGGCCCCTCTCCCGCAAATTCGGCGCTCACCCCGATACGATCTATTACCTCATCCTGAGGGCCCCCGAACTCGGCCTCAAGCCCTACGGCATATCCTTCCACGTGGGCTCCCAGCAGAGGGACATCGGCCAGTGGGATCATGCCATCTCCACCTGCAAGTATCTTTTCGACTCGGCGGCGAAGGAAGGCATTCAGCTTCAGATGGTCAACCTCGGAGGAGGGTTTCCGGCGGACTATATCTCCCCCACCCAGAAAACCTCCCTCTACGGTTCGGAGATCACCCGCTTCCTGAGGGAAGATTTCGGCGACAACCTCCCCGAGGTGATCGTTGAACCGGGCCGCTCTCTGGCGGGGGACGCGGGAATTCTCGTCACAGAGATCGTCCTCATCTCAAGAAAGTCGGAGGCAAACCAGTACAGCTGGATGTACCTCGACGTGGGGAAATTCGGCGGGCTCATCGAGACCCTTGACGAATCCATCAAATACCCCATCTACTCGGAGAAGACCGGCCCCGTTCAGGAGACCATCCTCGCAGGGCCGACCTGCGACAGCATGGATATCCTCTACGAGAACGAGAAGTACAAACTTCCCGAGTCCCTCGTTGACGGCGACCGGCTCTACATCTTCACCACCGGAGCCTATACCCAGAGCTACTCCTCCATCTGCTTCAACGGCTTCCCCCCTCTCCGGGCCTATGTACTTGATGAAGAGAAGTAAAAGCTCTATACTCTGATCAGAACAGTCACCGGGAGGACAGGATATGAGACTGTCCTCCCTTTCTATTTCCCTGAAAGGAGAATTTCCCATGGAAAAAAGGGACAAAAGGACCAACGAACTCTGGATCAGCGAACACCAAAGCGACAACATGATCCTCAGCCTCCGGGCATCGGCGGTACTTCTCAATGAAAAAAGCGCCTACCAGGATATCCTCCTGGCGGAGACAGAGGAGTACGGCCGGATGATGCTCCTCGACGGAGCCATTCAGATTACAGAGCGGGACGAGTTCTGCTATTCGGAGATGATGGCCCATGTTGCCCTCTGCTCCCACCCCGATCCGAAAAGGGTCCTCATCGTGGGCGGCGGTGACGGAGCGGTCCTTCGGGAGGTACTCCGCCACGGGAACGTGGAGAAAGCGACCCTCATTGATATCGACCGTTCGGTCATCGAGGCCTCCCGGAAGTTTCTGCCGACCATAAGCGTCAGTCTGGATGACCCCCGGGCGGATGTGCAGTGCCTTGACGCCATGGAATACGTCCGGAACTGCCGGGGAGAGTTCGATGTCGCCATCGTGGACAGCACCGACCCCGTGGACTTCGCCGCAGGGCTGTTCACATCCCCTTTCTACCGGGATATCTTTGAAGCCCTTGGTGACAGGGGGATGATGATCGCCCAGACAGAATCCCCCTTCACCGACACGGCGGTGATGCAGGGGGCTTTTTCCGCCATGAAAGAGGTCTTCCCCCTCGTTCGCCTCTACTGGGGAGCCATGCCCACCTATCCGAGCGGGATGTGGACATATACCGCCGGCTCCAAGTCCCCCGACCCCTCTCTGCCTGTACGGGAGGCTCCTGCGGGGACGCGGTACTACTCTTCCGAAGTCCATAAAGGGGCCTTTGCCCTGCCGCCTTTTCTGACCGAGCTGCTTTCCAGGCCAAGGGGCCTTTAAAATTCCGGAGACGACCCGAAGATCAAGGAGGAAAAGAGCGGAAGATGAGAGTTTTAGTCGCCCTTGGAGGAAACGCCATATTGCAGCGGGGACAGCAGGGCCTTGCGTCGGAACAGCGCGCCAACGTTCAGAAGACGGTGGAGCAGATCGTCCGGATGATAAAGGCGGGCCATGAGGTCATAGTCACCCACGGAAACGGCCCCCAGGTGGGGGCCATCCTGATACAAAACGAGATGGGAAGGGCCGCTGTTCCGGCCATGCCCATGGACGTCTGCGGCGCGGAGAGCCAGGGGCTGATAGGGTACATGTTCTGCGAGAGCTTTTCCAATACCCTCGCCCGGGAGGGCGTCACCGGGCGGGACCCGGTCTGCCTCGTCACCCGGGTGGAGGTGGACCCGGAAGACCCGGCCTTCGCCCATCCCACGAAACCCGTAGGCCCCTTCTCCACGGAGGAGGCGGCAAAAAAACGCATTGAGGAGACGGGGGAGACATGGATCAGCGACGCAGGCCGGGGGTGGCGGCGGGTAGTCCCCTCCCCTGACCCCATGGCCATCGTCGAGAAGGACGTGATCAATGACCTCCTCGAGAAGGGGTTTACCCTCATCGCCTCGGGGGGAGGGGGAATTCCCGTCATCAAGCGCCCGGACGGACAATACGAGGGGGTGGAAGCAGTCATAGACAAGGACCTTGCCGGAGAGCTTCTCGCCGCGTCCGTCAAGGCGGACCTCCTGATGATCCTCACGGACGTCCCCCGGGTCGCCGTCCATTACGGAACTCCTCAGCAGCAGTGGCTGGAGCGGCTCACCCTGGCAGAGATGGAGTCCCTCGAAAAGGAGGGGCACTTCAAGGCCGGATCCATGGGGCCGAAGGTGAAGGCCATTCTCCGCTTCGTCCGCAGCGGCGGAGAGCGGGGAGTCATCGCGAGCCTCGACGAAGCCCTCGAGGCCCTCGAAGGAGGGGCGGGAACACAGGTCTGCAGGAACTGAATTTTTCCAAAAAAGGCCTCCCCAAGGGGAGGCCTTTTGCATTTCCGTGCCGCTGCTTCAGATGCTGACTCCGGCTCCCGGGCCGAGGGGGAGGCCGAGGAGGTACCACACTATCAGGAGGGCAGTGAAGCATACCAGATAGGCTATGGTATAGGGCATCTCTAGGGAGACCACCGTGCCTATGCCGATCTTCACGTCGGGGTCGGTGCGGTACTGCTCCATGAGGCCGATGACCACCGGTACGTAGTAGGAGAGGGGGGAGATGATGTTTGAGGATGAATCCCCGATCCTGTAGGCTACCTGGGTCAGCGCCGGAGAGAACCCCACTATGGAGAACATGGGAACGAAGATGGGCGCCAGGATAAGCCACTTGGCGGAACCGCTCATGATGAAGAGGTTGAGGAAGGTACTGAGAAGAATGAACATGATGAGCAGGGGTATTCCGCCCAGATTAAGCTTTTCGAGGCCGAAGGCCCCCTTCACTGCCAGGATCGTGGTGAGGTTGCTCGCATTGAAGAGCTGAATGAAGATGGCCGCAGGAAGGACGATTACGAGGAAGCTGAGCCCTCCGGCGAGCCCCTTCTGCATGAGCTTGGGCACGTCATCCATCTTCTTTATGGTACCGGCGCCGTAGCCGTAAGCGATTCCCACGAAGAAGAAGAGGAAGAAGAGGATACCCACCACGCTGCTGAGGAAGGGCGATTTCGGAACGATGGTTCCGTCGTCCGCCCGGAAGAAGGAGCCCTCCGGGATGGTCAGATAGAGAAGAACCCCTATGACCACCACGGCTGCCACGGCTGCCATGCGGAGGCCGCGGTTTTCTGCCGGGGTGATGGCATGCTTCTTAAGCTCTTCCCCGTCCCGGGCATGGGACGTATCGCCGAGGATTCTGACGGTGAATTTTTCCGTTACCCAGGTGGTGACAAACATGACGACAACCGTGGCAACGGCCATGAAGTACCAGTTGATGAGGGGATGGGTGGGGCCGGGGACGTTCATCCCCGCCGCCGCCGATGCGGTTATCCCTGCAAGGAGGGCATCCGTTCCGGCGATGAAGAAGTTCGCCGTGAACCCTCCCGATGCCGCGGCGAAACCCGCCACGATGCCGATCCAGGGGTTGCGCCCGAGGGCCTTGAAGACCGCCGCTCCGATTGCGGGGGTGAAGATGATCCCTGCGTCGGAGGCGAGGTTGGCGTTGATGCCCACGAGGGCGAGCACTGCCGTCACCATGTAGGACGGTGCGCCGAGGATGGTCTTTCTCATAAGGGCCGAGATCATCCCTGACTGCTCCACCAGCCCGATCCCGAGGGTCATCACCATGATCAGGCCGAGGGGGGCGAAGCTGATGTAGGTCTTCACGAAGTCCGCCATGAAGGGACGCATGGCCTTGAAGGTGAGAAGATTCTGCACCGCTACGGTGGTCTCTTTGGGCGCTTCGCCGGCTTTGGCGGCCATATATTTCACCGCGACACCGGCATTGCTCAGGAAGTAGGAGAGAACAACCACAATGAGAGCGAGATAGACGAACAGCCAGAAAGGATGGGGCAGCTTGTTTCCGATGATTTCAATGCCCTTGATGAATTTCTCAAAACCTGAACGCTTGAGCAGAACCGGCTTTTCCTTCAATTTTTTCCCTCCCTTGGTAGTAAAACGATTCAGTTCAGGGCATTACCGCGCTTGTGTGCGCCTATCCTCCCCCCTTCCCGGAAGACCGCCTATTTCGATCCCGCGAGGGCGAAGGCGAGCTCGGAGAAAAGGAGCGTCCCCGGTAGAAGCATCTCCTCGTCGATATCGAAATACTCGTTATGATGGCCTGCTGCGATGTCGCTGCCGAGGCCGAAGTAGACGGCCTTTCCTCCCCGTCTCTGGACGGCTTTCATCATCCAGGAGACATCCTCGCTCCCCCCCAGGTTCATAAGGGGACCTGCCTTGACGATGCCGGGAATACGGACTGCCTTTTCAGCCACAAGGTCAACCAGTTCCGAGTCGCTCGACGCGTCCACCGCCTCTCCCATCTTCGCCACGGAAAACTCGGCTCCGTACATGGCGGCGGCGCCTCCGGCGATCTCCATGGCCCGGCTGTAAACATAGGAATTCAGCTTCGCCGTAGACCCCCTCGTCTCGACCTTCATCACCGCCCGGGAGGGGATGACGTTCCGCCCCGAGCCTGCTTCGAGCACCCCCACATTCAGACGGGTTGCGCCGTCGCTGTGGGGGGCGATCCCCGCCATGGCAAGGGCGGCCGAGGCCGCGGCAAGGAGGGCGTTCCGCCCCTCCTGGGGAGCCGCCCCGGCATGGGAGGCCTTCCCCGTATAGACTAGATCGAACTTCGTGGTGCAGAGGAATCCTCCTATTCCGGGGGCTATCGTCCCCGAGGGCAGGCCGTTTCCGATATGGGCCCCGACGAAGTAATCCACATCGTCGAGAAGGCCTTTCTCCGCCATAGCCTTCCCTCCCCGGACCCCCTCCTCGGCGGGCTGAAAGAGCAGCTTGATCACGCCCCTCAGCTTATCCCTGTTTTCCATGAGGATCTCGGCGAGACCGAGGCCCATGGCAGTATGGGCGTCGTGTCCGCAGGAGTGCATCGCCCCGTCGTTGAGGGAGGCAAACCCCTCGTTTCTGGGCCTGTGGCTGCCGTCCTGCCCCTCGGAGACGTCCACGGCATCCATGTCGAACCGGAAGGCCACCACGGGTCCCTTTCTGCCCGTATCGAGTACCCCCATGGCGCCGGTATACCCATCCATCTTCTTTATCCAGTCGGGATCGGCCCCCTGATCGAGGGCCCGCTGAACGTACTCCGCCATCATCTCATCGGAGGGGCGTCCCATCACTGCCTCCGTCTTTATTACCTCCTGCCCCGCAGAGACCGTGTATCCGAGGTCCTTTAAAATTCCCGCGACCTTTGCGGTCGTCCAGAACTCCGTCCACCCCGTCTCTGCATGGCGGTGAAAAGTGCGCCTCAGGTCTATGAGTTTCTGCCTCATTTCGGCATTGGAGGTCATCATTTTCTCTCTCCCTCTCCCTTCCGGCTTTCAAGAAAATCGAGAGCGCAGAAGACCAGCACTTCCACCCCCAGGGGGATGGCCTTTTCATCCGGTACAAACCGGTTGTTGTGAAGGGGAGCCATCTCCTCCTTCGTAACTCCGGCGGGTCTGCACCCGAGCCAGAGAAAGAGGGAGGGAACCTCCCTGCTGAAGAAGGAGAAGTCCTCTCCGCCGAGGGCAGGTTTCTCCGCGGTGACCACATGATCGGGACCGAGGATACCCTTCAACTTCCCGATCGTCCTTTCGGCCAGGCCGGGATCGTTCATCAGCGGGGGATACCCCTTCACGTAGTCCATGGAACAGCCCCCGCCCATCCCTTCGGCCACTCCCTCAGCTATGGAGCGGATGCGCCCGGGCATGCGGTCCTGGATTTCAGGGGTGACCGTGCGGACCGTCCCCTCCATACGGACCTCGCCGGCGATGACGTTGTACCGGTCCCCTCCGCTGATGGTTCCGAGGGTGACGACGGCGGAATCCAGGGGGCTTACGTTCCGGGAGACGATGGTCTGAAGAGCGGTTATCACCTGAGCGGTGATGGCGATTGCGTCGATTCCGTTTTCCGGCTCCGACCCATGGGCTCCCCTGCCCGATATGGTCAGGAATAGTCGGTCCGAGGCCCCCATAAGGGCCCCCGGGCGGGTGGATACAACACCAGTCTCAAGGGCGGGCCACACATGCATGCCGAAGAGGGCATCCACATCGGGGTTTTTCAGCACCCCTTCCCGGATCATGGCCGGAGCTCCCCCCTCGGGGTTGTTTTCCTCCGCCGGCTGGAAGATGAATTTTACCGTTCCCGGAAGAGAGTCCTTCATCTCAGCCAGTGCGAGGGCGGCCCCCAGGACCATGGCCGTGTGAACATCATGGCCGCAGGCGTGCATGACCCCCTTGACGAAGGAGGCGTCGGGCAGGCCGGTCTTCTCCTCCATGGGAAGGGCATCCATATCGGCCCTCAGAGCGACGGTCCCGCCGGGAAGCCTCCCCCGGAGAACGCCCAGCACGCCATGGCCGCCGACGGATGTACGCACCTCCATGCCGGTCTCCCGCAGAATATCCGCCACGAGGGCGGCGGTCTTTCTTTCCTCCTTGCTCAGTTCGGGGTTTTTATGAATATCCCAGCGAATGGACAGAATACGGTTCAGATGCTTTGCTATCAGGGGACGGATTGTTTCGATCATGACGACTCCTCCTCAAAAAATATTTCGAAAGAACTCTCTTGAGCGAAGCTGTGTGCCGAGTCGAAAAGCTGCCGTTGATCCGTGCGGGGCAATTATGGAAAAGGGGTTTGTTTAAAGGATATTTGTCCGTTCAGCCAGTTGGAACCGGCTGACTTCGGGAACTTTAATTATAGGGTAAAAGTAGCACAGGGGCGAAAGAATATCAACAACAAAAAAGCCTTTCTCCCCGGTATGAAGATACAAAAAATGCCGGAAGACGGGCTTCCGGCACAGAGGTTGATCTACTTTTCGCCGTTTCTCCGGAGAACTTCCTCCCAGGTGATGAAGGAGTGATAATACAGCATATCTCCGTCGTCCAGCCCCCGGGTGATCTCGGTGATGTGGGTGTGTTCCGCCCCGATCTGTTCAAGGACGTAATCCACTGCGATCTGGGGCCTGCTGTCTTCTCCGCAGGTATAGATATCGAGGGCCATGTACCTTGCCTCAGGCCACGTGTGAACCGACAGGTGAGATTCGCTGATCACGATCACGCCGCTGACTCCGTCGGGGGGAAAGCGGTGGAAGGAGACAGACCAGACCTGGGTGTTGGCCCTCTTTGCGGCTTCCACAAGTATCTCCTGCAGCTTGTCTACCTGAGAAATTACCGGACCGCACCCCGAAGCCTCAACGATGAAATGAAATCCCTTTGGCGACATTCTTCCGATCCCCCTTCACTCTCTGCCTTTTCTTCGAAAAGAAAAAGAACCGTCCGATCGAGCAAACCGGACGGCCTGATCTTTTAAAAATGGTGGAGCTAAGGGGGCTCGAACCCCTGACCTCTTGAATGCCATTCAAGCGCTCTCCCAGCTGAGCTATAGCCCCGCAGACGCAAACGAAAGTATTATAAGGACCCCGGGGGGTTCTGTCAACCACTATTCCGCCGAGAGGGACCTTCCTTTTTTCTCGATGGAGTCGAGAAGGGAGCGATAGGACTTCCCGAAGGCCTCTACCCCTTCCTTCAGAAGGGTGTCAGTGACCTCCCGGAGGGAGATGCCGAGGGTGACGAGAAGGCCGAGACGGTGGTCCATTCCGTCCCGGTCGGCCGTTACGGTGGTCTCGATCCTGTCAACCTTTCCGAAGGCCTCCAGGGTCGCGGGAGGAAGGGTGTTCACCGTAAAGGGGCCCATAAGGGAGTCTACATAAAGGGTCGGCGAATAGGCGGGGTTTTTCGTCCCCGTGCTCGCCCAGAGGGGGCGCTGCAGCTGGGCCCCCTTCTCCTCGAGGGCATGCCACCGGGGGGAGGAAAAGAGAGTTTCGAAATCCCGGTAGACCGCCCGGGCGTTGTCTATGGCGATCTTTCCCTGAAGTTCCCTGGCCTGCCGGGCGTCGAGGAGCTTGTCCACGGCAGTGTCGACCCTGCTGACGAAGAAGGATGCCACCGAGGCGATCCCGTCTACGGGGAGTCCCCTGGAGAGGCGGTCCTCAAGCCCCGAGATGAAGGCCTCGGCCACATCGCCGTACTGGTCCCGGGAGAACATGAGGGTGGCGTTGATGCTGATCCCCGAGGCGATGGCCTTTCGGATGGCCCCCATCCCCTCCCGGGTGGCGGGGATCTTGATCATGACGTTTTTGCGATCCACAAGGGCCGCGAGGCTCCCGGCCTCGGCAACAGTCCCCTCTTCATCGTGGGCGAGGAGGGGGCTCACCTCCAGGCTCACAAAGCCGTCCTTTCCGCCGCTCTCCTCATAGACGGGAAGAAAGCGGTCTGCGGCCTCCTGTACGTCCGCCACGGTGAGGGCCGTGTAGATTTCCTCCGCTGTCTTTCCCTTTTTCCGAAGGACAAGGATGTCATCATCATAGTCGGAGGTTTTGCCGATGGCATTATCGAAGATTGAGGGGTTCGTGGTCACTCCCCGGACGCCTGAACGGATCATCCCGTCCAGTTCGCCCGAGGCCAGCAGATCCCTGCTGAGAAAGTCGCACCAGATGCTCTGGCCGAGCCTCTGCGCCATTTGAATCGGATGAGGGGTGGTCATATGGATCTCCTTTCTTCTTTCGGTGATTTTTCCCTTCCCGGTACGAGACCGGAGGTTACGGGAAGGTCTTTCCGGTAGAGGGCGGCCAGGGACCGCACCTCCTCTTCAGTGACTCCGGGGAAAAAAACCCGCCATCCCCTCTCCTGCAGGGGGAAGAGTACGGTGGTCCCCTTCGGCGAGGGGAGGAGGACCATTTCCTCCATATCCTCCCAGGGAAGGGTCTCGGTTCTCCCCTTTCCCCAGAAGAGGATCTCCTTGGAAAAACCCTTTTCGGAAAGGATCAGCTTTTTATCATACCCGGCGATATAGACGCAGGCAGATCCCACAAGGAGGTAGGGGATAAAGGCGGAAAGTCCCCCCTGAAAGGAGATTACCCGGCGCAGTCCGTCCGCCAGCAGAAAAAATCCGGTGAAGAGGCCGGCCCATTTCACCCACCGGGGAAAGGGAACCCCCCGGGTGGTTATTCGGGGAGAAGGGGTCACACCCTTCCTCCCGTTTTTTTCTCGATCCAGGGAATGCCGATCCCCATCTTCGTCATGGCAAGGGCCACGAGCGGGTTGAGGTAGTTCAAAAAGGCATAGGGGAGATAGGAAAGGGTCGGCACGCCGAGGACGCCGGCGTTATAGGCTCCGCAGGTATTCCACGGCACGAGCACTGACGTGAGCGTACCGGAATCCTCGAGGGTCCGGGAGAGAAGCCGGGGATCGACCCCCCTGCCGTTCTGTTCAAAATCGGCGAAGGCTGTGCGGAACATCCTGCCGGGCATCACGAGAGCGAGATACTGATCCCCCAGGAAGAGGTTCGTGAAAATGCACGCGACAATGACGGAGGCCACGAGGCCGAAGATTGAGCGGACGCTCTGCATGAGGCGGGCGAGAAGAACCTCGAGAAAGCCGCAGGTCTCCATGATCCCCCCGAGGACGAGGGCGACGAGGATAAGGGCAATGGTCTCGAGCATCCCAGAGAGGCCTCCCCTGGCGAGAAGGTCATTGAGCATGGCAGCGATCTCCCTGACGGAATCGAGGCTTTCAGCGGCGTAGACCACGCTCCCCTTCAGAGCCTCATTGATGGCCCCTATGTCGGCCGCTTCGGAGACGCCGGCGATTATTGTGGGAGAATACCCCGAATGAAGGGCTCCGAGGACATCTCCAAGGCCCGCCCCCTGAAGAAGGGCCATGAGGGCCGCGAGGAGCATCCCCGCCACGATCCCCGGAATGGCGGGCACCTTGAGGGCGGCCAGGGTGAGGACGAGAAGGGGGGGCACGAAGCCGAAGAGGGAGATGGTGAACTCGGCGGACATCATCTGCTGAATGATGGATATCCGGGTTGTGTCAAGGGCTGCCCCGCCGTACCCCGACCCCATGAAGAGGGCGATGGCCGCCACGATGATCAGGGTCGGCCCGGTGGTCCAGATCATGGCCTTGATGTGGCTGAAGAGGTCGCTTCCGGCCACTGCCGGCGCGAGGTTGGTCGTATCCGAAAGGGGGGACATCTTGTCGCCGAAATATGCCCCGGAGATGACGAAGCCCGCAGTCACGGGAGCGGGCACGCCGAGGCCGGCGCCGATCCCCATGAGGGCGATTCCCACCGTACCGCTCGTGCTCCAGGAGCTTCCCGTGGAGAGGGAGACGATGGAGCAGATCAGGAGGGAGGCCACGAGGAAGTAGCGGGGGGAGAGAAGGTTGAGTCCGTAGTAGATCAGGGTGGGGACCACTCCGCTGAGGATCCACGCGCCGATGAGGCCGCCGATGGCGAGGAGGATGAGGACCGCCTGGAGGGCTATGGTGATGCCGCCGATCATCCCCTCCTCCACACTCCTCCAGGGCCTGCCCAGGAAGAAGACCCCCATGAGGGCCGTGAAGACGGCGGCAAGAAAGAGGGGCACGTGGGCCGAGAGGGCGAGCCCGAAGGTGGCGCCTGAGGCGAAATGGATGTCGAGAACTCCGTAGCTGATGATAAGCGCGTCAACAATGAGGACAAAGAGTGCTTCGCCGAAGCGGGGTTTTCTTCCCCGTTCCTTTTCCATGAATATCATTCCTTCCAGAAGATGAAATAACGCCCCGGAATTCCAGAACGCCTTCGGTAATTATAGAGAGTTGCCCTTCATCTGTCCAGAAATTTCTTCCCCCGGGGAGAAGGGAAAAAAGGTGCAGCCCCGGTACGAAGGGCACCCCCGAAGCCGGACATACATCCGGCATCGGGGGTGCTGTTCAGGTACGGGCCGCACTTTTCGGACGAATCGTTCAGGGGGAGGGAAAAAAGATCAGCTTCAGAATTTCTCGTACAGGTTCTTCACAGTGGGGCGCCTGGGGTACGGAAGGGGAATATACTGCACCGAGGGGCGGGCAGTCCCCGACTGGGGGTAGAGGCTCATGAGATTGCAGAATTCATCCTGGTCATTGTCCACCACGGGGAACCCCAGGGCAATCGCCTCGTCCAGGCTGATGGGGTAATCGTGGGTCCACCGCCCGTCAGTCATGACCTCGGCGAAGGCCCTCCCTTTCTCTTCTCCCATGCGGTCCTTCACGAGTTCGAAAACAACCTCCCTCGTCTGCCGGATGGCCTTGGTCCCCATATCGGCGAAGATGAGGGTCTCGTCGTCCACTTCATCCTTCGACTTCTGCTCGATGGCCCTGAGGATGGAGGCCGCCGGATACTGGCCGATCTGGGGGTCCACCGGACCGAGGACGGCATGCCTGTCCATGAGGATCTCGTCCGCGGCGAGGGCGATAAGGGTGCCCCCCGACATGGCGTAATGGGGCACCACAACGGTGACCTTGGCCTGGTGCCTCTTCAGCGCCCGGGCGATCTGTTCGGCCGCAAGGAGGAGCCCCCCGGGGGTGTGGATGATGAGATCAATGGGAGTGTCCTCGGAGGTGAGGCGGATGGCCCGCAGCACCTCCTCGGAGTCTTCGATGTTGATGTAGTTTCGGGAGAACATACCAAGGAACCCAGCGGTCTCCTGTCTGTGTATGAGGGTTATGATCCGCGTTCCCCTGTGTTTTTCGCATTTCCTTAGGGACGCAACCCTGCGGAGGCGAAGCACCTGCTGCCGGATCTGGGGAAAGATGAAGAAGAGCAGCAGAAAATAGAACCAGAGAGACGAGCTGTTCATTAAGTTCCTCCTTCAGGGGAGATCTTATTTTTGAAGCGCTTCCGTTCTTGCCTTTCCGTTCTCGGGCAGGGGCCGGAAGGCCGCGGTGCCGTCGGAGATATAGGCCTCGATGGTCCCGCACCGTCCCCCCGTTCTTTCAAGGAGATAATCGGCCAGCCGGTCTTCTATCAATGTCTGGATGGCTCTCCGGAGCGGGCGGGCGCCGAACTTCGGCTGATACCCCTTTTCGAGGATAAGGTCCCGGACCTCCTTGTCCACCACGAGGCCGATCCCCTGGCCTTTGAGGCGTTCCCGTACTTCCTCGAGCATGATCTTCACGATATGGTCCATGTGCTCGCGGTTCAGCGGGCTGAAGACGACCAGCTCGTCCAGCCGGTTGATGAACTCCGGCCGGAAGGTCTTGTTCACCTCGTCGAGAATGGTCCCCCGAAGGCGGGTCCAGTCGAAGGAATCCCCCTCCTCTCCTCCGGAGAAGCCGAGAAAACCGCCTCTGGCCGAATCGCGGGCGCCGACGTTGCTCGTCATGAGGATGATGGTATTGCGGAAATCCACCGTCCGTCCCTGCCCGTCCGTGAGCCGTCCGTCCTCGAGGATCTGAAGGAGAATGTTGAAGATATCCGGGTGGGCCTTCTCGATTTCGTCAAAGAGGATCACCGAATAGGGGCGGCGACGGACAGCCTCAGTCAGCTTACCCCCCTCTTCGTACCCGACGTACCCGGGAGGGGCGCCGATGAGCTTCGAGACCTCGTGCTTCTCCATGAACTCGCTCATATCGAGGCGGATCATGGATTCGTCCGATCCGAAGAGAAAGCGGGCAAGGCACCGGGCAAGTTCGGTCTTCCCCACCCCGGTCGGGCCGAGGAGCAAAAAGCTTCCTATGGGGCGCTTCGGATCCTTCAGTCCGCTCCGAGCCCGGCGGATGGCCCGGGCGATGGAGCTGACGGCCTCACTCTGGCCGATAAGCCGCTTTTCTATCTCTTCTTCCATGCGGATCAGCCGCTCCGACTCCTCGCCGGTGAGCTGGAAGACGGGGATCCCAGTCCATTCCGAGACGATGTCGGCGATGTCCTCTCCGGTGACCTCCGGCTCGTAGGTGTCTTTTCGGGCGTGCCACTGAGACCGCTCTTCCTCAAGCTTTTCCGAGAGACACCGCTCCTCGTCCCGGAGCTCAGCGGCCTTTTCGAACTCCTGTTTTCCCACGGCCCCTTCCTTTTCCTTCCTGACGGAATCGAGGGTCTCCTCCAGTTCCTTCAGGACATCGGGGACCTCCATAGCCCGTATCCGGGCCCGGGCCGCCGCCTCATCGATAAGATCAATTCCCTTATCGGGAAGATGACGGTCCGCTATATATCTGGCAGAGAGCCGCGCCGCCGCATTGAGGGCGTCGTCGGTGATCTTTGCCCGGTGATGGGTTTCATATCTGTCCCGCAGCCCCTCGAGGATGAGGATCGAGTCATCTACCGTGGGCTCCAGGACATGCACGGGCTGGAACCGCCGCTCAAGGGCGGCGTCTTTTTCGATATGCTTCCGGTACTCATCAAGGGTGGTGGCTCCCACGACCTGGAATTCTCCCCTCGAGAGGCTCGGCTTCAGGATATTGGCCGCGTCGACGGCCCCTTCCGCTCCTCCCGCTCCGACGATGGTGTGGATCTCGTCGATGAAGAGGATCACATCCCGTGTGTCCGTAAGCTCCTTCACCAGCTTCCGCATGCGCTCCTCGAACTCGCCCCGGTATTTCGTGCCCGCAACGAGATTGCCGATGTTGAGCTGCATGACCTTCTTGTCTTTGAGGATCTCCGGGATGTCCCCCTCGGCGATCTTCTGGGCAAGGCCCTCCACAATGGCGGTCTTTCCCACGCCGGGCTCCCCGATAAGCACCGGGTTGTTCTTCGTCCGCCGGGAGAGGATCTGGATGATCCTTTTTATCTCCTTGGCCCGCCCGATCACGGGGTCGAGCTCCCCCTTCCGGCTCTTCTCGGAGAGGTCGATGGCCAGCTGATCGAGGGTGGGCGTCTTTGTCCGCCCCTTCTTCGACCGGACATCCTGGGCGTCTGCCGCCCTTTCCGCCGTCCCCTCGCCGCCGGGGAAAAATTTCGCCATCTCGTTCACCACGAGGGTGTGATCCACCCCGAGGCTCAGAAGGATGGAGGCGGCGACCCCCTCTCCCTCGGTGAGAATGCCGAGGAGGATATGTTCCGTTCCCACGTAGTTGACGCCCATATTCCTCGCTTCGCGGATTGACAGATCAAGAACCCGCTTCGCCCTGGGGCTCAGAGGAAGATCCACCGGTTTCAGTATGGGGTGGCTTTTCCCCGTGGCAGACTCGATGCGGCTGCGCACCTCATCGAGATTCAGCCCGAGGGATTCAAGGGCCTGAACTGCCGCTCCCTCCCCTTCAGAGAGAATTCCGAGGAGGATATGTTCCGTTCCGATCACGTCATGACCGAGCCGGAGGGCCTCCCGATGGGCAAGCTGCACCACCTTTTTTCCTCTTTCTGTGAAAAATTGCCACATTATTCATCATCCTTTGCTTGGCTTCGATAAAAATTAAGTGAGTGGAGGTTTTACGCCAGGGCCAGGCTGCGCATCATTCTCTTCAGCAGCTCGGCCGATATGGCACTCCGCCTGTAGGGGGAAACGTCAAACTCCGAGCTCCCCAGTTCCTCCGCGTGTCTCAGCGCCACTTCGATGAGAATACGCTCCCGGGAATCAATCATTTCCCGTTCCTGAAGGGTTGCCAGAAGGCGCCTGGCTTCCTGGTCGGTTATCGTGTCCCCGATAAGTTCGTCGATATGGTTGATCCTGTCCTGGGGCATGTCATAGCAGATGCGCAGAATCCGGATATATCCATGCCCGCCCCGCTGGCTCTCCACAAGGTACCCCCTTTCAGGGGTGAACCGGCTGCGGAGAACGTAGTTGATCTGACTTGGTACGCACCCGAATATCTCGGCCAGTTCCTTTCTTCTGAGGGATACGGATTGTTCCTCCTCCACCTCTGAAAAAAGATTATTGATGTATTTTTCAATGACTCGGGTCAGACTTGCCATGGGGTTCCCTCCAAAGTGCAGATTTCACCGCCCATTCTACGGTATTGGTCAGCATTAGTCAATAACGGTAAAACTACCGTATATTTGCTCCGGAGGAAGGGGGGCAACTTTTCTTCGGAAGGGAGAGTCTTCCGGGAGAGGGGCTATTTTTTTCCTCCGCCCCGGGATTCCTTTCCCTCCAGGAGCCTCCGGATATTCTCCCTGTGGCGGAAGGTGGAGAGAAGGGCGAGGGCGGCGAGAAGAATGATGTAGGGAAGGGGAAATCTCAATAGAAGGGCAAGAAGGGGAAGGCTCCAGAGGGATAAAAGGGATGCAAGGGAGACGTACCCCTTTGTCTTGAACAGCAGCAGCCAGAGCAGGCCTCCGGCGGGGGCGAGGAGAAAGGAGAGAGGGGGGTGGAGGAAGAAGGCGACGCCATAGGTGGATGAGACCCCCTTGCCCCCCCGGAAGCCGAGCCAGAGGGGAAAGTTGTGTCCGCAGACCCCGGCGAAGGCGGTCAGAGCGAGAATGCCCGGGTCCGCTACTCCCGCACCTTTCGCAAGAAGGAGGCCGGCGGTCCCCTTTATCATATCGACGAGGGTGACCGCTACGGCCCATCTCTTTCCCATAAGACGGCCGACGTTGGTGGATCCCACGTTTCCCGACCCCACAGTCCGGATGTCCACACCCTTCACCAGCCGTGCGGCGAGGTACCCCGCAGGGAAGGAGCCGAGAAGGTAGCCGAGAAGAATCCACAGGAGAGGGGTCATCGTCTTCCTCTTTTCTCCATAAAAGCGTCCACCACGAGGACGCCCCTGACGTTGACGAAGAGGGGGTTGACGTCGAGGCGGCGGACCTCCCCTTCGCACCAGGCAAGGCGGGAAAAGGCCGAGAGGGCCCGGGCAAAAGCCTCGATGTCGAGGCGGTCCCGCCGCCAGCCTTCCAGAAGGAGGGGGTACCCCCGGGAGTCGCGGATCATGGAGTGCGCCTCCTCCTCGTCAAAGGGGGCCACCCGGAGCACACCGTCGGGGAGGATCTCCCGGTAGACTCCGGCAATTCCCATCTCCACCACCGGACCGAACCGTCTGTCCCGCCGCAATTCTATCCGCCACTCCGTTCCGCCCCGGATCATCTCCTGGATAAGCACCCCCTGGATTCTGGCCTTCGAATCGGCCAGACGGGCTTTCTCGAGGGTTCTCCCGTAGGCGTTTCTCACTTCTTCCTCGTTCTGCAGGTTCAAAGCGATGACCCGGGCCTCGCTTTTATGAAGTATGGAGGGGGACATGACCTTCATGGCCACGGGGTATCCGATTTCTTCGGCGGCAGCCTCTGCCTCCGGAAGGGACCGGCAGAGACGCTCCCTCGCTATGGGTATTCCGTATTTTCCGAGAAAAATTTTTGCGTCATATTCTGTGGGGTCTGCCGGAAGGGGGCATTTTGACACGTCAGGCCGCTCCCTCTCCCATTTCAGCAGGTCCTCCCGGGGCAGGGCCGCCAGTTTCAGGGCGGCAAGGGTGCGGCCGACCCCCGGTATGAAGGGAAGGGAGAGATCGGCCGCCCTCCTTTCGAGAGGGGGAGAGTCTTCAAGGGAGGTGAAGAGTATGTTTCCCCGTCCTTCCTGAGACGGCTTCGCCCCCTTGTGCGGAGGGGGTAGGGGGTGGTCTTCGAGAAAGGCCAGGGCGATCCGCCCCTCCTTCTCCTTCGCCTCCTCAAGGCCGGCATCCGCGACCCTCTGGCGGAGAAGGGCGCACCGCTCCCTGTCGGAGGACAGGAAGAAAAGCTTTTTCTCCCGCAGGCGCGTGGAAAGAGAAAAAGCGACGGCACTGTCGACTATCTCCCCCGGTTCGGAGAGAAGGGAGATGCCGTACTGCCGGTAGGCCGCTTCCTCCAGCCGCTCGTCTTCTTCACTTCGCGTGAGGGGGAGAAGGGCGACCCGCTTCCCCTCATGGGCGGCCCGGGCGGCGAAATCAAGGAGTTCCCGCCCTTTTTCAAGCCTTTCAAGGAGGAAGACAAAGAGAGAGGGGCGGCTGTCCCGGAGGAGGATGGCCTCCGCCGCCTCGAGGGGAGAATAGTCCCAGGCGGCGCCGAAGGAGAGGGCATAGAGAAAGGAGACATTGCGGCTTTTGGCCATGGCCATGGTCCTGAGAAAAAGGGATCCCCCCTCAGCGAGAAAGACGGTGTTTCCCACTCCTCCCGAGAGTGCCGGGGTCAAAATCCCCTCGCTCCGGGGTCCGATCAGGCGGACTCCCCTTCTCCTCGCTTCGGCGAGAAGGGAGGCCTGGGGGGTTTTCGGCCACCCCCTTCCGAGGATCACCCAGGGGATTTTATCCTCCAGGGCTTCATTGAAAAGGGAGGAGGCGGCGGCCCTGCTCTTCGCCCCGAGAAAGAGGGTATGGGGCATATCTCCTCCGGGGGGGGCGGGAGAAGAATATAAAGACGGCTCTATGGCGGAGAGTCCGAAGAGTTCGGAGCTGCACCCCCGGAAGCTGATTGTCCCCTCTCCGGGAAAAGGAGCGGTCTTCTCCATGGCGTTTCCTCCTGGTCCCTCTCTTCTTGATGAGAGAGGGGGATTTAGTGATTAGAAGTGTATCAAAAAAAAAGGGTGAGGGGAAAGGGGGGAAGGTGTTTTTCCCCCTGTCGGAGCATTTTCGGAAAGGGAAATTTCCGAAGGGGAGAAGGAACGCCTTCCGCCGGGGGGGGAGATCCGGGGATCCCCCGGGAGAACAAAAAAAGGCCCCCTCCGTTTTGGAGAGAGCCTGTTTTTCAGATGGTGCGGAGGGGGAGACTTGAACTCCCACAGCTTTGCGGCCACAAGGTCCTTAGCCTTGCGCGTCTACCAGTTCCGCCACCCCCGCATGACCGACGGATATTATAATATCGCGGCCCTCCGGAGTCAAGGGCCGAAAGGGGAAGAAAAGGCTAAAATTCTCTTCTCTCTTTGATTCTGGCCGCCTTGCCGCTTCTCTTGCGCAGGTAGTAGAGCTTCGCCCGGCGCACTTTGCCGAGGCGCTTCACCTCGATCTCGCTGATGGAGGGGCAGTGAAGGGGAAATACCCGTTCGACCCCCACGCCGTTGGAGATCTTCCTCACGGTGAAGGTCTCGCTGAGTCCGCCATGTTTCCGGGCGATCACGACCCCCTCGAAAACCTGGATGCGCTCCCGGGTTCCCTCCCGTACCTTAACGTGCACCCGGACTGTGTCTCCGGCGCGAAAGGCGGGGATCTCTTCCTTCAGATACTTTTTTTCCACAAGACTCATGACGTCCATTATGTCGTTTCCTCCTCAAGTCCGTTTCTTTAAAACTTATTTCCTTTAATCAGCGCCATCCAAAAAACCGGTCGAAGACCACCCCTGCGGCGGTCCTGACGGAAAGATGGTTGTAGTCCTCAGCTCCTCCTGAAAGGGGCTGCAAAATCACGGAGCATTGCTCCAGTGCTTCTTCGTGAAGGCCCGATCCCGTTCCGAAGACGAAGAGGACCGGTTTTTTCTCTCTCAGGATCTTTCTTTTCGCCTCGAGCCAGTGAAAGGCCCCCTCCCGCTTTTTCGCGCTGGTGCCGATGATCAGGGGAGGTTCTTTTTCCCGTTTGGCGATCCATTCAATTGCCCGGGTAAGGGATGCTGCGGTCCTGAGGCGGGAGAAAGCCTCTTTTCTCGCGGGGTTTGCCTCCCCTCCCCCTCCCTCCGTCCAGTGGCGGGCCACGGTCTTCACAAGCTCTCTCTGCCCCGGAAGGGGGGTGGCCACTAGAAAACGGTCGATTCCGTAGGTTCTGCACGATCGGGCGATATCTGATAGGTCAAGACCTGTCACCGCCGCGGTGCTTTTCTCCCCCCGCCTGTCGAGGACGGGGTAATGGACCAGGGCGGCGTAGACTCCCCGGGTGAGGTACGGCCGGATGTTCGCCCGGGCGATGAGGTCGCTCCGCCGGGAAAGGGTGCGCTCCGCTGCCGAGCTTCTGCGCCATTCTTCAATGAGGGCGGCGTTGCCGCTGAGAAGAACCTCCGGGACCTTCTCCCCCTCCCATTCGGCAGGACGGGTGAAGTGAGGGTGGTCGAGCATTCCGCGATAGAAGGAGTCCTCCACCACTGCCGATTCCTTTCCTATCACGCCGGGAACCAGCCTGGCCATGGCGTCGATGATGGCCATGGCGGGGATCTCTCCCCCCGTCAGGACGAAGTCTCCGAGGGAGATCTCCCGGTCGACCCTGCGGGCAGTGAACCGTTCGTCCAGCCCCTCGTAATGGCCGCAGAGAATGAGGACATGCCTCTGGGCCGCAAGGGTCTCCACAATCTCCTGGGAGAGGGGATCCCCCTGGGGAGAGGGGTAGACCACGTATCCGGGGCCTCCTTCCCTTTCAAGGGATACCAGGGCCTTCTCCATCACCTCGGGAAGAAGCACCATGCCCCCTCCTCCGCCGAAGGAATAATCATCCACCTGGCGATACCCTCCCGTACCGAAGGAGCGAAGGTCAACCACGTCAACCCGTATCGTTCCCTTCTTCACCGCACGGCCGATCATGCTCGTGGAGAGAAAGTCGGCGAAGAACTCGGGGAAGGCGGTGAGGATCGTTACATGCACGTTTCCCAGAGACCTTCCATTAATGCGATGGATATCTTTCTTTTTTCAAGGTTCACTTCTGTGATGAATTCCCTCACTGCCGGAATGTAGTGGTCCTTTCCGTTTTCGTCCCGGATGATGTAGATATCCTGCTCACCGGCGGAGACCACATCCCGGAGTGTTCCGAGGGTTTCTCCCGACTCCCCGTTCACGGCAGCCATTCCGATAAGATCGTCAATCCAGAACTCCCCTTCTTCAAGGGGATACCGCTCCTCGGGTTCGATTTCGATGAAGTTTCCCACAAAGCCTTCAGCCTCCGAGCGGGACGAAATTTCCTCCGTTTCCGCCACGATCAGCCCCTTGTGTTCGACCCTGCGGGCCGAAAGAAGGGTGAGCTCCCTGCGGAAAACCCCTTCATCGCTGAAGACGCGCATCTTTTCCATGGAGAGGAATCTCTCCGGCAGGTCTGTGAGGGCAAGGATCTTCAGCTCTCCCCGCACTCCCTGGGGTCCAAGGATCCGTCCGATGCGAACCCTATTCTTCCTCACGGATATCCACGTCCACCCGTTCGTTTTCTTTAACGGCACCGGCCTTGGCGAGAAGGCGGATCGCGTTGATGGTCGCTCCCCGCTTGCCGATCACCCTTCCCACGTCCTCAGGGGCAACGCGGATCATAATCGATATAACGCCGCGGTCGTCGTTTTCTGCGGTGACCTGCACCTTGTCCGGATCGGTGACGAGCCGGCGGACGATGAAATCTACGAGTTCCCTGTAGTCAGCCATGACTATTCCACCGGCTTCTTTTCAGCCTCGAACTTTTCCCAGACCCCGGCTTTCCTGAGCAGCCCTCTGGCGGTGTCGGAAGCGGCGGCTCCGACCTTCAGCCAGTGCATAGCCCGCTCTTCATTCACCGTAATGGCTGCGGGGTCAGTCATGGGATCGTAGGTTCCGAGAAGTTCGATAAAACGGCCGTCTCGCGGGGCTCGTGAATCAGCCACCACCAACCGGTAAAACGGGGCCTTTTTCCGTCCGTGACGGGCAAGGCGAATACGTACTGCCATATACCATACACCTCCTGAAATTTACCGGATCACGCCTCCTCGGCTCTGCCGATTCGGGCGGTCCGTGACCGGACTGCTTTGTTAAAACCGGAAGCCCCCTCCGCCTCCGAAGAGGCCCTTGGGAAGGCGGAATCCCTTCCCCTGCTTTCCGAACTGCTTCCAGAGTTTCCGCATCTGTTCATACTGGGCGAGGAGCTGGTTCACCATCTGGACGGATGTCCCGGAACCCTGGGCGATCCTCCTCCTGCGGCTGCCCTTGATGATGGCCGGATCGCGCCGCTCGGCCCTTGTCATGGACTGGATGATGGCCTTCGACTGCCTCAGCCTGGAGGGGTCGAGGTCGTCGCTGCTGACCCCCTTCATCTTGCTCATTCCGGGGATCATGTCGAAGATCTTGCCCAGAGGGCCCATCTTTTCTATCTGTTCAAACTGGACGAGCAATTCTTCCAGGGTGAATTTCTTTGATTTGATGCTGTCGGCGATCTTGTCGGCGCCGCCGGAGTCGGCCATCTCCCGGATCTTCTCGGCGAGGCCCATGACGTCCCCCATCCCCATGATCCGCTGGGCCATCCTCCGGGGGTCGAAGACCTCGAGAGCATCCGTAGCCTCTCCCACTCCGGCGAACTTCACGGGGACCCCCGTGACCTGCCGGATGGCGAGGGCCGCTCCCCCCCGGGCATCGCCGTCAAGCTTCGTGAGGACGACTCCCGTCAGGGTGAGTTTTTCATGAAAGGCGGAGGCAACCTTCACGGCCTCCTGGCCGGTCATGGAGTCCACCACGAGGAGGACCTCCGTGGGGGGAAGAAGCTCTTTGATGGCTGAGAGCTCGTCCATGAGCTCTTCATCCATATGAAGCCGTCCCGCCGTATCGAGGAGAATCACATCGTTCAGGCGGTTTGAAGCGTGGGCAAGGGCACCCCTCACAACGGAGAGAACATCCTTCTCTCCCTCTGAGGGGCCGTAGAAGGCTATCTTCGACTGGGCCGCAAGAACCCGGAGCTGCTCTACTGCGGCAGGGCGCCTGAGGTCGCAGGCCACCACAAGGGGGCTGTGGCTCCCGGCAAGACGGCGGGCGATCTTCACCGCGGTGGTGGTTTTTCCGCTTCCCTGCAGACCGGCCATGAGATAGACCGACGGAGGTTTTGAAGCGATCGTCAGGGGGACCGGGTCGGGCCCCATGAGGGCGGCAAGTTCCTCGTAGACGATGGCTGAGACCTGCTGCCCCGGAGTGATTGAGTCCAGGACATCCCGGCCTACGGCCCGTACCTTGATTGACTCCACAAGGGTCTTGACGACTTTGTAGTCCACGTCCGCCTCGAGCAGACCCCTGCGGACCTCCCGAAGGGCCGCTTCCACATCGCTTTCGGCGAGCTTTCCCCGTCCCTTCAGCTTGTCGAAGACGGCTTCGAATCGTTCACGGAGTGAATCGAACATGATTTTTCTCCTTCACTTTCAGTTCTTTTCCCGGGGGTCTCCCGTCGGGCGGATCTCCCTTCGAAGAAGGGCCAGATCGTTCTTCAGGGTGCTTTCCCGTTTGAAGAAACCAAGGAGCCCCTCGAGCTCTTCAAGGCGGTCCCGGCTGCGGGAAATGAGGTCAAAAACCGCCTGCCGGCTCGTCCCCATTTTCTCCGCCGTCTCGGCCAGGGAGAGATCGGAGAATGTGTGAAGCTCCCAGGCTTCCCTCTGTTTTTCCGTAAGAAGAGGGCTGTAGAGGTCATAGAGCTGATCTATATAGATTCTCTTTGAAAAAAGCAGATCCGCCTTCCCCACGGAATACCCCCCTCCAGACAGAGGCATTATAGCGGGGGGCCAAAAGGCTGTCAAGAGATTTTTCTTTACACCTGAAAACTTATATTTTTCCGCTGGACAAAGGGGGAGTTTCTTGCCATCATTACAGTGAACTCAAAGACTCTGGAAAAAGCCCTTACATTTTCTGCAGGGAGGAATCATTATGACCGCAACCCCTTTCGATGAGGCCCGGAGAAAGCATCGGCAGATCCTCGGAGAGGCAGTGGTGAAAAATCTGTCATCCCGGGGGTTCGAAGCCCTCTACGTGCCGACAGCCGAAGAGGCCCTCAGGGAAGTCCTCCGGATAATACCGGAAGGAGCTTCCGTCGGAATTCCCGGAAGCGTCACCATCCGCGAGATCGGCGCGCCGGAAAAACTGAGAGAGCGGGGGTGCACCGTTCTCCACCACTGGGATCCGGGGCTGACCCCCGAGGAGAGAACCCAGGCTCTGCAGGACGAACTTCTGGCTGAATACTACCTTACGGGGTCGAATGCCGTCACCCGGGACGGAATGCTCGTGAATATCGACGGCAACGGCAACCGGGTGAGCGGCATGGCCTGGGGAAAAAACACCCTCATCTTCGTTGCCGGAATGAACAAGGTGACCGCCACCGTGGACGAGGCAATATCCCGGGTCCGCAATACCGCGACGCCGCCCAACGCCCTCCGCCTTCATATAGATACGCCCTGCGCGAAAACCGGATACTGCATGGACTGTTCATCGGACGCACGGGTCTGCAAGGCCCTTCTGATCCTGGAGGGGGCCACGGGCGGAAGAAAAACCCATGTGATTCTCGTGGGAGAAGACCTCGGATTTTAAAAAAATCCGCAGGGAACGGATCTTCTGAAAAGGGGGAATATTCATGTCCAACCGGGGGAAAATCGCCCTTGTGATAGCGGGCGGGCAGATGTGCATGCGGCGGAATCCGCAGACGGACATCCGCCAACCCACTCTTCCCGTGGAGGAGATGCTCTCATGGCTGCCGGAGGCCCAGCGGGAGAAGCTTTTTGTGGTGGATTGGAGCCGGCAGCCGAGCAGCCACTATACCCTCAGGATGACCGGAGATCTTATCCAGGTTCTTTCAAAGTCGGTGGTGGACGGAGCCGGAGGTCTTGTCGTCACCTGCGGTACTGACACCATAGAGGAGATGGCCTACCTGACGGACCTCTACTGGGCCTATCCCCAGCCGGTGATCTTCACGGCGGCCCATCGCCCCTTCGACTCCATCGGTTCGGATGCCCCCCTCAATCTCTACCAGTCCGTACTGGCTGCCCTCTCAGGGGAATGCTGGGGGATGGGGGTGCTCGTCTGCCTTCAGGACCAGCTCTTCGCCGCCGCCGAGATAACCGAGACGGCCAATCAGCGGCGATGCTCCTTTCTCTCCCCCGACCGGGGGCCCCTCGGACAGTTCATCGGCGACCGGGTGGATATTCTCCGCCAGTACCGCCGGACCAGGGTTCTCGATGAATCCTCCCCTCCTGCCCGGGACGTGGAGGTCCTCTACGCTTCCCTCGGAGGAGGAGACCGGATTCTGGAACTCCTGGTACCGGACGAAAAAAGACAGCTCGACGGGCTGGTCATTGCGGCCTTCGGAGGAGGGAATGTCCCTCCCTCCTGGGTCCCCTATATAAAAAAACTCTGCAAAGAGGAAGTGCCGGTGGTGATCGTGAGCCGCTGTCAGAAGGGGCATACCCTTGCCGCGCCGAACAACTTCGAGGGGTCAATGAACCGCCTGCTTGAAATCTGCGTGCTCGACGGCGGCCCCCTCACCCCCATGCAGGCCAGGATAAAGCTCGCTGCCGGGCTCGGAGCGGGGCTTCGGAAAACGGCCCTCCAAACCTATCTTCTCGAGGATTAGGGGCCTTTACCGGACCTTCTCTGCTGAAAGTGCTATGATAGAACTGTAGGAAAGGGTGATCGGGTGTTCTCCGGAACGTTTTTTCGCTTCATAACCTGAAAGGGGGAAGAGAAGGATGAAATATGCCGCAACGGACGAGATTATCGCAATTCGTCTATCCGAAGGCGACGACCTTGCTGACTCCATCATATTCGCCTGCAAACAAGCCGACGTCGATTCGGCGATAGTCGTGGGAGGTGCGGGAATGATCTCCTCCGTGATCTTCGGCTGGTACAACGGCCGGGACTACAACACGGAGAAGATCACCGAGATTATGGAACTTGCCGCCCTCAGCGGCAACGTGAGCTACCGGAGCGGTACCCTGTACCCTCATCTCCACGGCGTCTTCAACAAACCCGACCACAACGCCCTGTCCGGACATATCCTCCAGGCAATCGTATTCAACAACGCCGAGATTTTTCTCCGTCCCCTCTCGACAATACACCTCGGGAGGTCCTTCGACGGTACCTTCGAGGCCCTCGACCCGGAAAAAAGAATCTGACCCAAAGGCAAAAAATGAAGAGAGGCCCGGGCCTCTCTTCATTTTTTGCAGCTATTTTTTCAGCGGATAGGCCATGCCTCCGGTAATATCCGCAAGTTCTGAGGGGGATATGGGAAAAAAGGCGTGATCCGTTCCCGCCGCCGCCCAGACCACCGGGTAGAGGAAGAGATCCTCGTCAAGAAAGGCCCGGGGTTTTTCGCCGTACCCCACGGGAGGGACCCCACCGGTACGGAACCCCGACCATTGATAGACAAAATCAGCGTCGGCCATCCTGATTTTCTTCGCCCCCGCGGCCTTTCGGAGTTTTTTCGAATCCACCCTGTTCTCTCCGGCCATGAGGACGAGGACAGGCTCGTCGTCCGCCAGGAAGATCAGGCTCTTCAGGATATGCTCCTCCGGCGCCCCCACAGCCAGGGCCGCATCCTTTACCGTGGAGATGGAGGCCTCGCAGACCGTCACGTCCACGGAAAACCCCTTCTGCTGCAGGAACAGCTGTACTTTCCGGACAGGATCAACCTGTCCGGAGGCGCACTCCCCCGGACAGGATCCATACTCAGGTTGCGTCATCTCTTCCGTCAGTCCGCGGCCAGAAAGGTCTTCCGCTCGAGAAGGAAATCGAGAAGCAATTCCATGGCTTTCGTGGTCATCGTACCGTGGGTGATGGAATAGGTCCTCATGAGTGCCGGGCGGAAGGGGAGAAGCTTCATTCCGGGGACACCCTCACCGGCAAGCCGGGAGATCACTGTTCCCTCGGCGCCGTTCTTCACTGCCTCCACGACGGCGTTCACGTGGCCGAACTTCATGTACACGTGCTTCCCCTTGCCCGTATGGGCCTTGAAGGCATCCTCCCATATCCTGGTGGTGGACGACCCGGTCACCCTGCCGACGAGATCGATATTCTCCAGATCCTTCAGAGTGACGGATTCCTGGGCGGCGAGGGGGTGATCATCCCTCACGAGCAGCACCAGCTCGTCCCGGGCGAAGGGGATGGTGGTGAACCCGGAGGCATGGCGGCTGTGACCGGTGATGGAAATATCCGTCTCCCGGGTGACGAGTTTCTCGATGGCCTCCCGGGAATCGGAGATACGGACCTCCACCTCGATATTGGAGTAGAGCTTTCTGAACTCCACAAGCAGGGCCGGGAGGATGAAGTCCCCGGGGATCGAGCTTGCGCTGATGCGCACGATGCCCGATACGTCGTCTGCGATGTCGGAGAAATCCCTCTTGATGTCGGCAAGCTGAGAGATGGTCTTCCGGGCAAACTTGTACAGCACTTCTCCCTCGACGGTAAGATTGGAACACTTCTGTCCCCGGGCGAAGATCTTCACACCCATCTCCCGCTCGAGCTTCGCCACGTGCTTGCTCACCGCAGGCTGAGATATTCCCAATGATGCTGCCGCGGCGGAGATGCTCCCTTTTTCCATAACTTCCACAAGGCTTTGCAGTTCTCTAAAGTCCAATTGTTAAACCTCCCCGTAAATTTAATGTTTCAAAATCTGTATTACTCCCCACAGATAGTATATTCCAAATGGTAAAGGATATCAACAACTTTAAACAAAATTCTTTCAAAACTTCACGCCCTTGCACCTGGTGTTATCATTGATATAATAATACATATGGTGTGAACACATTTTGAGGAGGAATAGATCATGAGCCTCGGTATGAGAATACGAACCCTCCGCAAGGCCCTGAACCTGACCCAACAGACCCTGGCAGATAAAACCAATGTGAGCCGCATATACATTCAGGCCCTGGAGAGCAACCGGAGAATGCCCTCCATGAAACTCCTCTCCCGGCTTGCGGAGGCTCTTGAAGTGGAAGTGCAGGATCTGGTGAAAACGGCCTCCTCCCCCTCCGGAAGACTTCAGCTCGAGGAGGTTTTTCAATCAAGCCCTGAAGTGGAGGTATGGTACCGGAGCAAAAAACTCAAGCCCCGGGAGCTTAAATTCGTCCAGAGCCTGATCGATGCGGCGATCTCCCGATGGGAAGAGGAGGATCGGACGGATGAGGGCGTCTGATCCCCGGGGGGACGAAAAAGAACAGTTTCAATACCCCCTCCCTCCGGAATTTTTCCCCCCCTGGGCCCTCCGGCAGGGGAAGGAATGGGCGGGGATCGATGAATTTTCCCTTCTCGTCCGGGCCGAGGAGATAACCGCAAAGAAGCTTGAGGTCAGCTACGTTCCCCTTCCTGCCGACACCTGGGGGTTTCATCTCCTCCGGGGAAACCGGGCGGCCTTCTTCATCAACAGCAAGCTGCCCCCCCTCTGGAGACGCTTTGCCCTCTTTCACGAACTCTACCACCTCCTTGAGCACCGGGGAGGATTAGACTTCTGGGAGCGGACCGCCACTCCCCTCAGCAGCTTCGAACACCAGGCGGACCTCTTCGCCTGGGCAGCGGTCATGAATGAATGGAGCACCTGCTGGCAGGAATCTACCGTCGAGGATATGCCGTGAGGACCCTTCCCTTCTTTCTCACCATGGAGGGGTGCCCCCGGAGGTGCGTCTACTGCCACCAGGGGGAGATCACGGGAATCTCCCGGGCCCCCTCCCCCGCTGAGGTGAGGCGGGCGGCGGCCGAACAGAGAGAGCCTTGCGAGGTCTGTTTTTTCGGGGGAAGCTTCACCTGCCTCCCCTCGGCACTGCAGCGGGAATATCTCGATGCGGCCCTTGCCGCGCCCCCCGGAAGCATTCTCCGCTTCTCCACCCACCCGGAATGCATTACAGAGGAAGCCCTCAAGCTTCTCGCCCCCTATCCCGTAAGCATGATCGAACTGGGGATTTCATCCCTCGATGACCGGGTGCTCGCCCGGTGCCGTCGGGGGTACTCTTCCCGGCCCGCCCTTGAGGCCATGAGAAGAGTTCTGAACAGCGGTTTCCTGCTCGGAGCCCAGATGATGATCGGCCTTCCGGAACAGACGGAGGAAAGCTCCCTGGCTGACCTGGACCTCATCGCCGAACTGAAGGCTCTCCCCCCTCCTACTCTCAGGATCTACCCCTGCCTCGTCCTTGAGGGAACGTCCCTCGCCCGGTCATGGCGAGAAGGAAAATACGCTCCACTCTCAGTTGAACACGCCGCCCGCTGGGCGGGGAGGCTGCTTCTGCGGGCAGAGGCCCTGGGATTCCCCGTTCAGCGCATCGGCCTTCAGGAGACGGAAAGTCTTGCGAAGTCGGTGCTCGCCGGACCCCATCACCCCGCCCTGGGGGAATTGGCCCGTTCGGCGGCCCTGGCTTTGCGGCTGAGTGAAGAAGCGCCCGAGGGCCCCTGGCGGATAGACAGAGAAAAAATTTCCTGGCTCCGGGGGCACGGAAAATTCGGCCTTCGCCTTCTGCAGGAGATCACAGGCCTTTCTGCCGCTGACGCAGAGAAAAGAGTACGGTACGAATAAGCCCCCTCCCGATAAACAGACCCCCTTTATTTTTAAAAGAGGAATTTCAATTGACGAAACTTCGTCCCTGCAATAAACTGAAGTCACAAATACCTGTCCAAAATAGCATTCAGTTTCGGAGGTGCCGTCCATGGAAAGTTCGGAACTTCAGGCCATGCTCCGCGAAAAAATGGAGAACATGCCCACCAAGGCCCGGCGGGTCGTGGAATACCTCCTCTCCAACACGAGAGAAGCGGCCTTTCTCTCCATAGGTGAGGTGGCGGAAAAGCTCGAGGTCTCAAAAGCCCAGCTCGTCCGGGTGTCGCGAATGGTGGGGTTCGAGGGGTATGCCGATCTGAAGGATTCCCTCCAGAACACCGTCCTTGAACAGGTCAACCCCACAGCCCTGCTGGGGAAGATCATGAAAAACCGCCAGGACCTTCCGGGCGAAATTTTGAGGCTTGAGCATGCCAATCTCGACGATACCTGGAATCAGCTCAAGCCAAAGGATATCGCCGCCTTCTGTGGAATGGTCAAAAAGGCAAGCATGGTCTACTGCATGGGGTGGGGCATCTCCTCCATCCTTGCGGAGGCTCTCTATACCCGATTCCTTGAAATGGGAATCCGAGGAGTTCTCATGAAACGGGGATCCCTTGCCCTTATCGAACAGGCCCGGACGGTCACCAAGGGGGATCTTGTGGTGGTCTGCGAGCTTCCGAGCTACGTCATAGAAGTGACGGAATCCATTCAGAAAGCGGCGGCAAACGGCGCCACCATCATCACCATAACGGACAGCCCCGCAGCCCCGGTATGCCAGTATTCAGACCTCTCCTTCTTCGTCAGCGACACGAGCCCCACCTTCGGCAGCAGCATCGTCGGCCCCGCATTCCTCATACACATCCTCACCTCCGTCCTCTGCGTCAACCTCGGCGAAAAGGTAAAGGCGGCCCTGGAGGACCAGGAACAGGGGCTCCACGACGAACGGATCTACTACCCCGCCTACGGGCTCAGATACACCCAGGATAAGACCGAATAAAAAAACGATAAAGCCGGGGAAATTGCCCCGGCTTTATCTATAAAATCTCTTTTTCCAGAGGGTGACGCAAGAAAGACAGGGGCGGGATCTTTACCCCTCCTTCACCACCGTCAGAAGCATCTTGAACCGGGTAACGGATTTCACCCCGTGGGGAACCCCCGCGGGCATGACGATCCCCTCTCCGGCCTTCGCCCGGAAGGGCTTTCCGTCGATGGTGATCTCCGCTTCGCCGTCCAGGATGACGGCCATGGCGTCCCCGGGCGCCGAGTGGGTGCTGACCCCTTCCCCTTCGTCAAAGGCGAAGACGGTGACTCCGACTCCCGGCTTCTGGGCGAGGGTCAGGCTCGCCACCTTTCCCTTCTGATATTCCACCAGGTCCGCCAGGACAAAGGGCACGCTGTGATCAACATTTTTTATAAGCTTCGCCATGACTTTTTCTCCTCTCATTCGTTGACGGTGATCTGAAGAACCTTGAAGGCCTCTTTTCCGCCGATTGCATGAAGGGTATGGGCCGGAACGGAGAACACCTGCCCTGCCTTTACAAGAACCTCTCTGTCCTTCAGATGTATCAGGGTTTCACCCTCGAGAACATAGTACAGAGTGTCTCCGAAATACTCCTCCTCGCTGACGGTCTCCCTGTCGGCGAAGGTAAAGAGGGAGACATGAAAATGGTCGCTCTGGGACAGAGCCATGCTGACGATCTGGTTCTTCTCCGGCGTGATCAAATCCGCAAGGAACTGCGGTTCATCCCGGGGTACATTCCGTAAACGGGCCATTGTGCCACCTCTCAGTTCCCGGGGTACATTCCGTAAACGGGCCATTGTGCCACCTCTCAGTTAATGGTAGTAATACCTTTCACAGAATACCACGGGAACCGCAGCACCGACAAGGGAAGATATTTTTACGCCGAATCCTCATCTCAGGAAGGGAGAAAAAGTGCTGAACCCACCGCGCTCTCGAAGACAAATCAGGAAAAAATGTGTAAAATGTACATCAGGTACATAAAGTACAAAGAGTACAAAGGGTACAAAGACTATGGAGGAGGAAAGATGATGAGTGAGCTTCCCCCGAAAAGCTGGACACAGAATCATGCCCGCAATCTTTCTTTTTCATAGTTTTCCGGGGTTTTGTACCCCAGTCCTGAATGTAGACGCTTCCGACTGTAAAATATCTCTATATACCTGAAGATATCCGACTTCGCCTCAGCCCTCGTTTTGTATTTTTTCCTGGCGTAGATGCACTCCGTTTTTAATGTCCCGAAGAAGCTTTCCATGGGCGCATTGTCCCAGCAATTCCCTTTTCAGCTCATAGAGCCTATGATCCCGTTTGCCCAGAGTTGCCGTTGATAGTCATGGCTCGTATACTGCCGGCCCCGATCTGAATGAAGGATCAATCCTTTGGGCGGATTCCTTTTCTCTATTGCCCGTGAGAGCGCCTTCGACACCAATGCCGTATCGATCCGTTCGCTTGCCGACCATCCAACGATGATAATGGAGGAGAGGTCCATCACTGCCGCTACGTAAAGCCATCCTTCTTCCGTGGCACAGTAGGTGATGTCAGATACCCATTTCCGATTCGGCTCCCAGACTGCAAAATTCCGATTCAATCTATTCGGCAATACGGGATTGCTGTGATTAGAATCTGTGGTAAGAGTCCATTTGCGCTTTTCCATCCCCGGATGCCTTCTTCCTTCATAATCCGTTCCAGACGGTGTTTGCCACATCCTTTCCCTTCATCCTGCAATGCCCGGTAGATCCTCGGACTCCCGTAAGTTTTTCGGCTGTCCTCGTGAATTCGCCCAATGGCCTTCACGAGCTCGCTTCGCTCCCGGCCGCCACCGCCTGGCCCGCCGGGTTCAGGGTAAT
>JALHFZ010000188.1:0-384 GCA_022837505.1 Synergistaceae bacterium
AAGATGGGGGGCGATGAGGTAACCTTCGGTGACGTGAAATACGAAATCCCCCGATGTGGGGTTGACCTCACCGCCCCCCATCTTCAGCACGAGGAGCCCTTTTCCCACGCCGGCAAGGATCTCATCGGGGTTCCCTTCGCCCTTCATTATAAAGGTATTGGACATTCTTGGGATCGGGGGGTGCCTGTATGACGTTCTCCTCCCGTTACCCGTGACCGGGAAGGACCCTTCTTTTGAAGTGAGCAGATCGGTAAGGAAGGAGACCAGGACGCCTTCCTTTATGAGAGCGGTCCTCCTGGAAGGGGTACCTTCATCGTCAAAGGGGTAACTCCCGTAAAGCCCGAAAAGGGTCGGGTCATCGGCCAGGGTGACCAGGGATGACGC
>JALHFZ010000188.1:410-1829 GCA_022837505.1 Synergistaceae bacterium
CCCCAGGGAACCCCTGAAGGAAGAATGATCCTTCAGAACGATATCGGCCTCAAGGCTGTGGCCGCAGGCCTCATGGACCATGGTCCCCCCCGCTTTGCCAGCCAAAACAACTGGCATTGCCGACGCGGGACAGGGCTTCGCCTGTGAGAGCAGCAAAGCCCTACGGAAGGCTTCACGGGCTACATCTTCAAGGTCTACGATCTTTAGGAATTCATCCTGGGGTAGGCTGAAAGCCTTTGCAGCCCTTCCCGAGAAGAGAGAGCCATCAGCCTCTACTACGATATTCACCGAGAATCGGGTGGAAAAGTCCGATCTCCGGCACAGGGGGTTCGCACTCCCTGCAATAGCCACTTCCCCAACGCCGCTGCTCCAGGCGAAAGTGGCCTGCCTGATCGAGGATGATAATTTCCGTACCACCCGGTCAAGGTCCCGGATCCTGTCGAAGGGTGCTTCCTCGTTCATCACCGGAAGGTGCAAAAGGGGTCTTTCCCCCTTCGGGAGCCGTTTCCCCCGGGAAAGCCCGGCGCGCCTTTTCCCTTCGGCCAGCGATAGAGCGACCGAGGACAGGTCTGTCCCCGATGAGTGGGTGAAGTAAGTCCTGTCACCCACCACCAACCTGATCCCGGAACCTTCCGTGATCGATGAGGAGACCTCCTCGAACTTTCCGTCGTCCATCAGGCAGAACCTGGCGAGGCCCCTCTGGATGAAGGCTTCCCCGAAGGAGGTCCCGGGTATCGAAAGAGCATCGGCAACATCGAACAATTTATCCATCAAACAAAGGAGCCTCCTCCCAGCTCTTGACGGTTCATCTTTGAGACGACGCGAAAGCTTTCCTCGAACGCTTGATCGCCTCGGAGTGCTCGGAAAAGGTTTTGCTGAAAAGGTGACTCCCGTCGGGCATGGCAACATAAAAGAGGTAAGGTTCTTCCCCGGGTTCAAGGGAAGCCAGCCAGGACCCCTCGGAGGGAACGCAGATCGGGGCCGGGGGGAGTCCGGCGTATAGATAGGTATTGTAAGGAGAGTCAATCTCGAGGTCCCGGAAAAGGACCCTTTTCAGTTCCACTCCACTCAAGGACCAGGCATAAACGACGGTGGCGTCTATCTGGAGTTTCATGCCCGCCGCCGACCGGTTCCGTATCACTCCTGCTATCAGGGGTCTTTCACACCGCTGCTTCGCCTCCCTTTCGACAAGGGAGGCTACGATGGCCTTTTTCAGGAGGAGCGCTCCCCCATCCCCGGGGTCGGAGACCAGTTTCCCGATCCTCTGCATCCAGAGCGCCGACGCGACCATGACCAGCTCGTCCATATTGCCCTCGAAGGGGGTCACGATGTAGGTCTCAGGCAGAAGAAAAGCGATCCTGGACCGCGGTTCCCGAGGCAGTAAGGACCGGAGTTCCTTTGGAAAAAGTTCGTCCTTCC
>JALHFZ010000189.1 GCA_022837505.1 Synergistaceae bacterium
CATTATACAAAAATCACACAGGAATTATGGGTGGTTTTTTCGGGGATGCAAGTGTTTTTTTTCAAATTTTTTTGCCGGAGTTTTTCAACCGTGGAAGGGCGCAGATGGGCGCAGATTTTCACAGATGAATGCGGGGCACGCTCCGCAATACCTTTCTCTTATTTAGACCCTGAAGTGCCGCCCTCCGGGCGGGGGGATGTGGGTGTTTCTGGTCCGTAGGTACGTCTCCCTCCGGGAGACGCACCCACGGTTATGCAGATTCGCCTCTCCGAGGCGTGTGCCCTCCGGGCACGGGGCAAATGGGGAAAGTCCCGGGCCATGAGGTGTGCATGGAGACCTTCGGGCACGAATCCGGTAGGGAATAGTCCCGGGCACGGGGACCCCCGGGCGGGGGGAGAGATAGACAAAGAACCACAAATGAGCACCAATGGACACGAATAGGGAACCGCAGACGACGCAGGTGGGCGCAGATGAGCGCAGATTTTTTAAGGGGTGGGATGCGACTCCTCCGGGGTCGTAGAAAAATGTAGGTCGGATGGCCCCCGGGGTCTGCGACCCCGGCTGTAGGATGGGTATGCTCCGCATACCTTGAGAGTGCGCATGTTTTGAGGCAATGCGTCTCGGTCGGCTAAAGCCTTCTTTCCTTGTTTTCCGGGGAAGACGGGGGTAGTATCCGTTTCCGGCGGAGATGAAGAAACAGACGCTCTGTGCAATAATTTTAATGATCGGGCTGGCGCTGACGCGCTGGCCGGGCTTGATGCCGGCTAATTTTAGCGCGGTATGTGCTCTCGTTTTTTGTGCGGCGGTCTACTTCCCCGGGCGTCTGGCCTGGTCTCTCATCCTGCCGGTACTCCTCCTTACCGATATCCTCCTCAATCTGCATTACGGGGCCTCCCCTTTCCATATCTATATGTTGCCCAACTACCTCTCCTATGCCTGCATTCTCTGGCTGGGGCGGCAGTTTTCCTCCGGGAGTTCCTTTATCAAGCTGCTGGGCGGCGGGCTTCTGGGAGCGGTGCTTTTCTACCTCATTACCAACACGATTTCGTTTTTTCAGAATCCGGCCTATGCCAAAACTTTTGCCGGATGGCTTCAGGCTCTGACCCTGGGCGTGCCGGGGCTGCCTCCCACCTGGATGTTCTTCCGAAACAGCCTGATGAGCACGGGACTCTTCACGGGACTCTTTGTCGGAGCCATGAAAGCGCTGGAGCATTTCTCACCGCAGGAGGAATCCGAACCGACCGCCGAAGAGGAAGAAGAAGACGAACCGGCCTCCAAAGAGGCCGCACCTCAAAAAAGCCAGGGTGCTCTTCCCGAATCTCCCTGAAACAGGCTTCCCAATTTCTTCCGGTAAATAGCCGTAATCGTGTGGCCGTCGAAGAAACGGTGCAGCCTGACGAGGCGGAAGCA
>JALHFZ010000190.1 GCA_022837505.1 Synergistaceae bacterium
GCCCCGGCGATCATGGTGGGATCCCATTTTGATTCGGTGAAGAACGGGGGTAATTTCGACGGCCCCGCCGGGGTCGTCATGGCCCTTGAGATCGCCCGCATCCTTCACGAAAACGAAATAAAAACCGAGTTTCCCATCGAATTTGCAGCCCTTGTAGAGGAAGAAGGGGGCCGTTTCGGCGGAGGGCTCTTCGGCAGCAGGGCCATGACCGGACAGGTTAGCCGGGATGAACTCGATTCCTCCCGTGATCGGGACGGTATATCCCTGGGAGAGGCCATGAAGAGTGCCGGATTCGATCCTTACCGCATAGAAGAAGCAATTCGGCCTGAGGGAAGCCTCAAGGCCTTCATCGAGATGCATATTGAGCAGGGGCCGGTCCTCGAATCTGAGGGGATAGACCTCGGTATCGTCCGGACGATCGTGGGCATTCACCAGCAGGAAGTGGAGATCGTGGGAAGGGCCGACCATTCGGGAACGACCCCCATGGACATGAGGAAGAACGCCCTCACGGCGGCGGCGAAGGCTGTGCTCTTCCTCGACGAAGCCGCCTGGGCCGCAGGTAACGGAACCGTCGGAACGGTAGGAAAAATGGAGGTCTTTCCCGGGGGTACGAATATCGTCCCCGGAAGAGCTCTGTTTACCGTGGACATCCGGTCTTCTGAAAAGGAAAAACTTGAATCCCTCGTGACCGCCTTCGAGAGCTCTGTTTACCGTGGACATCCGGTCTTCTGAAAAGGAAAAACTTGAATCCCTCGTGACCGCCTTCGAAAAATTCCTGATGAAGCTCGGAGAGGAAGAGGGAGTTGAGATTTCAATGACCGAAAAACTCAGGGTGGACCCTGTGAAGATGTCTGAGAAGCTCTGCGCCCTTTTTCTTGCAGAGGCGGAAAAACGGGGGTATTCGAGCAAAAGAATGCAAAGCGGTGCCGGCCACGATGCCATGATGATGGCTTCAGTGGCTGAGACGGGTCTGGTCTTCGTCCCCAGCAGGGGCGGACGAAGCCATTGCCCGGAGGAGTGGACCGACTGCGCTCAGATAAAAAAGGGCGTCGACGTGATTCTGGGGGTGCTTCTGACCCTCGCAGAAGCGGAAGAAAAGTAAACCTGAAAGATCGGCCTCTCTGCCCGAAGAGGCCGATCTTTTTAATCCTGGTACCGGAAGAGTACCATCCCGAGAGGGGGCAGGGTGACCGAAAGAGAGTGTTCATGCTGCCTGCACCGGACCGGCTGGGAGGAAAGCCCTCCGAAGTTACCGAAGCCTGATCCTCCGAACTCGAGGGCATCGCTGTTAGCGATTTCCTTCCAATACCCTGACTGAGGGACGGGGATGCGATACCCCGTTCGGGGTACAGGAGTAAAGTTGAGGACGGCGAGGATTATTCCGCCCCGGCTGTCCCAACGCACGAAGGAGACCACGCTCTTCTCCCAGTCGGAGAGATCGCACCATTCGAACCCCTCGAAGGAAAAATCTAGCTCGTGAAGGGGAGCCTCCCTTTTGTAGATTTCGTTGAGAAAAGCGACCCACCGGGCCATACCGCCGTGAAGTGGCTGATCCAGCAGGTCCCAGGTAAGGCTGTCGTCGTGGTTCCACTCCTTCCACTGGCCGAACTCTCCTCCCATGAAAAGCAGTTTTTTTCCCGGATGGACATACATATACCCCAGAAGAAGCCGCAGGTTGGCAAATTTCTGCCACTCGTCCCCGGGCATTTTGGACAGCAGTGATTTTTTCTCGTGGACCACTTCATCATGGGAAAAGGGAAGCAGGAAATTCTCTGAGAAGGCATACATGATGGAAAAAGTGAGCTTATTATGCTCGTGCTTGCGGTAGACCGGGTCTTTTTCCATATAATCGAGGATGTCGTGCATCCACCCCATGTTCCACTTCAGCCCGAAACCAAGCCCGCCAAGAAAGACGGGGCGGGTCACCATGGGCCAGGAGGTGGACTCCTCTGCGATGGTCTGGACGTCGGGGAATTCGCCGTAGATGGCCTCGTTCATCTTCTTGAGAAAGGAAATTGCCTCGAGATTTTCCCGCCCGCCGAACTGGTTGGGGATCCATTCCCCCGGTTTTCTCGAG
>JALHFZ010000191.1 GCA_022837505.1 Synergistaceae bacterium
CGGACCGCTTCTCCGGCAGGGTGAAACTACTCTTTCAGCCGGCGGAAGAGGGACTCGGAGGCGCCCGGTATATGATCAAAGAGGGTGCTCTCGACGCCCCGAAAGTGGATTATGTTCTCGGAATTCACGGCCATCCCGGTTTTTATGTAGGGGAGATCGCCTTTCGAAGCGGCCCCTCCATGGCATCCACCGATATGTTCACCGTCACCATGACCGGAAAGAGCGGCCACGGCGCCTACCCTCACCGGGTCGGCTCCGACCCCGTCCTTGCGGCATCCAACGCCGTCATGGCGATTCAGAGCATTCTCACCCGGCAGATAGACGCCATCGACAGCGTGGTCATCTCAGTGTGTCAGATCAACGGCGGAACGGCCAAGAACATCATCCCCGAAAAGGTGGAGTTCGGCGGCACGGTGCGCTGCCAGAACCCTGAGCTGAGAAGTTTCATCGAAAAGAGCCTTCGGAATGTGGCGGAGAGCACCGCGGCCATATACAAGTGTACGGCCGGGCTGGACTACATCTACGGCGTTCCCCCTCTGATCAACTCTCCGGAGGTGGTCGAGATCGCCCGAAGGAGCGCCGTAAAGGCTCTCGGGGAGGAAGGGGTAAAGCATATCGATATTCCTGCCATGGGGTCGGAGGACTTTGCCGAATACCTTCAGATTATCCCTGCCGGCGCTTTCGCAAGGCTGGGAGTCCGGATGAAGGGGGAAGAACCTCCGGTCTTTCACAACGGAGGGTTCATATTTCCCGAGGCCGCCCTGCCCTTCGGAACGGCCTTTTTTGTCCAGTTCGTCCTTGATGTGAACGGCGGGAAATCCCCCACCGGAGAAAAATAGTCATGAAAAAGGTGGCCTTCCGCTATCTTTCCCAGGAGAATATCCTTTCTCTGAATCTCTCTCAGGAGCAGATCGTCTCCTCCGTGGAGCGGGTTATCCGTTCCCATGGCGAGGGGATGGTCCAGATGCCCCCGAAGCCGGCTCTTTTCCCGAGGAAAGGTCGGTACAGCTACTTTCACGCCATGCCTGCCTACGTTGAGGAGATCGATGAAGCAGAGCATGAGGGGGTCAAGATTCATACACTTGTAGCACCTGACAAAATCATTTCAAAAAATGGAAAAGTTACAGGTGTCGAATGCACTCGAATGGCCCTTGGTAAATTTGACAAGAGCGGTCGCAGAAGTCCACACGTTATAGAAGGCTCCGGGTTCACTATTGATGCTGATATGGTCATTGCAGCAATAGGTCAATTGCCAGATCTCTCTTATCTTAATGGCGAAGGGATCAAGGTTACCAATAACAATACGGTTGAAGTTGACAAGTATACCCTTTCAGCTGGAAAAGAAGGCTTCTATGCTGCCGGTGATAATGTGCGAGGCCCTGCATCAGTAGTTGAGGCTGTAG
>JALHFZ010000076.1:0-855 GCA_022837505.1 Synergistaceae bacterium
TCCCCCTGAAGGGGAAGTTCGCAGGCCGCCGCGAGGAGGGAGGGAACTCCCTGATACTCCACGGGGGTCACGGCGAAGTCGAGGGCTGCCGGGTTTCCCCTGGCGTCGAGAAGGACGATGGTCTCCCGGTCGTTCCAGAGGGCCCCTTCGACGCCTGGAGAGAGGAGCCTCTCCACTGCCTCTCCCGATCCGGGGGCAGCGAAATCCTCAAGAAGAAAGGGGGGGCGCTCCCGAAGGGAAAAACCGAAAAAAATCTCCCCCCGGCGATTCATGTACTTCACCCTTCTCCCCGCAATTACCATCACAAGAAGGAGGGGATTTTCCGCCAGGGCGAGGTACCTCCCCTCCATGTCCCGAAGGGCCTTCTCCTCCCTGCGCCATCGTGCGGCTTCCTTCTCAAGCATGAGAATGCGGAAACGCAGCTTCTCTATCTCCTCCGTACCCATCTCTTCGGGGGGGAGGGGCATGACATCATCCATGGAAGAACGACTCCTTCCTGCTCTGCAGAATCATAGGATCATCAGAAAATATCATTTCCGCTGCATGGGGAAATACCCCCCGTAGCACCCTTTCACGTCGGTAATGCAGATAAAGCCGCGGTTTTCCGTATGGGCCGTCACCACGGGGATATCGCTTCGGCGGCAGATCACCTTGATGATCGAGCGGATGCCGTCCCGCCCTTTGCCGTAGACCACCGTAGCGCCGTATCCGTCGGAGCGGATATTCTCGATCATGGCCTTCGTCTCGGGGGTCTTGTCCATGATGATCTCAAGAACCACGTAGGCATTCAGGAGGCGCTCCTCGAGAAAGGACCCGATGAAGTTTCCGGCGGAAAAACCGCCGCAGTAGACCACC
>JALHFZ010000076.1:875-8186 GCA_022837505.1 Synergistaceae bacterium
AGAGGGCGGTGAGGTAGATCATCACTTCTGCGAAGCCGAGGGCCGCGGCAACACCCCGCCGTCCCCGCACCAGAAAAAGAATCCGGATCATGCCGATGCTCACGTCGAGAATCCGGGCGAAGAAAATCATAAACAGTCCGAGAAAATCCATTAAGGGGATCTCCGGAGAAGCCGTAGGTTCATCAAATAACCTCCCTGCATCAATTCTCTATTATCCTACCATAGAGAAAAAAAAGGAAAAGGGCCTGTACCGCAAAGCCCCCCTCCCTCTCGTAGCGGACGGAGAAAAATTTCCCTGCGAGGGCTCCGTCAGAATGATTCAGGGAAATGAAAAAATAGGAAGCCGGACCATCGGGGCCCCGGCTTCCTATTATAAGGCTTATCAAAACACCGGGATACTTCCCGGCTATTTCTTCTCCGGCGCCGCCGCTGCTCCGGCATCCCCGGAGGCTGGCTCCTTCGATTCTTCCTTCTTTTCCGTCTCTCCCAGGATCTCCACTTTGTACTGTTCTCTGAGTTTCGTAAGCTGATCCTGGTAGAGTTTGGCCTTTTTCTCGTTGAGAAGCCCTTCTCTGATCTCGTCCTTCAGTTCGGCCAGAGGCCGGACCGAGGCTTCTTTTTTCTCCGTCACCTTGATCAGGTGGAGGCCGAACTGGGTCTTTACGGGTTCGGCAGTGGTCTCTCCTGCCTTCATGGCGAAGGCAGCCGTCTCAAACTCGGGGACCATCTGCCCCTTCGAGAAGAAGCCGAGGTCGCCCCCCTGCTCTTTCGACGGGCAGGTGGAATACTTTTTCGCAGCGTCCTCGAAGGCCATGCCGCCCTTGAGGTCGTCCTGTACTTTTTTCATCTCCACATCGTCGCTCACGAGGATATGGCTTGCCCGGATGCTCTCGGGAATCTCGAACTTGTCCTTGTTCTTCTCGTAGTATTCAGCCACCTCTTCATCGGTGACGGTCACGCCCTCAAGAAGGACGTCGATGGCGAACTTGCGGGTGAGGTCCTTTTTCAGGCTCTCGAGGTTGCGCTCGAATTCCGGATTGGCCGAGACCTTATGCTCCTGGCCATACAGGTAGAAGAGCTCCATATTGACAAGCTCCTCGAGGATCGCCCGATGGCCGGGCTCGTTGTCATACATGGCGGCCCGCTGGGGGTCGAGGCGGCCGAGGATATCCTGAACATCCTTCATCTTGATCTCCGTGCCTTCGACGACGGCCAGGACGGTCTCTGGGGACGGACGGGTCTTCTCGACCGCAGGGGTCTCCTTCGATTCGGGGGCGGGGTCAGTCTTCGTCTCCACGGCTCCGGCAAGGGAGCCGAGAAGAAGAAGGGCGGCAAAGGAAGCACACAGCAGATTACGGAAACGTTTCATTAAAATTCCTCCCTGAGAAATATCGTGTATTGAACCAAGTCAAAAACAGAGAAAAGTGTATCACAGAAGGGGCAAAAAAAATCGCGGGAACTGCTGAAAAATCTCCCCGGAAGGGGGATTTTGACCGCCCTCAGGGGTTTTGAAGAGTCCATGCCATGACGGCTATCACCCCTGCGCCGACGAGATCGAGAAAACCCTTCAGAGGATTTCCGGCGCGAAAACGGCGGATACCGAGGGGGACAAGCACGGTGGAGCATCCGTAGAGTATCCACGGGGCGACGGAAGCAGCAAAAAATTCCATTTCTTCTCCTCCTTTCAGCCCGTCAATAATGCCTTCCGGTCCTTTTTCTGTCAAGGGGAGAGAAATAACGGAGTTGTGCTAAAATAAAGTATAGATATGAACTGAAAAAAAGAGGGTCCCGAAGCTGTGAGGGTCGGGGCAACCCTTTTCTTCGGGACCTGTGCGTGGGGAAGTTCATCAACCGAACGGAGTTTGTTTTGTATGTCTGCATTATGAATGGCCCGAAAGGAATGCGCAAGATTCTGTCTATTGAGACCTTTTAATTCTTTATGGTTTTTACAGCTGAAAAACACACTTTAAGCCAAACTTTTTAAATTATTTAGTCCTTGACAATCGCAAAGTATAATGTTGCAGAGTATTGAAAGGGGGAGATGGAATCATGGTTCAGATGAAAACCACCAAAGTGCTCATAGCCGAAGACGATCCTATGGTTTTGAGCCTCCACGTGCAGGCCCTTTCTCAGATGGAGGGGTTCGAAATCGCCGGCACGGTTTCAGACGGACAGCAGCTTGTGGATTTTTTCGATGGATCCTCTGCGGATCTCATCATTATGGATATTTATATGCCCGGGATGAACGGCCTCGAGGCCCTCAAGATTCTGCGAAAAAACGGCCAAAGTGCCGACGTCATCCTCGTCTCCGCCGGGAAAAAGGGAGAGATCGTCAATACCGCCCGCAAGCTCGGAGCCTTCGACTACATGATCAAGCCCTATTCCTTTCAGCGATTCCGGGCCTCCCTTCAGTCCTATCTCAGCCACAAGGCCCTCCTTCCTGCCCCGACGGAGGACGCTTCCCAGGAATCTCTCGATGCCCTTTTTGAAATTCCCTTCGCAAAAGAACATTTGCTTTCCGATGAAGACCTTCCCAAGGGGCTCCAGAAGGAAACCCTTGAGCTGATTGTGCGCGGAATCTCCTCCGCACCCAACAGCTCCGCCGAGGAGATCGCCGCAGAAACCTCCATATCCAGGTCTACGGCCCGGCGGTATCTCGAACATCTTCTCGAGAAGGGGCTTGTGGAAATACGCTTCGAATACCTCGCCGTCGGTCGACCTGTGAAGAGGTATGCCCTGGCCCGGCGGCTTTCTTGAGCCGCCGGAAAAGAGTGAGGCTCCGGAGCTTGTCTCTGGACGATTATTTCCCCCGGGGAGGTCCGAAGGATATGGCCGACATGGGCGGATATGGTGCTGCTGCGGAAAGGGAGGTCACTGCGCCCTCTCTTACTTCAAGAGATAAAATACTGGCCTTCACCGAGGGGAATGAGGCTTTCGCCCGTCAGATCGTGGGGGAATTTCTTCGAATCACCCCGCCCCTTCTGGAGGATATAAAAAAAGCCCTTGAGGAGAATAATGTCGAGTCTTTGAAAGGGTACTGCCACCGGATAAAGGGCAACCTGGCCTATCTCGGCGAGGACCGCATAATAAATATCGTCTCGGAAATTGACTGCAACAGCGTCACCTCAGCAGAACTTCGCCTTTTTTTCATCGAGATGGGCAAAATGCTTCAGCGCCTTGCGAGGGAGTGGGACCTCCCCTTCTGTCTCTCCTCTTCAGTCTGACTGATCTCCCTTTTTCAGAGCAAGACGGGAGAACTCGTCCTCCTTCAGGTCCATCCAGAGAAAAGCCCCGCTCAGCACGGACCCTTTCCCGGTGATCAGCTTGATCGCCTGGGCGCACTCAAGGGCCGCCACGACGGCGGGGGTAAAGGGCGGGTTCCCGAGTTCCCTTTCTTCCCCCTGATCCTTCCCCTCCGGAAAAAAATCCGCCATGGACGGTCCGTCCGGCAGCACCACCCCCACCTGCCCCCAGAACCCTCCGATTGCCCCCGAGACCACCGGGATATTCCGCTCTCCGCACCGGGCATAGAGGGTGCGCCGGGAGGGGAGATTGTCCAGGCAGTCCAGGGCTACGTCGATGCCGTCCAGAATCCCCTCGGCTGAATAGTCGTCGAACCGGCACTGCCGCTCCTCCGCAGCCACCGAACCGTTGATCTCCTCAACCCTCCGGACCGCCTCCCGGGCCTTCGATATCCCCAGGGTCTTCTCGGTAGCCAGAAGCTGCCGGTTCAGATTCGATTCGTCGAAGACATCGCTGTCCACGAGGACGAGCCTCCCGACCCCTGCCCGGGCCAGAATTTCCGCCACGTACCCCCCCAGGCCGCCGCACCCGATGACCGCGGCGGAGGACTGAAGAAGGGCTGTCTGCCCTTCAAGCCCAAGGGTCCCCATGGACCGGAGATACCGGGAAGGGACAAACCCCCTCGCCAGGCAGTAAATCTCCCCTTCGGCGGAACTCACCCCGGCCTCTGCGGCGGCCCGCCTCAACGTCCGGTAGGAGACCACCTTCCACTCCCCGATCCGTTCCGCCGTCCTCCCCACAGGGTCAAACCAGTCCATGTGCTCTCCCCCTCCCGCTGTTACTGGAGAATGCGAATCCCCTGGCCATCCATCCGAAGCTGATGCGGGTCCATACCCAGAAACTCGATCATGGCCTGGCGTCCGAACTGCCTGAAAGAGTCTGCGGCCTCTCCATTCCCCTCCTCCTCTGCCTGATTGTGCCCGGCAAGAGCGAAGATCGCCATGCACGCCAGAACTTCGGCGAAATCCTTTTTCCCGGCGTTGGTGGCTGACGTCATGCCCGGCTGTTCGGCAAGCAGCCGATCCATCTGAGTGGCAGCAGCGAGAATAGCTGAGTCGTCAACTTCATTCTCCGTTGATATGCCGACGCACACGCCGGCAAAGAACGCGAGGGCAAACCCCAGATCGTGCGGGCGCCCCGCCTGGTTTGAAATCTGATCAAAACTTACGAGGGCCTCTTTGAAAAAAGCGGTGAGTTCCTTCTTCGACGCATTTTCGTTGGAAAAGACTTCGGCGACACGGAGAGGAACCTTGGAGGGGGATGAGGACGGACGGTACACAGTCCGGGAAATCTCCGGTGCTCCCGCCTTAGCCGAGTTTTCCCGCTGCATCTTTTTCAGAGAAGCTCCCGCCATCATCTTGTTGTATATCATAGTGTCGAGAAGGGCGGATCCGGGGTTGTTCCAGACACCGCCTGTGTAGGCGCTGCTCCACGAGTTGGCCCCCTCAGCCGCCGGAATGAACGCAAAAACACACAGGAGAAACAGGATAATCTTTTTTTTCACCTCTATCGCCGCCTTCATGGAAAAATGAACTTCCCGGAGGGACCTGCCCCGCCTTCGCCTATTCTACTCTCTGCCGCTTCGGGAAAGCAATGAGGCTCTCCGCGCCGGGAGTTTCCTCCTCTTCTGAAGAGGAGAAGCACCCTATATACGAAATTCCCGCTGGAAATGCAGGCCGGGCTCGGATAGAATAAAAGAATGATACAGGTAGAGTTCTTCGCCACGATCCGTGACCTGACCGGAGAAAAGGAAATACGGATTGAAAAAACCGATGCCGTGGGTGATCTTCTTCGCCTTCTTCTTCAGCGGTACGGTGCCCCTTTGCGGGAAAAAATGTGTGACGGGGAGGAACTTTCGGACGAAATAACCATCCTCGTCAACGGAATGCACATCTCCTCCACGGGCGGACTGGCCACCCCCCTCTCCGACGGAGATGAAGTGGCCATCTTCCCCATCGTCGGAGGGGGATGATCTATTTACTTGACTATTATGGGCCTACAGCCTGAGCAGGGCCCCCGCCGCCGCTCCCGCCACGACGAAGAGGGCGGGGTGAATTTTCGTCCTGATCATCAGCAGAAGGGTCACGGCGCCGATGATCCAGGTGGCGGGGCCGGTGAAGGAACTGAAGGACATATCCCAGGCGGCGAAGGCGAGCATGGCCACCACCACGGGGCGCAGCCCCTTCAGCATGCTGGCCACCCTCGGGTTTCCGCTGATGTAGGCCACGAAGCGCAGCAGCAGCACGATGGCGAGAAGGCCCGGGAGGATCGTCCCCATCAATGCCGCAACGGCCCCGAGCGGGCCCGCCACGTCATAGCCTATGACCACCGACATTTTCGTCGCGATCGGTCCGGGGAGGGCGTTGCCGATGGCGAGGATGTCCATGAAGCTCTCCACGTTCATCCACTGCCGGAGGTTCACCACCTCCTCCATGATCAGGGGGATCATGGAGGGGCCGCCGCCGTACCCCACGGTGCCTATTTTCAAAAATGACCAGAAAAGAGCGAGCACTGCCTCCATTTACTTCATCCTTTCCGTTCTTCCGGGGAATACCCTGTAATGACCGGTTTTCTTTCTACAGCTTCAGCAGCACTCCCGCGACCGCTCCCATCACGACGACGAAGGCGGGGTGAATGGGGGCGAAGATCAGCAGGGCGAAGGCAATAACTCCCATGGCGATGGTGGTGACGTTTTTCAACGCGTTGGGGGCCATATCCCAGGCTGCGTAGGCGAGCATGGCCACCACCACGGGCCGCAGGCCCCGGAGCATGCTTGTCACAAGGGGATTGTCCTTCACGAGGGCGACAAAGCTCATCAGCACCAGCAGCGCCAGGGCGCTCGGCAGAATGATGCCCGCCACGGCGGAGACGGCACCCGGCCACCCTGCCGTCCGGTAGCCTATGGCGCCTGCCATCTTGGTGACGATGGGCCCCGGAAGGGCGTTTCCTATGGCGAGGGCATCAAGAAAATCCTCGGTGGAGATCCATTCCTTTCGCTCCACCACTTCGGCCTTCAGCAGGGGGACCATGGAGGGCCCTCCACCGTAGGCGACGGATCCTATCTTCGCGAAGGACACGAAGAGGGAAAACAGTTCCTTGCTCAAAAAAACTCCTCCTCCGGTGAGACCGTGGTATAAAGGCCGGAGGGTTCCGCCACAACAGAACCGGGCGGACCGATCTTCCTCCGGAAAAATTGAATGCATTGTCGATTCTAGGGGGTTCTCTCAATTTGTCAAGCGGGATAGGGCTCAAAGTCCGCAAGGGGAAGGGGTACCGGTGCGCGACACCCCTTCCTCCTTCTCCCAGATGCCCATTTCCGTCCCTACTTCAATATCATTCTTTTCTCCCCCGCCTGATAGACCGCCGACAGCCCCGCGTAGAGCTGCCGTATCTTCTCTGCCCTGGCCCTCCCCTTTTCGGGGTTTTCAAGCCCCTGAACCATTTCTGCGAGAGAGCGGCTCGTGAAATAGGCGTTGTCCCTCGTGGGGGCGTCGCAGTCAAAGACCTCCCGGAGAATTCGAAGATCGTGGGGGATGGAAAAATCATCCCGGGTCTGCTCGTAGCCGAAGAAGTAATATATCTTACCGAAGCCGGCCCACGCGAGGGCCGAAATGCACATGGAGCAGGGCTCGTGGGTGGACAGAAAGATGCATTCCGACGGGTCGGGATGCCCCTGAAGCTCGTAGAAGAGCTTTATGGTATAGACCTCTCCGTGCCACAGGGGGGAGAAGGCCTCGTGGTTCGTCCCCGCCACGACGAGGGAGAGATCCTTCTTCCGCAGCACCGCCGCTCCGAAGACCTTGTTCCCGATGGAAACACCCCTGGCTGTGAGGGGGGCGATGTCCTGCTCGATCACATCAAGGAGCCGGTAAAAAAGAGCGTCCCTGTCCATAAGTAAACAGCTCCCTTCCGTATTTATTTCTTCTCCGCTGCCGCTTCCCTGGCGGCCTGAACCAGCTTCTCCTCCACCGAACCTTCCTCTATGGGCCTCCACGAGGCCCAGTCGGG
>JALHFZ010000192.1 GCA_022837505.1 Synergistaceae bacterium
AAATGTGGGGAGAGGTGAACAAAGACTCCATACTGAAGGCCTACAATGCCTTTCTCTCCCGGGCCAAGGAAAAGGACGAGCAGCTTCGAAGCTTCGCCAAACTTTCCATCGATCTTTCCCGAAAAATCAACTGCTCCTACTGGATCGATGAACTCAACGCCATCGCCGATACTGTGGGAATCGACCGTGAACTCTATATCGCCTTTACCTTCGGAAGATACAGGGACCTTGCCCTCCTCTACGAGGGCATAGGATGCACATCCTTCGCCGTCACCCCTCCGGCCACAAAGAACGGACAGATCATATTCCACAAGACCCGCGAGACTGCGGCGGATCTTCAGTCCGGCTACCTCAAAAAGATCACGGGGGTTCAGGGAGGAGACAGCCAGCCCTATAAATTCTTCGGAGAGATGGGTACAGGGGACACGGGGATCTCCTTCTTCGTCAACGAAAAAGGCCTGGCCGGTGGAGCGGACGTTCCCGCCCAGTGGCAGAACAAGGACTGCTACGTGGGGAAATTTCAGGGGGAGCTTCCCTATGTCAATCCCCCGAAATACGACGGATTCATGAACCACTACATCCCCCGCTACATCGCCGAGCACTGTAAGGATGTGGACGAAGCGAAAGCGACCATGCACTCTTTCGTCGAAAAGGGGTACATCGCCAGCGGAAAGCTGGGGACGAACTATCTTTTCGTCGACGCCAGGGGAAAAGTCCTTCAGATAGCCGATGACTGCCATTCAATCATCGAAGAGCAGATTGACCCCGCCTTGAAAAAGGACGGAAAGGACTACAAGGGGATCTACTTCACCGTCCACCGGGAAAACGACTACGGAAGCCCCGAGGACGCCCTTATTTCTAATTACGGAAATATCACCCTGGAGCTTGTAAACTCGCCGAAGGTGGCGAAGCATTCCGCCATCTGGAATTTTGCACGGGCCCAGTCGAGCGCGACAATCCTGATCGACCCTAAAAACCCCGAGATCCTGACGACAATTTTCGTCTCCCTGCCTGCCTACGGATATTCCATTCCCTTCCTCATGGGGGCAGATGCTACGCCGAAAGCCCTTATGGACGGCACTGTCTACCAGGCTCAGAAGGACAGCTACAGGTACAGCGAATTTCACGAAAGCGGAGTCAATGACATCTGGCGGAGGTTCATCTTCGATCTCCGGGAGAGAGTGCAGAAGGGTGAAACCGTCACGAAGGAACTGAACGAGAACTTCCTCACCATGGTCAACATGATTTTGTCCATGAATAAGTAAAAAGGCTGCAGGTAAAACGGAATGAGAAAAGGGAAGGGGAAATCCTGGGATTTCCCCTTCCCTTTTCTGTTATGCCGGCAGGTACATAGGGCTGCTGCTACCGGTTGTTGATGT
>JALHFZ010000077.1 GCA_022837505.1 Synergistaceae bacterium
CCCGCCATCATGATCACCGGCGGCCCCATGCTCGGCGGCGTTGAGTTCGACGGGCGGAAGGCCGACGAGACCTCCCTTCACGAGGCCCTGGGGATGCTCACCGCGGGACGGATTACCCCCGAGGAGTTCGCCTCCCTCGAGGATCTCTGCGCCCCCACCTGCGGATCCTGCTCCTTCTTCGGCACGGCGAATACCATGTGCTGCCTCGCCGAGGTGCTGGGGATGACCCTGCCGGGGAGCGCCCTCGTTCCGGCGGTCCATTCCGCCCGGCTGCGCCTCGCCTGCGATACTGGGGAGGCCATCTGCCGGATGGCCCGGGAGGGGCTGACGGCCCGGAAAATCATCAATGCCCGCTCAATCGAGAACGCCGTCCGGGCGACCCACGCCATGAGCGGATCGACGAACGCGGTGATGCACCTGACGGCCATCGCCGCCGAGGCGGAGGCCGGGGTGGACGTTATGGAGCTCTTCACTCAGTTCGGGCCGGAGACCCCCCAGCTCGTCAAGGTCAACCCCGCCTCCAAGTGGAACATGGAGGACTTCTGGATGGCCGGAGGGATCCCCCGGATGCTCGAGCGGATGCTTCCCCTGCTCAAGAAGGACGCCCTCACCTGCACGGGCCGCACGGTGGAGGAGAATGTCACCTCCTTCCCCCACCCCTTTCCTGAAAACCCCGAGGTCATGAAGACCCTTGAGAACCCCTTCTCCCCCCGGGGGGGAATTTCGGTCCTCCGGGGCAACCTGGCTCCCGAGACGGCGGTGACGAAGCCCGGGGCAATCGACCCTGCCCTTCACGTCTTCACCGGAGAGGCCCGGGTCTTCGACAGCGAGGAGGAGGCGAACGAGGCCATCCTTGCCGGAAAGATCAAGGGCGGAGACGTGGTGGTCATCCGCTACGAAGGGCCCAAGGGGGGGCCGGGGATGCGGGAGATGTACCGGGCAATGAAGTACCTCTACGGCATGGGACTCAGCAAAAGCACCGGCCTCATCACCGACGGCCGGTTCTCCGGCACGAACAACGGCTGCTTCGTGGGGCACATCTCCCCCGAGGCCGCCGAGGGGGGACCCCTGGCGGTGGTGGAGGACGGAGACAGAATCACCATCGACGTCATAGAGGGAAAGCTCGAGCTCCACGTCTCAGACGAGGAGATGAAAAACCGTTTCACCCGCTGGACGAAGCCCGCGCCGAAGGTGACGAAGGGGCATCTCGCCCTCTACTCGAAGCTTGCCTCGTCGGCGGCAAAGGGGGCCATCCTCCGGGCCTGATAAGAGGGAAGGCCGTTTTTTCACCCTTTTCCAGGAGTCAGGAAAGATTTAGTTTGGAAGACAGATGAATTTCACAAAAACCCCGGAAGGAGCAATTCCTCCGGGGTTTTCTGCGTAAAGAAGAGAGCGGAAAAACCCTGCATAAAGAAATTTATTTCACACCCCTTGCATTATGAGAACTTTAGTTTATAATACCTCAATAAGTTTACCAAGCTTTAAGGAAGAGGGAGTGACGGAAATGAAAAGAGCAGCAAAGGCATTGGGTGTACTGTTGGTACTGGGGGTTTTCGCGGGGAGCGCCTGGGGGCAGGATTTCAAATTGAAGCTGGCGAACGCCGGCCCCGCCGATCCGGCGGACCGGACGGTCATCGCCGTGGAGATCCTCAAAAATCATGTGGAGACGAAGACGGGCGGCACGGTGACGATCGAGGCCTTCCACGCTTCTCAGCTCGGCAGCGAGAAGGAGATCCTCGAGGGGCTGAAGCTCGGCACCATCGAGCTCGGCGTGGTCACCACCGGACCGGTTCCCACCCTCTTCAAGCCCATCATGGTCTTCGACATCCCCTATCTTTTCCCCAGCCAGGTCATCGCATGGGACGTCCTGGACGGCCCCTTCGGGCACAAGCTCATGGAGGAGATGCGGAAGGTCACGGGGATCCGCACCCTTGCCATCAGCGAAAACGGCTACCGCCACTTCCTCACGAAGGATAAGCAGGTGAAATCCGTGGCGGACATGAAGGGGCTGAAAATCCGCACCATGGAGAACCCCGCCCACATGAAGATGGTGGAGTCCTTCGGGGCCGCCCCGACCCCCGTTGCCTTCGGCGAACTGTACATGGCCCTCCAGCAGGGCGTGGTGGACGGGTGCGAGCTTCCCGTCACCCTGATCAACAACGGCAAATATTACGAGGTGCAGAAGCACGTCATCCTCGACGGCCACCTCTACAATCCTCTCATGCTCTTCGTGAACGACGGGGTATGGAAAAAAATGTCCGACGATCAGAAGACCGCCCTCTACGAGGGAGCCCAGCTCTTCAGCATCGCCCAGAGGTCCCTTTCCGAGCGGCAGGTGCAGATGGGCCTGCTGAACGTGCAGGAGAAGGGGATGACCGTCTATGTCCCCACCGCCGCCGAGCTCAAGGAATTTCAGACCGTATCCCAGCCGGAGGTCCTCGAGTACGTGAAGGCCCAGGCGGGGGAGCAGTGGGTGAAGGAAGCTCTCGACGCCGTGGCTGCCTCCGAGGCGAAGATTGCGGAGATGCTGAAGTAGTTTTTTCACCAAAAGCTGCCGAAAAGAGAATCTACGGGGAAGGGTGCTCCTCGCTCCCTTCCCCGAACCGCATTGAAGGAGTGATGGAGAAGTGAGATGGCTGAATATGATACTGACGCTCTTTGACCGACTGGCCTATGTCCTGGTCGCCCTTCTCATGGGAGGGATGGGTATCATCGCCTTCGCGGCCGTGTTCTTCCGGTTCGTCCTGACCGACCCCCTCACGTGGTCGGAGGAGGCCGCCCGGTACATGATGGTCTGGGTCACCTTCCTCGGTGCGGGGTACGCCATGGGGAAGGGGCGCCACATCGGAGTCACCCTCTTTGTTGACAAGCTTCCGGAGGGAGTCCGCAGAAGGGTCACCTTTGCCGCAGAGATCATCATCATGGTCTTTCTCGCCGCAGTGACGGTGCAGGGGGTCAACCTCATGATCAGCCTCCGGAGCCAGACCTCCCCTGCCATGGATTTCCCCATGATCCTGCCCTATATGGCTATACCGGTGGGGTCGGTCTATATGTTCCTTCATCTGCTGCGGATGGTCCTGACCCGGTCGTCCCAGGCACTCTCCACCGCCGATATCGAACTGGAAGTGGCCCTGAAGGCCGGAAGAGAGGTCAAGGCATGAGCGCCCTTATGGTTTTTTCCTTCGCAGTCTGCTTTCTCATGGGGATCCCCCTGGCCCTCGTCATGGGGATCACCGGGATGGCGGTCATCCTCGCCATGGGCGTTCCCCTGCAGCTCGTGGCCCAGAGGATGTTCACGGGGATCGACTCCTTCCCCCTGATGGCCGTTCCCTTCTTCATCCTCGCCGGGGACCTCATGAACCGGGGGGGCACCACCGCCCGGATCGTCCGCTTCGCCGACAGCCTCGTGGGACACATCCGGGGGGGCCTTGCCCATACGTGCATCGTGGCCAACATGATCTTCGCCGGCATCAGCGGGTCTGCCGTGGCTGACGCCTCGGCCATCGGCTCCATCATGATCCCCTCCATGGAGAAGAGCGGCTACGATCTCGACTTCAGTGCGGCCCTCAACAGCGCCGCCGCCACCATAGGCCCCATCATCCCGCCGAGCATCCTCATGGTCATCTACGGCGTCTCGGTGAACGTCTCCGTGGGAGGGCTCTTCGCCGCGGGGTTTCTTCCGGGCATCCTCATGGGGCTCGCCCTCATGGTGGTTGTCGCAAGGACGGCGAAAAAGAGAAAGTACCCCATGGCCGATGCCTTTTCCGGCAAAAGAGTTGCCTCGGAATTCATCTCGGCGATCTGGGCCCTGACCGCCCCGGTGATCATCCTCGGCGGAATATTGGGCGGGGTCTTTACCCCCACTGAGGCGGCAGCCGTGGCGGTCATCTACTCCTTCTTCGTGGGGAAGTTCATCTTCCGGGAGATCGCCTGGAAGGACCTTCCGGGGATCCTCTTCCAGAGCGGCATCACCACCGGGGCCATCCTTCTGATAATCTCCCTGGCCAACGTCTTCGCCTGGGTCATCGCCGCAAACCAGGTCCCCCTGAAGCTGTCCTCCCTCTTTCTCTCCGCCACGGACAACCCCTATGTCTTTCTTCTCATCGTCAACATCCTGCTGCTTCTCGTGGGGATGTTCATGGAGACGGGGGCGGCCATCATCCTCCTGGCCCCGATCCTCGCCCCCATCGCAGTGCAGATGGGGATCCACCCCCTCCATTTCGGCTTCGTCATGGTGCTCAACCTCGCCATCGGAATGGCCACTCCTCCGGTAGGAGTCTGCCTCTTCGTGAGCTGCGGCATCACCGGCCTCAGCCTCGAGCGGATTTCAGCGGCGGTGATGCGGTTCATCCTCGCCCAGATCGTTATCCTGATTCTGGTGACCTACATCGCCCCGATCTCCCTTATTCTGCCGAAGTTTCTGGGGTTCATTCAGTAAAAGCACTTTTCCGTCCGGCCGCTCCCGTCTCTCTCTCTCTCTTTTCTCCCGGCAGGGTTTTCCTGTAGAATGGTCACTAATACTTTATGCCTGGAGCTGAGAGATTGAGACAGGATTTTGAACAGATGCTGAATATGCTGAGAGAAGGGGTATACTTCGTTGACCTTGACCGGAAGATCACCTTCTGGAACAAGGCGGCGGAGCGCATCAGCGGGTACCGGAGCGATGAGGTTCTGGGGAGTTCCTGCAAGGACAATATTCTTATCCACGTGGACAGCACGGGAAGGAACCTCTGCGATGATGGGTGTCCTCTCCACGCCACCATGGCGGATCGGGAAATCAGAATGGCGGAAGTTTTCCTTCATCACCGCAGAGGGTACCGGGTTCCCGTGTCTGTCCGGACGACCCCTCTCGAGGATGACGAAGGGAATGTGGTCGGGGGAATCGAGATATTTACCGAGATCAGCCCCGAGGAAAATATCCGCCTCCGGATGGAAGAGCTGGAGAGGTGGGCCCTCCTTGACCCTTTGACTAAAGTGCCCTCGAGAACCCATCTCAAAGCGGAGCTCGAAGCCCTCTTTTCCCTCTGGGAAAAAGTCCGCCGGCCCTTCGGCGTCCTCTTCATCGACATCGACCATTTCAAAATGTTCAATGACAATCACGGCCACCATGTAGGGGACGAAGTCCTCAAAATCGTTGCGAAGAGCCTTTCTGTTGCTGTCCGTCTTGGCGACGTGATCGGCCGGTGGGGCGGAGAGGAATTCGTGGGGCTTTTTCCCGAAGTTGAGCCGGTGGTTCTCTCATCCCTTGCGGAACGGCTGCGGACCATGGTGGAGAACTCATGGATCTATGAAAAGCCCCAAAGGTTGGCTGTGGCGATTTCAATCGGGGGGACAATCTCCCGGGAGGGGGATACCCCTTCGTCAATTCTGGAGCGGGCGGACGCGCTGATTTACCAGAGCAAAAGGGCCGGGCGGAACAGAGTCACCATCGGCTGAGATCCAGTTTTTTTCGCCCAGAAGATCGGGTATGACCTGTCCGGGAGGAGAGAGCCATGCGCCGGGATTTTCTCCAGATGATCGATGTCATCAAAGAAGGCGCCCTTCTGCTTGATCCGGACCGGAAGGTCATCTTCTGGAATAAGGCGGCAGAACGGCTTACGGGGTTTCGGAAGGAGGACATGATCGGCAGCCTGTGGAGGGATAATATTCTGGTCCATGAGGATGAAGAGGGGCGGGACCTCTCGGGTGAAGGCTTCCCCCTTCTTCTCACTCTGAAGGATAAAATGCCGAGAAAGGCCGAGATATTCGTGACCCATCGCCGGGGGTTCCGCATCCCCGTCTCCCTCTGGGCCCTCCCCTTTGAAGACGAGGATGGACAGGTTGTCGGGGCCATCGAGCTCTTCTCGGAGATCAACCCCGAGCGGAATATCCGCCTGCGCATGGAGGAACTTGAGCGGAACGCCCTCCTCGACCCCCTCACGAAGGTGCCGAGCCGCAGACATCTCGACGCCGAACTCACCGCGCTGTTCACACTATGGGAAAAACGAAAGGTCCCCTTCGGAGTGCTCTTTCTGGATATAGATCATTTCAAACGGTTCAACGATACCTGGGGGCACGACGTGGGGGATCAGGTCCTTGCGACGGTAGCCCGGACGCTCCTTGGGTCGGTGAGGCCCTTCGACATCCTCGGCCGCTGGGGCGGAGAGGAGTTCGTGGGGCTTTTTCCCAACATTACCAGGGACCTTCTCGAAACCATCGGTGAGCGGCTCCGTTCCGTAGTTGAGAAAACGGAGCTCGAAACGGGCGGAGAAAAACTCTCCGTCACCCTTTCCATCGGCGGCACCTCGACCGTGAGGGGAGACACCGCAGCGGAGATGGTGAAGCGCGCGGACGCCCTTATGTACCAGAGCAAGCAGGCCGGCCGAAACCGGGTCACCATCGGGTAATCCGTGGCGCAGCGGTTTTTTTGAAGGTTGCGAAAACGAGGGGAGAGACGGCTGCAAAAAGTTCCTCCCGGACAGGAGAATAGCGGTATAGAAAAATAAAATATGAAAGGAAGGATAGTGTGCCCACTCCCGTGCTGTCATCACAATTTTCCTCGGCGAATGCCGAACTGTACTACGAAATCTACGGCGACGGGCCTCCCCTGCTGCTCATCGCCGGGCTCGGGTCAGATTCGGCAAGCTGGCAGACGGTGGTACCCCCTCTGGCGAAGCACTTCCGGGTGATCTGCCTCGATAACCGGGGGGCGGGGCGGAGCGTCTGCGCCGAAGGGTCTCTCTCCGTCGATCTTCTGGCTGAGGACTGCGCCGCCCTCATCGGCCATCTCGGGCATGAAAAAGTACACGTGGCAGGCCATTCCATGGGAGGGTTCATCGCCCAGCGCCTCGCCGTACTTCACCCGGACCTGGCGGACAGGCTGGTGCTTTCGGCCACCGGGGGAAAAAGTTCCCGGCGGAACGTCCTCCTTTTCAACGACCTCGCCCGCAGGCTGGAGGAGGGGGAGGACTCCGCCCGCTGGTTCCGGAGCCTCTTCTACTGGATCTACACTCCGGCCCTCTTCGAGAGAGAGCGAGCCCTTGCCGGGGCCCTCGATTTCGCCCTGAACTATCCATGGAAGCAGTCCCCGGCCTTCTTCCGCGCCCAGGTGGAGGCAATCGCCCGTTTCGACGGAAGAGAAGGCCTGGAAAGGATCTCCGCCCCGGTGCTCGTTCTGGCGGGGGAGAAAGATCTTCTTTTTCCACCCGAGGAGTGCCGGGAGTTCGCCGCTCTTATTCCGGGGGCGAAATTCAAGATCCTTCAGGGGGCGGCTCACTCCATGCACGCAGAAAATCNNCCCCGGACTTTCGCCGCGGCCGTGGTAGAATTTCTTACGGAAGGTGATAATCAGTGAAAAAATTTGTCTATATCGACTACGAGAATTTGCCGGGCGTGCAAATCGAGGATATCGAGGACGCCACCATACTGGTATTCCTCGGAGAGAACCAGAAGAAAATCCCCACGGAGATGATCCTGAAGACCCAGCCCATGGGAAACCGGGTGCAGTGGATCACCATAAGCGGTGTGGGCCGGAACGCCCTCGATTTTCACATAGCCTACTACCTGGCCAGGCACAACGACGACCCTGCCTGCTGTCACTACATCGTCTCCATGGACTCGGGGTACGACCCTCTCATCAAGCACGTGGCCGCCTTCGGCCAGAAGGTGAAGCGGATCATCACTCTGGAGGACATGAAGGAGAAGCCCACTCTCAGCAGCGAGCTCCGGTCGAAATACTGCAAGGTCCTCGAGATCCTCAAGAAGCAGGACAAGACCCGCCGGCCGAAGTCGAGAAAAACCCTTTCGTCGAGCATCGATACCCTCTTCTCGGGCCAGGTTTCAAAGGAGGACATCGAGCTCATCGTGGAAAATCTCTTCCGTGAGCGTTTTATTGAGGAGAAGAACAAGCGGATCGCCTATCTGGATTGAGTCCGAGAGAAAATCCCCCCTTTTTTTGAAGAAAAAAACCGGGTGAACAGTAAAAAAACAAACGATGACCCCTCTTTCGATTCAGAGAAAGAGGGGCCGTGTAGTGCCCAGGTACGAATGAATATCCGGTGCTTGCAAGGCATCCCGATTCAAAATCGGCGAAGTATGGAGTTTTTTGCCGGGTTTTTTATTCCTCCAGCTGGATGTTGTCGATGAGTCTCACGCCGTCCACCCGCGCGGCCAGGGCGATGACGGCGGGACGGTTCAGGGCGGAAATCTCTTCGAGGGTTTCTCTGTCCCGGATCTCCACGTACTCGGGGTGAACACGTTTCTCTTCCGCAAGAAGATCGAGGATTTCCCTTCGAAGTGCCGCGGCGTCCCGCTCTCCCCCCTGAAAGCGTTTTCGGGCCGTCTTCAACGAGGCTGAGAGGACAAGAGCTGCCTCTCTTCCCTCAGGGGAGAGGTAGGCGTTCCGGCTGCTCAGAGCGAGGCCGCCTTTCTCGCGGACGATGGGACAGGGGCGGATTTCCACAGGAAGGTTCAGATCCCGCACCATCCGCCGGATGATGGTGAACTGCTGGAAATCCTTCTCTCCGAAATAGGCCCGCTCCGGCCGGACGATGTTAAAAAGCTTCAGCACGACGGTGCAGACCCCCCGGAAATGGCCGGGGCGGGAGGCACCGCAGAGCCCTCTGCTGAGCTCCGTCTCCTCCACGTAGACGGAGTGGCCGGGAAGGTACATCGCCTCGGGGGGAGGGGCGAAGACGAAGTCAACCCCCTCTTTTTCGAGAAGCTCCATGTCCCGCTGTTCGTCCCGGGGGTACTTGTCGAGGTCCTCGTTCGGGCCGAACTGAGTGGGGTTGACAAATATGGAGACGACGGTGCGGTTGTTCTCCCTCCGGGATGCCCGGACAAGGGAGAGGTGCCCCTCATGGAGATACCCCATGGTGGGGACGAGGCCGATGGTCTCCCCCGCAGCGCGGGCGGGGCGGAGGGCCCGGGTGATCTGCTCGGGTGTGCGGAACAGGGTAGTCATGAATTTTCCTCAGGATGATACGGAAATTTGGTTATCCTTATCCTTGAAAGATCGCTTCTTTTCCCACGGATAAGGGCGGTCACTTGTTCCCCGCCGCTCAGTTCGGGATTCTGGCGAAGGTTATGCCTCCAGGGGCGGATATCTTCCTCAATGCCATGGGCCATGGCGAGAAAATTCATCTATTGTTTCTCCTTTTCGAAATCAGCTATTTCAGCCGGCTGCGGATACGGGCGATCCGTGCGACGATCTCCTCCGCCGTCTCGAGAATGGCAGGGTAATCCCCTTCTTTTCCGTGGGGCTTCACGAGGGCGCTTCCAAGGCCCACGGCGAAGGCTCCGGCGGCGAACCAGTCCTCGAGGTTGTTCGGGGCCACTCCGCCTATGGGCATGATCTGAGCGTGGGGCAGGGGGCCGTGAACTGCCTTGACGAAGGAGGGGCCGAGGACCTCTCCGGGGAAGGCCTTCACCACGTCCGACCCCCATTCCATGGCCTGGACGATCTCTGTGACGGTGCCCACACCCGGCATGTAGGCCACGCCGTACCGGTTGCAGAGCTTCGCCACCTCCCGGCTGAAGCAGTGGGAGACGATGAACTCGGCCCCCGCCTCCAGGCAGAGCTTCGCCGTCTCCGGATCCGCCACGGTGCCGGCGCCGAGGATCATCCCTCTGGGCTTTCCCCGGGCGGAGAGATCCCTCATGATCTCAAACGCCCCGGGAAAGGTGGTGGAGACCTCGAGGACGGTGATGCCTCCGTCGAAGACGGCGTCCGCCGACGCGATGCCGTTTCGCACGTCGGGGGTACGGATAATGCCTACCACCCCGAGTTCGGAGATGCGCTGGAGCACTTCAATCTTTCGGATGTTCATGAATATATCCTCCTTCATGTTTTTGTTGACTTTTTGATTTATCAGACATTATAATAAAAGAAAGTAAGAAGATCAAAATATATTTTTGGAGGCTTCGCCGTGAACCGAGTGCAGGACGAATTCCGCCTCTTTCAGTCCCTGATGAAAAGCATAACCGCCATCTTCGGTGCCAACTGCGAGGTGGTCCTCCACGACCTCACCGATGGGTACGAGAGCACGGTTGTCCTGATCGAAAACGGCCATGTCACGAACAGACAGGTCGGGGACTGCGGAAGCAATCTCGGCCTTGAAGTCCTCCGGGGGACGGTGTCCGACGGCGACAAGTACGGCTACTTCACCAACACCCCCGACGGAAGGGTCCTCCGCTCCTCCTCAGTGTACATCAGAAACGACGAAAACAAGGTCATCGGATGTCTCTGCGTAAATTTCGACATCTCCAATCTCATGGTGGCGGATAAGACCATCCGGTCCCTCATCTCCAACGGCGAAGAAAACAAGGAGGAGGAGTTCTTCGTCAACGACGTGAACCAGCTCCTCGACGCCCTCCTCAAGAAGGCCCAGGACGAGGTGGGAAAACCCGTCGCCTACATGTCCCGGGAGGAGAAGGTCAGGGTGGTCGAATACCTCGACCGCAAGGGGGCCTTTCTCATCACCAGGTCGGGGAGCAGAATATGCTCCTTTCTCGACATCTCTAAGTTTACACTCTATTCCTATCTTGACGAGATCCACAAAGAAAATAAAACTGCACAATAAGGCGGCGATGCGAAGTGTCCCGGGATATTTACAAGGAACTCGGAGTGAAGACGGTCATCAACGCGGCGGGAACCTATACCATGGTTGGGGGATCGCGGATGAGCGAGGAGACCCTCTCCGCCATGGCGTCGGCAGCCCGGAGCCATGTGGTCATCAAAGAGCTTCAGCAGAAGGTCCACGAGCGGCTCGCCTCCCTCACCCGCAACGAGGCGGCCTATGTCACGAACGGCGCGGCGGCGGCCCTGCACATAGCCGGGGCGGCCTGCATCGCCCGCAAATGGGGGCGGCCTCATTCCGCTCTTTCTCCCGAACAGATCGCCAAAAGCGAGATCATCATCCACCGGGCCCACCGGAACCCCTACGACTGGTCCCTCCGGCTGCTGAACGCCAAGCTTGTGGAGATCGGCTTTCCCAACATGATCCTTCCCACCGTGGAGGACGATCTGGAGTACGCCGTCACGGAGAACACGGCGGCCATCTTCTATTTCTTCATGCCCCCCGGCGGGTGGGTGGCAAAGGGAGCCCTCGGCCTTGAGGAGACCATCGCCGTTGCCTCCCGTCACGGCATCCCCGTGGTGGTGGACGCGGCGGCCCAGGTTCCCCCTGCGGAAAATTTGTGGAAGATCACCGGCATGGGTGCGGACGCCTGCATCTTCAGCGGAGGAAAGGACCTTCGGGGACCCCAGGCAAGCGGCCTCATGGTGGGGAAGAAGGACCTCTTCTCATGGATCGACAGGACGGCCTTTCCGACCTACGGCGTGGGGCGGATGTTCAAGCTCGGCAGGGAGGAGATCGTGGGCCTTCTGTCGGCGGTGGAGCAGTACGTATCGGCCGACGGAGAGGAACGCCTTCGCTGGGCGGAGGACAAGATCGCCTCAACTGCGGCGGCATTCGAGACGAGCGCCATGGTCTCGGTGGAAAGACTCTACCCCAACGAGGCGGGGCAGCCCTTCCCCCAGATGAAAATATCCTTCGCCCGCCCCGGGTGTGTCCCGGAAGTGCTGCGCCTTCTCCGGGAGGGGGACCCCTCCATCTTCACCATGGCCGCTGACGACCAATCTGTCTTCGTGAACCCGATGACCCTGCGGGACGAGGAGATCGACGCCATCGTGAAGAGAGTGCGGGAGATCGAAGATATCTTCAGCGCAAGATAGCGGAAAAGGAGTACTGACAATGGACAGAGACGGCGTCACCGAGCAGAAAAAGTTCGTTCCCCCTGCAGGATATACCCTCATCAAGGGCGGGAGGCTTCTGGACCCGTCATGTGGACTTGACGAGGAGGGGGATCTTGCCCTTTTCGACGGCCGGGTGGCGGGGGCCGGAAAAAACCTTCCGGAGGACAGGGCGGCGAAGGTCATCGATGCCCCCGGGCCTCGTGGACCTCCACACCCACCTCTTCGCCACGGCGGGGAACCCCGATGCCTGGGCGGGGGAGAACAGCGTCTTTCCCGACGGGTTCAGCTTCCGGAGCGGCATCACCACCATGGTGGACGCGGGGAGTGCAGGGTGGCGCAACTTCGACCTCTTCCGGGTGACGGTGATCGACCGGGCGAAGACCCGGGTCTTTGCCTTCGTGAACATCGCAAGCTACGGCATGATCAACGACATCATCGAGCAGCACGCCCCCGATTTCGACTCGGAAAAGATCGCTGAGAAGGCTAAGAAGCATGCCGACGTCATTGTGGGCATCAAAAGCGCCCACTACTGGAACCCGGGATGGGAGTCGGTAGACTCCGCAATCGATGCGGGGGAGAGGGCCGGACTGCCCGTCATGGTGGACTTCGGCTATTTCAAAAAGGAGCG
>JALHFZ010000078.1 GCA_022837505.1 Synergistaceae bacterium
TACTGCGCCTTGGAAAGGTAGTCGCCACAAGGGTTGAGCCGGGGCTCTATTTCAAGCTCCCCTTTATCGACCAGATCACGAAGTACACGAAGAAACTCATCGAATACGATGCCGATCCCGTGGCCGTGGTGACCAGCGATAAGAAAACCCTGATCTTCGACACTATCGCCCTCTTCCGCATCTCTGATCCCGAGGCCTTCTACCGCAGGGTCCGCACAATAGCTTCAGTGCAGCAGCGGCTGGATGACTCGGTCTACGCCGCGGTCCGCATAGTCTCCGGACGACTCACCCTCGACCAGCTCGTGAACGAGAAGCGCCAGTACGCCATAGAAACATCCACCTCCATCGCCAGAGAACAGTCCCGGGAGTACGGCGTGGAGATTCTCTCAGTGGCCTACAAGAGGGTCTTCCTTCCCGAAGACAACGAACAGGCAGTCTACCGCTCCATGCAGGCGGAACGGAACCGGGTGGCGGGACAGCTTCGGGCGGAAGGACAGGCGGAGGCCATCACGAGACGCTCCATAGCCGACCGCAAACAGGTGGAGATGATCGCCGGAGCCAGGAAAAAGGCAGAAGAGACCAAGGGTCAGGGAGACAGCATCGCCCAGGACACCCTCGCGAAAGCCACGGGTGAGGCGAAGGAACTCTATCTCTTCATCAAAACCATGGACTTCTACCGGGATGTCCTTCCGGGCACCCCCATGCTTCTTCGGCCCGGAGACGGGATTTTGAAATACCTGAAGGGTGTGGCGCGGCCGGAAAGCCGCTGAGGATGTTAAACGAATAGAAATCTTTTGAGGAGGGAACAGAATGAACGAGTTTACACCCTGGCATTACGAGACCCTTGGAACCAAAACGGTGGAGGCCCTGAAGAAAAACGGCTTCGAGGCTGAGTGGTGCGCTACCGGCGCAGAGGCGAAGGAGAAAATCCTCGAGCTTATTCCCGAGGGGGCAGAAGTGGGTTTCGGAGGATCCTGGACCGTCAAGGCCCTCGGAATCGCCGATGCCCTGGCAGAGAAGGGAATTACCCTCCTCGACCACGGCGCTCCGGGGCTGACGAACGAGGAGCGGCAGGAGATCAGAAAAAAACAGCTCACCTGCGATGTCTTCCTCACGGGGACGAACGCCGTGACCATGAACGGAGAACTCGTGAACACTGACGGCGTGGGAAACAGAGTTGCCGCCATGATCTTCGGCCCCGGAAAAGTCATCGTGGTCATGGGAGCTAACAAGATCGTCCAGGACCTGGATGAGGCCTTCCAGCGAATCGAGCGAGTGGCGGCCCCCATCAACAACAAGCGGCTGGGAACGCCGAACCCCTGCACCCAGACGGGCATCTGCATGGACTGCCAGGGACCGACCAGAATCTGCAACATCACCACAGTGCTCTGGAAACGCCCCAAGGCAACGAACTTTCATGTGATTCTCGTGGGGGAAGAGCTGGGATTCTAGGAAAAGCGAATTCCTCTTCACTCTGCACAAAGAATGACCCCGCCGGAATCCCGGCGGGGCCATTTGTTTTCATAAGAATCTATTCGTTCACGAGCCCCTTCTGAAGAACGCCGAGAGCCTTGCCAAGTTCGACGGCGTAGCCGCTCTTCACACAGGCCCGCTCCACAGCGCCGATGGCGGAGACGAGGGTATGCTTGTCGATATTTCCCATATGACCCATGCGGAACCCCTTGCCGGCGAAGGTGCCGAGGCATCCGGCGGTCTGGGCGCCCTCTTCGGCGAGGATGGACCGGAATTTAGCGTCGTCGATCCCCGACCCTTCGGGGTAGAGGTAGACGGAGAGGGTGGGAGCGCGGTACTTTTTCTCTGCGCCGACGACGAAGCCGAGGGCCTCCATGGCGGAGTCAACCATGGCCGCCTGGCGGATGTGCCGGTCATACCGCTCTTCGAGCCCCTCTTCCTTCATGATGCGGATGGCCTCTTTCAAAGCCCAGACAAGATTGATGGCCGGGGTGCCCCAGTACTTCGAGGGGTCGTGCATAACGGGAAGCCACTTGTCGAAGTCGATGTACGACTCGGGGATCGTTCCGAGGCTCTTGCGCTTCTTCATGGCCTTGGGGCTCGCCCAGACCATGGTGAGGCCGGGGGCCACTCCGAAGGCCTTCTGGGTGCAGGTGAGAATGACGTCGATCCCCATGGCCTCCATGTTCTCGTCCACTCCGCCGGAGGCGGCAACGCCGTCCACGATGTAGATGATCTCGGGATGCTTCTTCATGACCTCGCCGATGGCGGCGATGGGGGCCGCTGCTCCCGTGGAGGTCTCCACGTGGGTAACGGTCACCACGTCATATTTCTTCTCGGCGAGCTTCTTCTCCACTTCTTCGGGGGTGACGGAAGTGCCCCACTTCGCCGAAAGAACGTCCGTATTGAGCCCCTTGCGGGTGCACATGTCGATGAAACGGTCGCCGAAGAACCCGTTGGAGCAGACGAGGACGTTGTCCCCCCGCTTCGTCGTGTTGGCGATGGCCATCTCCATTCCCATGGTACCCGAACCGGCGACGACGAAGACCTCACCCTGACAGTGCCACATCTCCTTGAGATCGGCCAACACCTCGGAAAAATCCCGCACAAAGGCGGCGTCTCCGAAGGCTACGGTCTCCCGGGCCATCTGGTCCTGGATGGACCGGACTACGGGGGTGGGACCGGGGATCATGACGAGCTTTTTCGTTTTGATCATTCTTTCTTCCTCCTCTGAATTTATGGAATCTTTATTTTTTATCCGGCCTGATTTCATCCGGCGTGGGACCCTGTTTCCAAAGACGCGACACCTTCGCGGATTGAACGTGCCGCCTTCATGACGAGCAGGCCGTAGACCTCGACCTTTTCCGGAGGGAAACGGTAGACCGGGGCCGAGACGCTCACCGCTCCCCGGGGACGGCCTTTTTCGTCGAGAATCGCCGCCCCCACGCACCGCAGGCCCGCCTCGTTCAGTTCGTCGTCCAGGGCGTACCCCCGCGCCCGGATTTCGGGAAACTCAGCGGCCACTTCGTCGGGAAGAGTCTCCGGAAGCTCCTTCAACTCCTCCGGGGAAAGAGAGGCAAGGAGAGCCTTCCCCGCAGAAAGGCGGAACAGGGACGCCCGCCCCCCCACCCGGGAGTGCATCCGCACCTGGAAGGGGCTCTCGAGCTTGTCGAGATAGTAGAGCTCTCCCCGCTCATAGACGAAGAGGTGGACCGTCTCCTTCGTCTCGTTTCGCAGGGTCGTAAGGGCGGACCGGGCCGCATCGGCAAACCCCACCTGGCTGCGGTAGGCGTCGGCAAGAAGCAGGGAAAGGGGGCCTATTTCGTATCGGCCGCCCTTCCCCAAAACCGCCCGTTCGCCTTCGAGGCTGTCGAGGAGGCGATAGACCGTGGCCTTCGGCAGATCGACCGCCGAAGCAATCTCGCTGACGCCGAGGGGAGCCCTTTCCCGGGCCAGACAGTTCAGTATGGAAAAAGCCCGGGAAAGTACCCGGATCGATCCGCTCTCCATTGTCGTTTCACTCCATGGATTATTTATCCGCTACATGAATATCATAGAGGGGGTGCAGCTTTTTGTCAACATCCATTTGCCCATAGAGTGGCTGGACGATGGGTGGATTATTCCTCCGCCGTGATAGACCTCACTGTACGGGTGGGAAATCATCGGCCTGTTCTTGGGAGAGAGAATGAGAAAGGAACTTGTACTGAAGGTGCTGGATGAAGCGTACATACGTTCTGAGAGGCTGGAAGGGTCGTTGATACATTCAGACCGTGGAAGCCAGTATTATTCCCGAGAATAATGAAGCCTGGTTAATGCCATTTCCCGAGGAAGCTCAGCCCAACTGAGAACTCATAGGCGCCAGCTTTTTGGCGTCTAGTGGAGTGTCGTGTTGGCAATTCCGGTCTTATTCCATAACGGGTTGAGTGTTTTTACAATGCTGTCCTCCAAACCAGCAGCAAGGTTAATGTGAAACACGCCGAAATGAAGAAGTCCATTATCCGGCAAAGCATATATATCCACTTGATCGCCGTTAGTGAGAAGATTGCTGATTTCGCGATTCCCCTTGATATTGGTGCTTTGCGTTGGGCCTGGGTTTTGGTATCCGTACATCCGCTTCTTCAACGTTTGCACAGTCTTGCCCACGTAAAGCACTTCGTCTCGGCAGACAAAACAGTAGAGGATATTCTCGTCATCCGCACAATCATGCAGGAGGCATTCGATTCCAGAAAGGGTTTGTTTCCATTCCCCAATTCTTCGAAATCCGATGTCAATCAGTCTCTTCATTTTTTTACCTGCCAAGGCCAAGGCTCAGTGGCGCGTAGCGAAGCGGAGCGTCCTTTTGAACCCTTTGTCATGCTATTTGCTTTCAAAATACTCACAATCCTTTGGGCAAAGACTCATGCTTGAGGGGGGTGCGCACCGCAGATAACCTGAGAGTACCACGCACACAGCGAAGCGGAGCACGCGGGCGAGTCAGGCTAATCCACTTGTTAGACAATGCTTCGTCTCACCACTCTATTCGCGGTACAGCGCAATCGGCGTCACGGCAATCTCGGGGAACGAGACACTCTGTACCTGAGTCTGCAATACTCTCATGTTGTCGAAGACGGCCATCATTGATTGTTCGATTTGACCGCCTGTCTTGGGAGAAGATGTGGCCTCTTGCCCTTCTTTGGGAATTGCAGCAATCTGAGCAAGCATTCTCCACGGCGCTGCCGGCACCAGTCCGAACTTGTAGACGATGTTGTCAATGGGCTCCCTAAGGGACTCCGGCTTGAGTACCCCTGCGAATGTGCCCACCGGACTATGTTCGAGGGACCGAATCTTGATAACCACTCGATCTTGGTAGAATACATCGAAAACAACCCCTAGCCCAGTCACTAACTCCTTAGGAAGTTCGTAACCTTTCGCCTGAATTGCGGCCTTCATTCGCTTGTCGCGCTCGTTTTTCGAGATCTCGGTTTCGCCGGAAAGTTCGCAGTGCGCCAGAAAGCGGCCGATCTCGTTGAATCGATTCATGAACTCCCGCATCTTCGCGAACTCGTTAATGACCACGTGACCTGACACAAGCACGAAATCCGTCTCGCCAAGACGGTCGTGTAAAGCTAAGGATTCGATCTCTTCACTCGAAAGCTCACCTGGGACCTTAACGAGCATGTCCGACTGCGTGAGTGCATCTTCAACTAGGTTGAAGATGTGATCATGAAGAGTCCGAGTCTCGGTCTTTTCGTTGGCCCATAGGAACTCCGCTTTGGCGGACAGCCCTACGATTGCCGCAATCCCGCCACTTGCACCTCCGCCTACTTGCTTCGTGCGCGAGTCAGCATTGCTGATACTCTCAACAAGTCCCTTGTCAAGCTGCGAAAGCATCGACTTGACGCGATCAACGTCCAGATAGATGAAGTCACGAACGTTCGTCATTTGGCTCCTTTCCAGTCTCAGGCCACCCATGCCCTGCACTTGTCGTTTGTTTCAGCGGCACAAGGTCTTATTCGTGTCCGCTAAAAATGTATATTATGACCTTTCCGTTCACTTTGTCTGAAGTCCGAACAGGCGCTCTGCTACGACGGTTATAATGACTCCCACAACAGCCGCAATTAGCGCTACGAGTATCGAGTCCCGATTCTTGGTCCAAAAGCTCCTGGATGCAGTTCTCGAGGTTAAAAAGAGTCTGGAGTATCTGCGCAGCGAGTCATACTCACCAACGATAGACACAATAAACGAACCCACCACCAGAGCCGCTATTGCGATATGGTGTTTTCCTAAGTGCTGCTCCTTCTTGATCATATCCGCGCCCCACCCATCCCCCTAGATCCTATTCTTTGTCATAACTGCCAAGCTCAGCAGTTCGCGTTAGCGATTCCGATGAAGAGCCTTATTATTCACGACTTTTTCAAGCTCATTGCCGAGCTTCTCATAGTCGCCCAAGTGCGCCCGCATAAGACTCTTCCACAACTTGCCGTGGTTCGGAACGTGGAAGTGCAGCAACTCGTGAACGATCACGTAGTCCTGAAGTTCGTCTCGCAGCTCCAGGAGGGACGCATCAAAGGTCAGCCGCCCGGCGGTCGAATACGACGCCCACTTCGTCCTCATAGGGCGTACAGATACGGACGTGACGTGCGCCTCGAACTTGCTCGCCCAGTAATGGACCCGCGCCTTGAACTTCGCCTTGTCCCTGTCCATCGTCGTGCTCATTTGATCTTGTAAGCCTTTGCCAAGAGTGAGAAGAGGTTGTCCACAATCTCCGTCACCTGGTCGAGGTCGTCCACCTCAGCGTAAACCGCGAAGGTGACATCATTGCGCAGCTCCCTCAACGCTGCCTCGCTCGTCTGCCAGTTCGGGTGTGCGACGAAGGCCGCCTTGACCTTTCCGCTGACTTCCTCCGCCTTATCCACACCGGCGTCGAGCAGTGTCCGGTACACAAAGAAAGTAAACCCGTCGAAACCCTTCTCGGCCTGTTCTTTTTTTCGAGCCTCGTTCTTCTCGATTTCTGCGAAGAGATCTTTAAGGGCATCCTGCGTGTTAACTTGCCGGTCCTCGTAACTCTCCTGCACGGCCTTAGCCCTCTCGGCCATGGCGATCAGGAACGGGTCGTCGCTGTTCTCCTCAGCGACCTTCTCGATACTCTTGATCAGATTGATGATCTTCGTACCGTCGCCGCTGTGTTTCTTCTTGATCAGTTCAATAGTCTCCGCGTTGATCTCCACAAAGTCCGTCACGGACTGGATCGTGTCGGTCCCGACGTGCTGCTGCACCAGTTCGTTCGTCTTCTTCTGGAAGGCCCGGTCCACGTACACTTTCTTCGTGTACGCATTGCGGACCACGTCATAGATCGCGGACAGCGTCGAGTAGGCGTCGATGAACGGCCGGAGGAACGCGTCCGGTGAGATGATCTCATAGAGCATCTCGATTTCTTTGTACTCCTTGAAAAATCCCTTGCGTCGGTCCTTGTCCCGGAAGTGCTCGATGAGGTCATCGATGTCCTTATCGTCGAAGTTCCGATTGATCAGCCCCAAGTAGTCGGGTGCTTTCTGCTCCATTTTGTTCTTGAACAGCACCTTGAGAAGCTGCAGGTCCTTGACGATGGAGTTAACCTCGTCGCTGTCGAAGGCCAACGCCTTTTCCAGCTTGTCGAAGATACCCACAAAATCGAGAACGAAGCCGTGGGGTTTGACCATTTCCTCGGCCTCGTTCTCATAAGGCCGGTTCACGCGTGCGATGGCCTGGAGCAGCGTGTGGTCCCGCATCGGCTTGTCCAGGTACATGGCGTAGAGTATAG
>JALHFZ010000193.1 GCA_022837505.1 Synergistaceae bacterium
TGTTCTCCGGTGACGTGAATATCTTCGGCGTGCTGTCGTATTCCACCAGGTCTCCGAGGAGGAAAAAAGCCGTCATATCGGAAATTCTCGCCGCCTGCTGCATGTTGTGGGTTACGATGACCACAGTATATTTCTTTTTCAATTCCCTTACCAGTTCTTCGATCCTGGCCGTGGAGAGAGGATCAAGGGCGCTAGTGGGTTCGTCCATGAGCAGAATCTCCGGTTCCGTGGCGATGGCCCGGGCGATGCACAGACGCTGCTGCTGCCCTCCCGACAGGCCGGTCCCGGGAGATTTGAGCTTGTTTTTCACCTCGTCCCACAGGGCGGCGGCGGCGAGGCTGCTCTTCACGAGCTCGTCAAGTCCTTCTCCGTTCTTCTTTCCCGAGAGCCGGGGACCATAGGCCACGTTGTCGTAAATCGACATGGTTCGGTTTCTGAAAGACCATCCCAACCCTGCGCCGCAGGGAGATCACGTCCCGGCCGGGGGCATAGATGTTTTCGCCGGAAAGAAAAATTTCCCCCTCCACCCGGACCGAGGGGATGAAATCATTCATGCGGTTAATGCACCTGATATAGCTGCTCTTTCCGCACCCCGAGGGTCCGATGAGGGCCGTGACCGTTTTCGCCTTAATATCGAAGGAGATATCCTTGAGAACCCGTGCGGAGCCGTAATACAGTGTAAGTTTTCTGGTGGCGATCTGAACTGTGTCCATTTTTTCTCCTATCCTTCTCTTTTTCGCCGGAGGCGGGAGCGCAGTGCGATGCCGACGGAGCAGATCCCCAGGACCAGCAGCAGCAGAACGAGAACCGTGCCGTACTGGATGGAGCGGGTCTCCTCGATGGCAGTTCCGGCGGTGGCGAGGACGTAGACATGATACGGAAGGGCCATGACCGGCGAAAAGAGACTTTTTGCCACGCCCGGAACGAAGAAGGCGGCTCCGGTGAACATGATGGGCGCTGTCTCCCCCGCCACCCGGCCGATGCTCAGGATGATTCCCGTGAGAATGGTGGGAAGGGCCGCCGGGATCACCACCTTGCGGATCGTCTGCCATTTCGAAGCTCCCAGGGCGTACGAGGCATCCCGGTATTCCCCGGGCACTGCGAGAAATGCCTGCTCGGATGCAGTGACGAGCAGGGGCAGGGTGAGGCAGGCAAGGGTCAGCCCTGCTGCGATAAGGCTTGGGCCGAACCGGAAAAAGACAACAAAGAGAGAAAGACCGAAGAGGCCGAAGACCACGGAGGGGACGCCCGAGAGGGACCGTATGGCGAGCCGCAGCATGGCGGTGAACCAGTCGTTTCGGGCGTACTCGGCGAAATAGAGTCCCGTTGCCGTACCGATGGGAATCGCGACGGCCATGGACACGGCCACAAGCTGAAGAGTACCGATGAGAGGTGTCATGATGCCTCCTGCGGTCATGCTGTCCCGGGGCGGCTCGAGAAGAAAATCGAGGGAAAGGGCCGACCACCCTCTCAGAAGCACGAAGGCGAAAAGACCGCTTAGCCCGAGCTCGGTCGCGATCACCAAGTACTGGTTCTGGAAGTCCGGTTCGAGCTTGCCGCCTTTCGGCAAGACGCCGAAGTACCCGCCTACGTCGCTCTGGTACTGCCCGGGGCCCGCCCCGATCGCGGCGATGGGCCGTTGCCGCGATCCGAGCATATCAATGGCCGCCCCCCACTCGGCCATACGGCCGGAGAGAACCGTCTGCTCACCTACCACAACAACCCGCGGCTCTGCCGCCTCCAGTGTCGTGCCTGGCTCCGCGTCCGCCTCGCCGGGGAC
>JALHFZ010000194.1 GCA_022837505.1 Synergistaceae bacterium
CTTCAAGTCCGAGCCCCGGGCCCGGAACTTCAAGATCGACCTGATTCGGGGGCGGTGAGCCCCAGCGAGTGAAATGAGGTAGAAAAATGGCAAAAACCAGCAAAAAAGTGACTATCACTCTGAGTCACTACACCACCTACTACGACCCAAAACGCCCGAACCTCTCTCTCGAACGGGCGTTCAAGGAGAACCCGCTGCGGTGGAGCGGAACGATCATCTACGGCCAGATTGAGGGGGTCCCCCGCAGTAATCCGGGTGTGAGCGACTTCAGGATCGACATTGTCGACGACCTCGAAGGTCGGCACGGTGGCGGGATCCAGACCCAGATCTACGGAGAGGATGTGCTGAGGCCACTGGGGGTAAAGACTGCGATCCTTAAAGAGGCAAAGCGGAGGATCGCTCTCTTCAGAAAGGCCGTCAAAGCCGGGAAGAAACCATCCGCCCGCGAAAAGTTCACGGTAATGGCAACCAGGAGGTAAAAATGGCAGTGAGTCGAGAAACACTCATCAAAGCGAGGGACCGAGGATACAAGGGTCTGGAAGACCTTCTGGGGCCCATCCGGGCAACCATTACCCAGCCCGAAGCGGGGAAGATCGTGTGGATCCGTGAGTCCCCCCCGCCCGTCCATGCGTTCGTTGTCACGGTGGGCTACTACCAGGGGGGCAAGCTCATTGTGCCCTCCGCACTGGTGAAGGTTTTCCCCTCCCTCGCTCAGGCAAAAGCCTACATGGCGAAGCTGGCGTCTGCTGAAGCCGGCACCTGGTCGCGGGCGAAGGGGTGTATCTCCGTCACCCTCAAGAAGTACCGCCGGGTCGGCGGCAAAACCTACGACTTCAAGGCGAAGTACCTCGGGTCACCCGACGATCCGGCCCCCCCGGCCGAGGTCGAACACGACCTGAAGGAGACGTTCGGGAAGCGGTTCCGGCTGGTGCCCACGTCCCCCCGGGGCGGCAGGGTCCTGGAAGGGTAACCGGCCCGGCAGCAGAACACAGCGTAAAATGAGGTACGAAAAATGGTGAAACGCTACAACTACAAGAACCCCAAACCCGCCCAATGGCATGAGGGGCCCCGCTACGACATCTCGGTCGCTAACAACCTGCTCTACACGAACAGCGACTGGACCCGGGGGAAGGTCACGGTCTTCATCAAGGACAAGTGGGACGGCAACAAGATCCACCAGCGCACCGGCGATGCCCAGATGATCGGGAACTTCAGCCCGATCTGGGTGAACTGGAAGGGCAAGAAGATTATGATCGAGGAACTGCTCGACAGCACGCAGTAAAATGAGGTGAAAAAATGGAGTTCAAATCACTCGAACAATTATTCGAGGAGAACAACGGCCGGACGGTCGTCATGGGCCGCCGG
>JALHFZ010000079.1 GCA_022837505.1 Synergistaceae bacterium
GCGGGCGATCTCAAGGGCCATGACGACCCCGGCGGGGCCGTCGAAATTACCCCCGTTCTTCACCGAATCAAAATGGGATCCCACCATGATCGCCGGGGCGTCCGCCTGTTTCCCCTCCCGGCGTCCGAAAAGATTGCCCGCTCCGTCCTCAAAGATAGTGAGACCGGCCTCCTTCATGCGCTCCTTGATAAACTCCCGTGTTTTTCTGTCCTCTTCCGAGAAGGAAAACCGTGTCATGCCCATCCCCGGAGTAGCGGTGAATTCTGCCAGGCCTTCGATATCCCGGGCTATTCTCTCAGCGCTCGATTCAATCATGGCGAACCTTCCTTTCCATTTCTGACGTTCCCTTTTTTTTGTCTTCGTGAGAGGCGTAATAGATTCCGGCGAGGATGAGGATTCCGCCGAAGAGGATATTCATGGTGAGGGGCTCGCCGAGAAAAGCTGCGGCAAGAAGGGCGCTGCCTATGGGTTCTCCGAGAAGGCAGAGGGCCACCGTTCCCGCGGAGATCCACCGGAGCGCCCAGTTGTAGCTTGAGTGCCCCAGGATCTGGGGGATGAGGGCGAGGAGGAAAAATGCCGTCCAGGTATTTCGGGAGTATCCTGCGGGGGAGAGCCCCGCTGCGAGGAGGGCAGCCCAGAGAAAGACGGCGGCGGTGCCGTAGTTCAGGGTGACGTAGCTTCCGAGGGAGATGCGGGAGCGGACTTTTCTTCCAAAGAGGATGTATATGGCCGCGAAAAGGCTGCCGAGAAGGGCGAGAAAATCCCCCCATAATGCTCCGCCCCCCAGGGCGAAGTCCCCCCACCCGATGATGATTCCCCCCGGAAGGGCAAGGAGAAGCCCTCTTTTCAGCCTGCCGGTGAAGGGGTCCCCGGTGAGGAAGGGAGAGAGAATTCCCGTCCAGAGGGGGATGGTGTTCACTACGACCACGCTGCTGGCCACTGAAGTGTAGAAGAGGGACGATATCCATGAGGCGAAGTGAAGGGCGAGAAAGAACCCCGAGGCCAGCACGAAAATAAGGTCTTGCTTCGAGAGAGTTTTTACCTCCCTCGCCGTTTTCGCCGCAGTGAAGGGAAGAAGAAAAAGGGTGGCAAGGCCGACCCGGTAGGCTGCGATGACCAGTGCGGGCGCACTGGCCATCCGGGCAAAGATCGCCCCCGTCGAAAGGGCAAAAACACCCACGGAGAGAACAATCCAGGGGGAGACGGGGGGAGCGTCCTTCATAGGTGTGGGCTACACTCCTTCTTTTCCGCTTCTGTGGCTCTTGTACAGGGCATAGTGTTTCTTGAGCATTGCGGGAATCGGAAGGGTATAGGGGCATTTCTTCACGCAGAGGCCGCACTCGGCGCATTCCGGTATGGTGTCCATCCCCTTCGATGCGAACTCCGAGGCCACCACGGGAGACATGCGGCTCGCAAGAAGGGGGTAGATCATCCCCTGGGTGATGGCCACCCCGGAAGGACAGGGCTGGCAGTATTCGCACCGGCGGCAGAACTCTCCGCCGATCTCCTTCTTTACGGATTCCATGGCCTCAAGATCGTTGTCGTTCACCCTGTTCGGCGAGTCGTAGAAGCTGACGACCTGTTCCACCGACTCCACCGAGTCGTATCCGGGGATGGGGAAGAGGCTCTCATGGGAGCGAAGAAATTTGAAGGCCAGGGAGGCGTCGGTGATCGCTCCCCCCGCAAAGGGCTTCATGGAGAGGATAGCCACGTTCTTTTTTCTGGCAAGGGGGTGGAGTTCCTCCGCCGCCTCCGTCTCGATAAAGTTGAAGGGGAACTGGATGGAGACGAAGAGCCCGGATTCGACATATTTTTTTGCCATGGCAAGGCTGTGGGAGGTGATGCCGATGAAGCGGATCTTTCCGTCCGCCTGAGCCTTCAATGCCGCCTCCATGGCCCCTCCCGGGCCGGATATGGTCTGCCAGTCCTTTTCCGTGGCGACCTGGTGGAACTGGAACAGGTCGATCCTGTCCGTCTGAAGGCGTCTCAGGCTGAGGTCGATATGTTCCGAGACGGTCTTTCCATCCCGCTTCATGGATTTGGTGGCGAGAAAGATCTTATCCCGGACGGACGAAAGTTCCCGACCGATCTTCTCCTCGCTGTCGTGATAGGCGTTTGCCGTATCAAAAAGGGTGATGCCGCTGTCGTAGGCCTTTCGAAGCACCCGTCCTGCCTCCTCAAAGGAGAGACGGATGATGGGAATGGCGCCGAAACCTATTTCCGACAGAAAGACTCCGGTGCTTCCGAAGGGAAGATATTTCATGGAGATCAGCTCCTTTTGGATGGTCGGTATTTCCCTTTATGACTCAAGAATAGCAGACAAAGCCCTTCTCCGGAAGTGGGGGGAGGAAAGGCAGCCCGCTGTCTGCGGGGAAAACCCTTCAAACGGTTCCTTCTCCGGATTTTAAAACCATTTCCTTCGTTTGAAAAAGATAATAAGGGTGAGGGCGATCGCAAGCATGATGCCCCAGACCAGATAGTAGCCCCCGGGCCATTTCAGCTCAGGCATATATTGAAAGTTCATACCGTAGACACCGGCGATAAACGTCATGGGAATGAAAATCGTTGAGATGATGGTGAGCACTTTCATGATCTCGTTCATGCGGTTGCTGACGCCGGATAAATAGGTGTCATGAATGCCCCCCAGAATATCCCGGAAGGTTTCCACCATATCGATGATCTGAATTATATGGTCGTATAGGTCCCGCAGAAAGACCCGGGTTTCCGGCCGGATCAGAGGGGTTTCGCTCTTCTCCAGTGCGCCGACCTCTTCACGGAGCGGCCAGACAGCCTTGCGGAAGCTCAGGATTTCCCGCTTCATCTGATGCACTTCCTGAATATCCTCAGGCTTCGGACGCACCAGGATATTATCGTCCATCTCTTCGATCCGATCTCCGATGCGCTCGACGGCCAGGAAATAATTGTCCACAGCCGCGTCCATGAGAGCGTATGCCAGAAAATCCGATTTCAGTGAACGGATCCGCCCCTTGGCGCTCCTGATGCGTTCCCTTACAGAGTCAAACACGTCCCCTTCATGCTCCTGGAAGGAAATGACGTAATTTTCTCCCAGGATCAGGCTGACATGTTCGATATCGAGCCGGTTTGCCCCCTCGTCAAAGGTCATCATCTTCAAAACGGCATAGACATAATTCGGGAATTCTTCAACTTTCGGACGCTGAGTTGTGTTGACGATATCTTCCAGCGTCAGGGGATGGAGGTCGAAATATTTTCCCAGGGACTCTATCAGGCCGATATTGTGGATGCCGTTGACATTGATCCAGGTCACACCGGTGGTCTTCAGACAATCCCCGCATTCCTCCGGGGTGACGTCCCTCGACTCCTTCACCGTTCCTGCATCGTACTGAATGATATCGATGCGGGCATTGTCCACCTGCCGTTCACCGATAAAGATCATAGTGCCCGGTGACATTCCGGCCTTGCTGCCGTATCCTGTATGCCTTCTTCTGTTTTCCCTGGAGTTTGACATTTTTCGTCTCTATTCATATAAGAATTTTTGAAACGGCTGCCTGGCGGAAGGATTGCTCTTTCATATTCTTCCTCCGGGCCGGCAGCTTCAGAAAACTTTGTATCTTTGACAAAGAGGCTGATCGAGTTTCCGAGTCTATGATACGTTTCAAGTACATTGTAGGCAAACTTTCATGAAAAGTGTATCCCGCAGTCAAGACAAAAATTCATTGGTACACTTCCCCGGGTATCCTGAAGCTCAAAAACTGGTAGGGTCGGTTGTCATTATCGTTCTTGATGCACTTTTTTTACGCATTTTTTCGAGGGCCTACATGATACTGCTCACCTTTCGGGTGCTCGCGCCGCTTACGTATATTCCATTCATAAGAGATTCGAAAAAAGGGTTATCCAGAGTTATCTTTACTTCAGCCATCGGTCTTTCACTCATTCGGTTTAATTGGTGACTTAACTTTAGCCGAAAAATGACGGCTTTTTCTTGCCATCCTGCTTTACTCAAGTAAATCTGCAGCATTATAGAGACCCTATCTATTCTCTGACAATTGTCGAGCATCGAAAATACCGCCTAAGACAGATCTTTTTCGTAGTATACTATTTCATAAAATCATGTGCTTCGCAGCTCATGTCGATGAAATGGAGATCCCATGCAACCACCAGAGACTGCCCACAGCAAATTCCATCGAATGACGAATGCACCTACCGAATGGCTCGTCATTTCGCTTGCTATTCCGTCAATTATGAGCATGCTCATTTCTGCACTCTATAATATCGCTGACACTTTCTTCGTAAGCCGTTTGGGAACCAGTGCGACTGGCGGGGTCGGCATCTGTTTTTCGGTGATGGCCATTATCCAAGCCGTCGGGTTCACATTCGGGCAGGGTTCGGGCAATACGGTCTCAAGACTGCTGGGCCGGCAAGACGGCGAAAAGGCCCGTCAAGTAGCGTCAACCGGTTTCTTTACGGCTTTTGGCATCAGCGCACTCCTGGCCGTGATCGGGTCTTTTTTCGTTACTCCGCTTGTCCTGGTTCTGGGTTCGACCGATACCATTGCCCCATACGCAGCCGATTACCTGAAATACCTGTTCCTCGGCATGCCGTTCATCGCCTCATCCTTTGTACTCAATAACCTGCTCCGGTATCAGGGGAGTGCTACCTATGCAATGGTCGGCATCATGGCCGGCGCATTCCTGAATGTAGGGCTTGATCCGCTTTTCATCTTCACATTCGGCATGGGTGTTGGCGGCGCAGCCCTGGCCACAGCAATCAGCCAGTTAGTAAGCTTCGTCATCCTGTTTGTTCAATGTACCCGCGGCGGAAATATCAAGCCCTCAATCAAGCACTTCAGCTGGGACATCAGACTACATCTGGGCATTTTGAGAAGTGGTTTCCCGACATTGCTGCGGCAAGGGTTGGCCAGCATCGCCGCCATCATGCTCAATACCTCCGCTGCCGTTTTTGGCGATGCAGCAGTCGCCGCCATGTCCATCGTGACGCGTGTTGTTATGTTCTCAATCTCGGCTTTGCTGGGTTTCGGACAGGGTTTTCAGCCCGTCTGTGGTTTCAACTACGGCGCCGGTTGCCACGATCGAGTCCTTAAAGCTTTCTGGTTTTCCATCAAGAGTGCGGCGCTGGTACTCCTGGCGATCAGCACGATGGGCTTTTTCCTTGCCCCGCAAATCATGGGGATTTTTCGGAAAGATGATCCGACGGTCATGCAGATCGGCATCCTGGCCCTTCGGCTCCAATTCCTGGTTTTGCCGCTATCCTCCTTTACGATCCTCTCGATGATGATGACCCAGACCATCGGAAAAAGTGTAAAAGCCTCTGTCCTGGCCTTCACCCGGCAGGGCCTCTTCTTCGTCCCGTTTGTAGTGATTCTTCCGCGACTGATCGGCATCCTCGGCATCCAGATCAGCCAGCCACTCTCCGATCTATGCGCGTTTATCCTCGCACTTGTCCTGACCCTCCCGATCTTGCGGGAGCTGAAAAGCTCGAATAGAAAAGATCCGATTTCAAGGCCGATTCCTGACCCAGACCGGAATCAGCTAGAAGGTTGATGCATACTTTCGTATCCAGTCCCGGTTTGGGCTAGACACGAATCGGATGGCATGATCGTCAAGGCAGCAGGCTCGCCGGACGTGTTGGTAGCAAATCAGGAAAGGCAATTTATCCAAGGGCAGCGGACTATTTTGTATTTCAGGTTTTTTAAGATAAATGCGAAGGGTACTTTCAACAAGTCGGGCTGGGCACGAAAGCGGTGGACAACCTCCTTAAAGTGTGGTAAAAATTACCAGTACCCGCCGGGGTGGCGGAATGGCAGACGCAGCGGACTCAAAATCCGCCGCTGGCAACAGCGTGGGGGTTCAAGTCCCCCCCTCGGCACCAGAAGATAATCCGCCGTTGTTAAGGGAAGATACAACCCCTGCAGCGGTGGAATTTTTATGGCTTTTCAGCTCCTTTGGTCCGGCAGCCTTTGATCCTACATCAAAAAACTCCTTTCCGATCCCCTGACCTCCCGGCGCCCATTGCCGAAAGTACAGAAAACGGTTACTCTCTTGGTGGGATATCTGAAGTACCCTTCGAAGGAAAACCACAGCGCCCGGTTTTCCTTTGAGAGAGAAAACTTCCTGCAGGGGGTAGGCAAATGGTTCGATTTCTGCATACGGCCGACTGGCAGATGGGAATGAAGGCCGCCCGATTCGGGGAGATGGGGAAGCGGGTCCGGGAAGAGCGCCTCGCCGCCGGACGAAGGGTCATCGAGGCCGCCCGGCAAAGGGAAGTGGATTTCATCCTGGTGGCCGGAGACCTCTTCGAGGACAACGCGGTAGACCGTACCCTGGTTCAGCAGGGGGCGGACATTCTTGCATCCGCTTCCTGTACCGTCTTCGTCCTCCCCGGCAACCACGATCCCCTGGTCCCCGGCTCGGTGTGGGAACACCGCTGCTGGAAAGCCCTATCCAACGTCATCATCCTGAAGGAAAACGCTCCCTTTGCCGCTCCCGGCTGCACTCTTTTCCCCTGTCCCTTGAGGGAAAAACAATCCGGAGAGAACCCGACCAACTGGATCCGGGCGGAACCCGACGGGTCCCCCCTGATCGGCGTCGCCCACGGCTCCGTGGAGGGCGCCCTCATAGGGGAGTGGGACCACCCCATTCCCAGGAATGCCCCGGCCCGTTCCGGACTGGACTATCTGGCCCTCGGCCACTGGCACTCCCTCGGGACCTTTGAAGATGCCTCGGGGGCTTCCCGCATGGCCTATTCGGGAACCCATGAACCCACTTCCTTCGGTGAAAGGGACAGCGGAAACGCCCTTTTGGTGGAGATAGCCTCCCCCGGCGCCGCTCCGGTTCTTACCCCCCTCCCCACGGGAGGGCTGGAATGGATCTCCCGCACCGAGAGGATCTACGCCTCCGGAGACCTCGAAACTCTCGGAAGGGAGATGGATACCCTTCCGAAACCAGAAAATACCCTTCTCGATCTTTCCCTCTCAGGCCTGATGCGCCCCTCCGACAGGGAGGAGCTTGACCGGATCACCGAACTGGCGAAGGTCCGCTTTTTGTGGGCATGGGTGGACCCTTCGGGGATGGCTCCGGCCCCGGAGGATGATTCATGGGTGGAAGCCCTCCCCCCCGGCCTTCTGAGGGAAGTGGCGAGGCGGATCAAGCTGTCGGAAGCCGAACCCGAGGTGAAGGTCAGGGCCCTTCTT
>JALHFZ010000010.1 GCA_022837505.1 Synergistaceae bacterium
AGGAGGACAAGGAGCTGGGAGAGAAGGGCCGGCGGGATATTGTCGATGGCGAACATCCCCTGGTCCTCCAGGATCTTGAGGGCCGTGGTCTTTCCCGCTCCGGACATCCCGGTGATAATGACGCATCGCTTCACTCCCCGGTTTTCATTCTCCATAGGCTCTCCCTCCCCTCAATGAAAAGGGCGGCGCATTCGCCGCTCCAGCCGCAGAGGATCTCCAGTCCGTGGCGAAGGGCGGGAGCGACGGCGCAGAAACATTCCACAGCAGCCTTCTCGCTTCCGGGGAGGGAGATAATCAGGGATTCTTTCCGCAGGACGGCGTTGCTCCGGCTGAGAATAGCCCTCTGAGTTATCTTGAGGGAGGCCAGACGCATGGCTTCCCCTATTCCCGGTACAGATCGCTCCCCCACTTTTTCAAGGGCTTCGGGGGTTATATCCCTACGGGAAAAGCCGGTCCCCCCCGTGGTGAGGATGAGATTGACCCCCCCGGCGTCGCTCCACCGGAGGAGAACCCCGGTTATCCTGTCGATTTCATCCGGCACGGTCTCCCTGAGTATCTCTCCCGCTCCGAGGAGGCGGACCATGCGGGCCAGGGCGGGGCCTGAGGTGTCCTCCCGCTCTCCCCTGCTCCCCCTGTCGCTCACGGTGAGTATGGCCGCCCGAAAGGGCCTGAGATACTCAATTTGCTGGGAGACGGCCAGAAACCCCCCTTCTTCCGGCAGAAGGAGAGGAAAGGGCCTGTCCGGTGAGGGGACGACGGAGAGAAAGACCCCTCCCGCTGAGAGGGATCCCCCCGAGGGAGAGCTCCCGGGGGGGAGGACGAGGGCCGCCTCTCCGGGGCGGAGCTCCTCCCTTTGTCCCGGGGGCAGGAGAAGGAGGGAGCGCTTTCGTCCGTTGAAGGAGAGTTCCCCCGAGGCGGAGAGGCTGATATAGCACAGTGAGGAGGAGGAAATTTCCCCTCCGGTATTTTCAAGAATTTCAAGAATCCGCATCCTCTGATCCCCCTTCCGCCTCATAGTCTCCGCTCTTTCCTCCGGTTTTTCTCATCAGCCGAACCCCCTCGATAACCATATCCTTCGACAGGGCCTTGCACATATCGTAAATGGTGAGGGCAGCCACAGAGACCCCCGTGAGGGCCTCCATCTCCACTCCCGTCACATCCCGCCCCCATACGGTGCACCGGATTTCCACCCGCTGCTCCGGGGCATTAAGGTCGCAGGAGAGGGTGACGCCGTCAATCCTGATGGCGTGGCAGAGGGGAATGAGCTCCGGGGTCTTTTTAACCCCCATGATCCCTGCCGTCTCGGCGATCCGGAGGACATTTCCCTTTCCGGTGAGTCCCCCTTCCCCCAGGGCATCGGCTATCTCCCTGTTGAGGCGTACCCGCCCCCCGGCGGTGGCTGTACGGAAGGTCGTCTCCTTGCCGCTTACATCCACCATGCGGGGGCGCCCTTCGCCGTCCAGGTGGGTCAGCCCGGGGGAAGACTTATGCTGGAAATCGGTCATATCCTCTATCCTCCGATCCGGGACATCCTGCAGGACTGTCCCTTTTCATCATCCCGTTTTTCTCCCCTTGGGGGAATACCCGTTCTTCCCCTGTCCGGCTTGGCCTCTGCGGCGGCGAGAATCTCCCGGGCAACCCGCTCTCTGTCCTTTTTCCGGAGCCCCTCAAGTATGGAAATTCCAAATTCGGAAAAGAGGCAGGGCCGTACCAGTCCCCGGGAGGTTATCCGAAGGCGGTTGCACCTGGCGCAGAAGTGATCGGATACCGCCGAGATGATGCCGACGGTTTGTTTTCTTCGGTCCGACCGGTACTCTCTCGCCGGGCCGCAGGCATCTGCTGTGCCCTCCTCCCCTGGAGGGAGTTTCCAGCTCTCCCCTTCAGGAAGGAGGGAGAGGATTTCCTCTCCCGGGACAAAGGAGGGGAGAGCCCAGATTTCCCTGTCGAGGGGCATGAATTCAATAAACCTGAGGAGAATCCCCTTTTCCCGGGCGAATTCAGTAAGAGAGGGAACTTCTTCAAGGTTGTACTCCCTCATGACCACCATGTTCATTTTCATGGGGACCCCTCCCGTCTTCCTGAGGGCCTCGACCCCCTGGAGAACATCCTCCAGATCTCCTCCCCGGGTAACAGAGTGAAATTTACCCGGGTCAAGGGTGTCGAGGCTGATATTCACCGATTCAAGGCGCAAGGCGGCAAGCTCCTCAGCCCACCTTTCGAGATAGGTGCCGTTGGTCGTCAGGGCTATTTTCAAAGAGGGGAAATTTTTCCTCACCTCGCCGAGGAAGGGGACGAAGTCCTTGCGGACAAAAGGTTCCCCTCCGGTAAAGCGGACTTTCTGTACTCCCAGATCCTGAAGAACGCCGCAGAGAAAGAGGATGCTTTCGTAGGACATGATCTCATCATGGGGGATCCACGGAACTCCCTCCGGGGGCATGCAGTAAACACACCGCAAATTGCATCGGTCCGTCACGGAGATACGGACATAGTTCAATATTCTGCCAAAGGGGTCCTTCATTCTTCCGGCCATCGATACCCTCCCATGCGGTCCACTTCTTCCCGCCATTCCCGGTCTTCCAGGGCTTCAAGCAGGGCGGTGATCCCCGGATGATCGTCGTACTCGATCCGATAGACAAGTTCATAGGGTTCCTCCGCCAGGGGGAGAAAATCCAGGCCGAGGGCGTCGGCCGCAGACTTTATGCCGAAAGCCGCGTCGGCAAAATCAAGGGCGACCCGGTTGGCGGCGTCGAAATGGGTAGCGCACTGGACGTCGTACCCCCGGATGCTCCCGGCAGGAATCCCCTTACGGGAGAGGAAATAGTCGAGGAGAACCCTGGTTCCCGCCCCGGGCTGACGGTTGATGATCGAGACATCCTTTCTGGCCAGGTCCTCCACGGAGAGGATGTTCAGGGGATTTCCCTTTTTGAGGATCATCCCCTGGAGGCGGTAAAAGAGCAGTCTGCGCCGGATTCCCGGCAGGTCCTGTCCGAAAAGCTGCTGAAGGAAGGGGGTATTGTATTCCCCCGTCGTCCCGTCAAGGAGATGGCAGGCCGCCGCGTGGCACTCCCTCCGGAGGAGGGAGGCCAGCCCCCCCAAGCTGCCCACGGAGCGGAGTATGATGTCCCCTCCCCTCTTTCTTGCGAAGGTGACGATCCTTTCGAAGGCAGGGTCGTTTGACCCGGAAAAAAGAATCCGTTCCCTCCAGGGGACGTCCCTGAGGAGCATGAGGGGTATCAGGCTTTCCCTGGGCTTCTCCGCGCTTTCCAGGGGAAAGAGGGCGAGCCCGTCAGCTTCGGCAAGGGGGAGAAGGGAGCCCGCGGCGGAGGGGAGGGGGTACCCCCGTCTTCTTCCGTCGATCTCCGCACATTTGAAGCGGACCCATTCTTCCTTCCCCCGGGAGGACGAATAGGTCTGGAGGAGGGAGACATCCGTCCTCCCAACGGCCAGGGCTGCCTCGGAGAGCACTTTCTCCCGGTCGAAGGACCCCTGGGAGAGAAGCTGAAGGGCCGGAAAGACGAGAGACCAGAGGATTACGGCGGTGGACATGGGAAATCCCGGCAGGTTGATGAGGGGCTTCCCCTGCAGAAGGGCCGCTGCGGCAGGCCTTCCGGGCTTCATGAGAAGCCAGCGGAAAAGAGGCCTGCCCCTCTGTTCAAAGACCTCGAAGGTGTAGTCCCGCTCTCCCTTTGCCGACCCCGCGCTCACGAGAATCATATCGTACAGGGGAGCCTGCTCTTCCAAAAAGGCGCCGATTATTTCGGGATCGTCAGGCAGACAGGGGGCCACGTCAAGGGGGAATCCCCATCGGTCGAAATACCCCTTCACCAGGAGGGAGTTCGTCTCCCCCACCCTTCCGGGAGGGGGGGGATCCAGGGCGAGCCACTCGCCGAGAGGGGCGATCTCGTTTCCCGTGGGTATATAGAGCGTCCTCGGCAGGGGGAAGACCTCCGCCTCGCCGACCCCTGCGGCGGCCAGCAGGGCGGAGAGAACAGGGGTTATGCTGTCCCCTTTTCTGGCAATGACGGAGCCGGAAAGGACATCCTCACCGAGGGGACGGATGTTCTCCCCCGAGACGACGGACTTGACAATGGAAAGGTCCCCCTCTTCGGTTAGAAAAGCGTCCTCCGTCATGACGACTCCGTCGAAGGGGGGAGGAACCTCTCCCCCCGTGTTCACCCAGACGAACCGCCCCTTTTCGATTCGGACGGGGGAGGAGGGCAGCGCCCCCGGGGTATCGCCGGAGGAGAGGGCGTATCCGTCCATGGCCGATGCGTTGTAATGGGGGATATTCCGCGGGGAGATCACATCCCGGGCGAGTATTCTGCCCGAACACTCCCCTATGGAAGAGCGGACGGAAGGAAGAGGGCGGACGGATTTTTCAAGTATCTCCCATGCCCGGCTCAGGGGGATATGAAGGGCGTCTTTTACCAGAGCCATACTTCGGCCTCCTCTCCTGACCGAAGGGTTTCGCAGGACGGAGGGAGATGAAAAAGTCCGTCCGCTCTGTAGAGAGCCTTCGAAAAGGATGATTGGATCGGTGAGGGAAGGGCTTTCCCTCCGGAAAAAGTACAGGGTATAAATTCCTCCATCCCGGTGTGGCCGAAGAGGGGCCCTCCGAGGGGGAGAAGGAGTCTCCTCCAGGGTTCCATCACCTCTCCCCAGATCAGGGCTGAGAGAAGGGGAATAAGGACCGTCCAGGCGGTGACGAAACAGGAGAAGGGGTGCCCCGGAAGACCGAGGACCAGCTTTTTCTCCTCCTTCATCCCGGCGATGAGGGTCGGCTTTCCCGGAGACATGAGAATCCCCCTCACAAGCAGCCCCGGAGAGGGAAGGGAGGATAGGAGGGAGGAACAGTAATCCCGGACGCTCACGGAGGAGCCGCCGCTGAGGATGATCACATCCCCCTCGGAGAGGGCTTTGGAAAGGGCTGTTTTCAGAGCTTCCGGCCTGTCGGGAATTATCCCGGAAAAGGAGCTTTCATACCCCTCTTTCCGAAGGAGGTAGGAGAGTATGGGAGAGTTCACGTCCCGGAATTTTCCCGGCGGAAGGTCCTTCCTGTCGGAGGGGACAATTTCGTCCCCGGTGCTCAGAAGAATGATCCTGAGACGGGGGACCTCCGGGGTATCCGCTCCGGCCATGGAAAGAAGGCCTGCAGTCCGCCAGTCAATCTTCGTCCCCCTCGGAAGGAGGACGCTCCCCCGGGAGAATTCTTCCCCCGCCCGGAGGAGGTTTTCTCCCCTCTGGACGGCCGACCGGGCTTCGATCCAGCTTCCGGCCGTGTCTGCGTCCTCGGCCATCAACACCGCATCGGCCTCCCCTGGGAGAATGCCCCCGGTGTGAATGACGGCGCACTCTCCCGGGCCCAGGGTGAACTCCGGCAGCGACCCCATGGGCACCTCTCCGACGATCCGCAGAAAGGCGGGAGCCCCCGGACCGGCCCCGAAAGTGTCAGCGCTTCTGAGGGCGTACCCGTCCCGGGTGGACCGGGTGTAGGGAGGAGCATCCTCCGGAGCCTTCACCGTATTCAGAAGGCGTCCCGTTCCGTTTCCGGCAAGGGAGATCTTCCCCCTGTCCGTCTGCCAGGGGAAGCCCAGGGACTCCGCAGTAAAGGCGATGGCCTTCTCCCGGGGCATCAGTTCTTCTACAAATCCCGCCATGGTCTCTTCAGTCCTTTCTCTCCTGCAGGGGAGAGGTCAGCGGACCTCCACCACGAGCACCGGATACCCCGCATTTTGAAGCTTCCCCGACAGAGACACGGCGGAAGTCCGTTCTTTCCCCGCAGGTACAGTGACCCTGTAAAAGGTCTTTCCCTCGACCACCGCTGCAGTGACGGCGGCGGAATACCCGGATTTTGAAACCTGCTTCCGGAGGGACTCCGCTGATTCCCTCGATGAAAAAGCCCCTATCTGAACTCCCCACCGGCGTTCTTTGATAGAGGGAGCCTTTGGTTTTTCAATCGGTGCCGGGGATTTCTGAGGCTGGGGTTTTTTCGCCGCCCCTGCGGGCTTCGAATCAGGAGGAGAGGCTATGGGGGATTCCCCTTCTTCGGCGGGGGCTGCTTTTCCGGATGAACCGGCCGGAACCGCCAGAGCGACTTCTCCTCCTCCTTTTCCTTCCGGCTTCTCTTCCCGAGGAGGGGAAGGGAGGGTGGACGAAGGGACCGCTTCCCTTACGGGCGGCTTCTGAGGGGCTGCCCGACTCGTCCGGGCAGGGAGAGGAGTATAGGGGGTACTTTTATCGCCGGAAAGAAAAAACATCTTGACTCCGACAATGAGAAGTCCCACTGCAACGAGACCTATCACCGGAAGCATGATATCTCCGAAGGGAATGACAGATCGTTTTTCCTTCAATCTTCTGCTTTCTCTCGTGGCCATATTTTCTTCCCTCCTTTACGCACTGGTCTTAAATAAAAGGGCAGGAATCCTGCGGGAAGATTCCTGCCCCATGCTATACGACAAGAGAAGGCGTGCTGCCCCTCTTCAGAATCTCTCCCGCAGTCCAAGCCCGAAGGTAGACTATTTTCCGCTCTTCTGGTTTTTCCGTATTATGGACGGTATATCGTAAGGGGCTTTGGGTACACCGTTCATGGTGAAAATATCCTCGTCCTGGGCCGGAAGGACTTCCGTCTCCTCGAGAACGACCCCGGCTGTTCTGCTCTTGGGAGCGGATTTCGGGAAGTTCGTCATGGTCTTTTTATCCTTCTCGGGGGAAAAGCCTGTGGCGATCACGGTGATCTGAATTTTATCGGACATATCCTCCGAGACGGTATGTCCCCATATGACTATTGCGTCCGGATCGGCCGTCTCTGTGATGATCTGGGCGGCCTTCCGTATTTCGTGAATTCCGAGGTCCGTTCCGCCGGTGATATTGAAGAGAATTCCCTTGGCGCCCTTCATGGGCACGGACATGAGGGGGGATTTGATGGCGGTTTTCGCCGCAGTTTCAGCCCGATTCTCCCCCTCACCGTACCCTATTCCCATGATGGCCGAACCGGCGTTCTGCATCACCGTCCGGACGTCAGCGAAGTCGACATTGATGAGGCTGGGTTTCAAAATGAGATCCGTAACGCCCTGTACTGCCTGGCGCAGCACCTCGTCCGCAAGGCGATAGGCATCAGAGTGCTTTGTCTTTTCATCCGTCAGCTCAAGAAGCCGGTCATTTTCAACCACCAGCAGGGCGTCCACCTTTTCCTTCAGTTCCGCTATGCCCTCCGATGCCTGTTTTCTCCTCCTGTTCATCTCAAAGGAGAAGGGGAAGGTGACCACTGCAACCACAAGAGCGCCGGACTCCCTCGCCACTTCGGCGATGATGGGGCTTGCCCCGGTTCCCGTACCCCCTCCCATGCCGGCGGTGAGAAAGACCATGTCAGCCCCCGCCACGGCCTCCCGGATTTTATCCACCGATTCTTTTGCGCTGTTCGCCCCGATTATTGGATCTGAACCTGCGCCGAGCCCCTTGGTCAGCTTCTCGCCGAGGGGGATTTTCGTGGTGGCCTGGGAGAGCTGGAGCGCGCCTATATCTGTATTCGCCGCAATGAAATGGACTCCGTCCACCCCGCTGCGGATAATGTGATTCAGGGCATTTCCTCCCCCGCCACCCACTCCGACAACTTTTATTTCCTCTCTATGAGGCTTCGGAGAATCAGTTACCTGGAATACGTGCTCCATTTTTCTTTCCTCCCAAAGATACGGAATGCGGCACTCAGAAAAGTTCTTTGAGCGATTTCTTCAGATATTCGATTACGCCGCGGAAGCCCATGCCCTGTCCTCTGGCTGCTGACTTTCGTTCATTCTTCGCCCCATGCTGCTGGGAAAGAAGGGCTGAGCCGGAACGGAGATGGGATACCGGCGTCTCTATGAAGCGGTAGGGGTTTCTTTCCTTGCTTGTCATATACCGTATGATGCCGGCCGCAGTGGTATACTCGCAGTCATTTCTCCCCGGAGGCATCTGGTACATGTCGAGGGGTTCGGCTACCCGTACGGGAAGATTCAGTATCTCCGAAGAATAGGACTCAATTCCCGGCGTCTTTGCCACTCCTCCTGAGAGGACAATTCCCGCCGGAAACATATGGAGGCTGTATTCGGCGATCTGATGGGAGACATATTCTGTGAAAAGCTCCTCCAGCCTGCAGGTCACCACCTCCGAAGCCTCCCGGATATTGAAGGTCTTCGTCCTTCCGCGGACATCCACGTCAAGTTCCTGCTCCTCATTCTCCTCATCGCTCAAAGAGACCATCTTCTTGATCTCCTCCGCCTTGCTAATGGGGATCTTCATGATATAGGCGAGATCGTTGGTGATGTGGTCCCCTCCGATGGGAATTACGGAGAGTTTGACCGGGCGGCCGTCGGTGTACAGGGCCAGCCCCGTCGTTCCTCCGCCGATGCACAGGGAGATGACCCCCGCCCTGGTCTCCTCGTCGGTCAAGGCTCCGAGGGCGCTGGCGAGGGATTTGATGACAAGACCGTTCACCTCCACGCCGGCGCTTTCCACGCAGTTGATGATGTTCTGCACCACCGTGGTGGGGACGATTACCGACTGAAGCTCCATCTCAAGGCGGATCCCCGTCATGCCGAGGGGATCGTCGATTCCGGAGTTTCCGTCAATCGAATATTTCACGGGGATGGTATGAAGGGTCAGGCGGTTGGTGGGAATGGACAGCTCGCTCTGAGCAGCTTCAATAACCCGCTCCACATCGGCGATGGATACCTGCCGGGGAGTTCTTCCAAGGGAGACCATTCCTTTTGATGTGACGGAAGTCACATCCAGTCCGCTGAATGAAACTGTGGCTTCGGCAATCTCGAAGCCGACCATATTCTGGGCGTCCTTCACAGCCTGCCTCACGGAACGGACAGCCTGTTCGAGATTTATGATGAGACCCTTGCGGATTCCCTGAGACGGGGCAAAGCCGATGCCGATGATCTGCGCCTCCTGAAAACGGGAATCCCGCTCTGCGACGATCACCGCTATTTTGCTTGTACCGAGATCCAGTCCCACGAGTATTTCCGGCTCTTTGTACACTTATTTCCCGCTCCCTTCCTTACCGCGGCCCTGCACACTCCTGACTATAATTCTGTCCGAATAGGTAGTATCTATTATAATGTCTTCCCCTGAAAATTGTAACTGCTTCAATATCTGGGATAGAGCGGAAAAGATCTCGCTCCATCTCTTCCGGTCACCGGTGAACAGGAGGCGTACGGTTATTTTCTGCTGCTGCCAGAATACCTCAAGCAAAAACTGCCCTTCTCTTCTCGAGACCACCAGTTTCTGCATTCGGGAGAACCATTCCGTGGATGAAAGGCTGTCGATCCATCCTGCCAGGGTCTCCACGGGAAAGACGCATTTGCTTACCATCTGCCCCTCCGCGAGGATCCCCTCGGGGGAGGGAAAGGTGTCCGCGAGAACGACAGGAGGAAGGGAGGGGGGGTGAATTCCCCTCAGCCTGGCGTTCAGGGGATGTTCTTTTTTCCAGATCGATCCTCCCCTGGAGAGATAAAAATCCCTTTCCTGCCATCGGAAAAGCAGCCAGGGCACAAGGGGCTTCATCTCCACTGTAAAGGAAAGGAGAGATTCCCTCCCCATAGAAACAGAAAGGGGCGCTTCCGTCTCAAGCCTCTGGCGAAGATTCTCCCGGCGGAGAAGAAAAAGGGGCCAGAACCGTACCATTTCGGGTTCGATATTCTGCCAGAAAAGGGCCTCCGCCACAGGGTCCTCCGCCTGAACCCTCAGACTTCCGAGGGAGAGGAACTGGGTGTAATCCTCCCAGGAGGCTAATGCTCCGGCGATAAGAGCGGTAAGGAGAAAAAAAACTGCCCAACCCTTCATAATGCCGATCACTCACCATCCGCCCGAGGGCTGAAAATGCGTACCGGGGACGGGAAGCATCCGGCTCCGGGTCAAATCGTAGCGTGAAAGACCTCTGCTTTCGCCCTTTCAAGAAAAAGCTCCCCTACGGCGGAGACATCTCCCGCCCCCATAGTGAGCAGGATGTCCCCTTCCGTGAGCCGGCTGCCGATCTCGGCGGCCCCCTGTTCGAGGGAATCGTAGAGCACGCACTCAAGACCCGGCTCACCGGCGAGGAGATTTCCTATGAGTTCAGAGGTGACCCCCTCGAGGGGCTCTTCATCCGCCTGAAAGATGGGGAGGAGAAAGACCGTATCCGCCGACGAAAGAACCGCGGCGAAATCACGAAAGAGTGCCTTTGTCCGGGAGAACCTGTGGGGCTGAAAGACCACCCGGACCGGCCTTCCGGGAAACATTCCGTCGAGGGCCGAAAGGGTCGCTCCGATTTCTCTCGGATGATGGCCGTAATCGTCATAAACTTCTATTCCGTTGACCTGCCCGAGGTGCTGCAGGCGTCTTTTCGCTCCCTTGAAATCCTTGAGGGTTCTGCGGATCATGGCGGAGGGGATCCCCAGCCGGTAGGCTACGGCATAGGCGGCCATGGCGTTCAGGATGTTGTGTTCTCCGGAGACCGAGAGCTCGAGAGTATCGATGAATTTTCCCTCATGGGCGAGGCAGAAGGTTGATCCCCCTCCGGTCAGATGACGGACATTGTAGGCCCCCCAGGTCCATCCCAACCCCCACCCGTAGGTGACATACCCCTCAGGGGAGAACTGCCCCGAGGAGAGGATTCGCTGAATACCGGCATCTTCGCCGCAGAGGACCCGGATTCCGCCCTCCTTGGGGTTGCCGAGAAAGCGGGTGAAGGCCGCAAGAACGCTCTCGAAGGTCGGATAATAGTTGACGTGATCCCAGTCGGCATTGGTCACCACGGCGATGTCGGGGTGGAACATCTCGAAGGAGCCGTCGCTCTCGTCGAGCTCCGCCACCATGCAGGGGCCGTCGCCGAGCTTCGCGTTCACTCCGATATCGCACAGCTCCCCGCCGATGGCGAGGGTGGGGTGATGTCCTGCCTGCTCGAGAATAAGGGCGATCATAGATGATGTGGTCGTCTTACCGTGGGTTCCTGCCACGCCGATGCCGAAGCGGGAATCAAAGAGCCAGCTCAGCACTTCTCCCCTTTTCGCCACTGCCACACCGCGGCTCCTGGCAGAGGCGATCTCCTCGTTGTCCTCCGGTATTGCGCTGCTGTAGACGAGAAGGTCGGGAAGAAATTTATCCATATGAGCCCGCCCGTGGCCGAGGACAACTGCAATTTCCTCCTTCAGTACTTTATCGATATAGGATGTATGGATCATATCGCAGCCGCTCACTTCGAAACCAAGTTCCGCCAGAAGCAGGGCCAGTCCGCTCATTCCTGCGCCGCCGATCCCCATGAGATGTATCCGGCATATACCCTCTAAGTGTGTTATTGAGGTTTTCACGATTAGTTAATCTCCCTTCCAATACTGGACGAGATCAGCCCCCAAAGCGCTTCAGACTCATCTCCCTCCGAAAAACGTTCCCCGCATGCGTCTTTCTTTCGAAGGATGCTCAGTATCTTCCCCTGTAATAATTCCGGTGAATCGTCCTCTTTCCAGACTTCTCCTCCGGTGCGTTCGGCAAAACAACGGGCATTTTTTTCCTGATGATTGTCTGCGGCCTCCTTCCATGGTATGACTACGGAAGGAATGCCACCGACCATGAGTTCGTAGAGGGTGGAAGCACCCCCCCTGGTCACGGCTCCGGAGAGCAGAGAATAAAAATTTGTCATATCCCACTGCTTCCCGGCAGGAAGAAAGGAACTTCTTCTCTCCCGGGGTATGGAAGCGAACATTTCTTCTTCGTATTCGCCGAGTGTAAGGAAAAGAATCCGGTCGAATTCTTTAGCCCCGATAATACAACTCAGTAATTGTATCAGTCGGCGGCTCATAAGTGAACCTCCGAGAATGCCGATTATCTTTTTTTCCGGAAAGGGTTCTCCTTTGAATATGTTCTCCCAGGCCTCCCGGGGATTTTTTCGCCGAAGAGGGCGAACCGGAATGCCTGTGACGGTAAATTGCCCCTCCGCCAGGGGGGGGCAGCTGCTCCACCCCGAGGCGACGGGAAGGCCCATCCTGGAGGCGAGGCGCGTTACTTTTCCTGCCGCACAGTTCTGTTCATGGATAACTGCAGGTATTCCGCCCATTTTGACGGCCAGGAGAGGGACAAAGGAGACGTATCCGCCGAAAAGGACGCAGCAGTCCGCCCCTGAGTTCCTCAAAAAACTCCGGAAGGAGAAAAAGGCCGAAAAAGTCTGTCTCCACCGCTTTGTCCTCTCCCGCAGACCCTTGACTCCGAAGGGTGAGCCCGACAGGGGAAGACAGAAGGGTTCTATCCTCCGGGAGGCGTAGATCTCCCTCTCCAGGGGGCGTGAACCGCAGACGTAGGAGACGGCAACATCCCCCCCTCGGGAGGAGATCCATTCGCCGAAGGAAAGTGCCGGAAAGATGTGCCCCCCTGTTCCCCCTGCCACGAGACAGATCCTCATCCTGCGGTCACCTCCCTGCTCGCTCTCAGAAGAATGCCTATTTTTATCCACATGAGAAGAAGGGAGCTTCCGCCGTAACTGATGAAGGGGAGGGGTATCCCCGTAAGGGGCATCAGCTTGAGCACCCCTCCGAGGTTGATGAAGAGGGGAAGAAGTATGGAGACGGAAATGCCCCATACCATGGAGGAGAGAAAGGGGTCGGTCATGGCCCTGCAGGTACCACAGACCCTGATTGTCCATAAAATGAAGAGAAGGATCACCCCGAAGGTGCCGATAAAACCGAATTCCTCCCCTATGGTGGCGAAAATATAGTCCGTATGGGCTGCGGGGAGGAAATTGAGCTTCTGCAGCCCCTTCCCTATTCCGGTACCGAAGAGGCCGCCGTTTGAGAAGGCCACAAGCCCCTGGATGACCTGGAAGCCGCTGTCCATGGGCTGGCTCCAGGGGTCGACAAAGGCAAGGTATCTCCGCAGGCGGTATCCCGCCTTCAGAATATAGAAGAAAAAGACGGCGAACCCCGTACCGCCGAAGAGGAGGGGCCACCCCCACCCCCGGTTGTGTACGTGAATCGCCATGGCAAGGGCAAAGATCAGGATCGTCCCCCCCATATTCGGCTGAAGAAGAAGGGGGACGACGGAAAGAGTGAGGACGATCCCCGTGACGGAGAAGAAGGCCTTCAATCCGGTTTTCTCCGAAAGAACGAGCACCTTTGAAAGATGAACCGCCACGACAAGGGATAAAAGCTCAAGGGGCTGGAACCTGAGAGCCCCGTATCCAAGCCAGCGGCGGGCACCTCCCGCTTCGATGCCTATTCCCGGTATGAGGGTAAGCCACAGGAGCAGCAGGGTGAAGAGCCACAGAACGCCGCTGAACCTCTGCCAGAAACGGGGGGGAAGCATGTAGGCGATGATCATACCCCCCATGCCGAAGAGAAACCACTGTACCTGCCGGAAGCCTATGGCAAAGGGGGTGCCGAACTCTTCAAGGGATGTCTGGGAGGTGAGGGAGAAGATCATCATGATGCCGAAGGCGGTCAGCACAAGGGGGATGATCCAGAGAAAGGGGTCTGCCTTTCCTGGGGCGCGGAATTCACCCGATTGAAATTCCCCTGCTCCGAGGACCCTCTGGTCAGACAATGTCATCCTCCTTCAGCCGGCTGACGATCTCGCGAAAATGTTCCCCTCTTTTTTTGAAGCTCGGGTACATATCCCAGCTCGTACAGGCGGGAGAGAGAAGGACCACTTCGGCCCCCGGTATTCCCGCTGCCTTGCGTACTGCGTCCTCCATATCAGCAGCCCGGAAGACCCGTTCGAAACCGGCAAGGGCCAGGGCTTCGGTTATCTTGTCCCCTTCTGCCCCGAGGACGACTGCGGCCAGGGCCACCCTCTTCACCGTCTCGGCAAGGGGGGCATAATCCTCCCCCTTCCCTTTTCCACCAAGAATGACCACCTTGACCCCCGGTATGGAGTTCAGGGCGGTGGTGCTGGATGCCACGTTTGTCCCCTTGGAGTCGTTAATGAAAATTCTGCCGCCCTTTTTCGCGACAAATTCGCACCGGTGCTCCAGGCCGCGGAACCCCTCGAAAAGATCCCCCAGGTCCCCTCCGATTCTCAGCAGGCGCAGGGCTCCTGCTGCCATGGCGGCATTTTCGATATTATGGCTTCCCAGGAGGGGGAGATCGGAGAAGGAGAAGAGAAGGTCCTCCTCCCTCCCCTGCCTGAGAAAAACTCCTTTTCTGCCGTCATCCGCCAGGATGGACGGGAGGTCTGAGGGGCACTCCTCCCCCATCCAATGGAAATAATTGATTCCACCCCCGGTGAGGGTTTCGGCCTCAAGGGCCTCTCTGTCCCTCCACTGAAGGATGGCGGGACTTCCCTTCTTCCGGGTTGTGAGAATTCTTTTTTTGGCCTGGACATAGTCTCCGTAGCTTCCGTGCCAGTCGATGTGGTCGGGGGCAAGATTCGTCACGATGGAAAGATCGCAGGAGAGGGAGGTGTTCCAGAAGAGCTGGAAGCTGCTGAGTTCAACCACGATGTAATCCCAGGGCTTCCCTGCGGCTTCGGAGAGGGGGATGCCGATATTCCCCGCCACGGCGGCAGAGAATCCCCCTTTCTGCAGCATATGGCCGAGGAGGGCGGTGGTGGTGCTTTTCCCGTTGCTCCCGGTAACGCCCAGGATCCTCCCCGAAAGATGAGGGGCAAGAAAATCAAGCTCTCCCATGACGGTCATCCCCCGGCGGAGGCCTTCCTTCACCGCCGGTGAGGTAGGGGGAATACCGGAACTCAGAAGCATATACTCCCCCTCATAGGCCCTTGGAGTATGCTCCTCCTCCCAGGGGATATTCAGGGCATTGAGCTTCTCCCGGAGGGATGTATCCGCAGCGGGTCTGTCGGCGGAAATGAAAACCCGGGCTCCGAGAGATGCCGCGAATCCGGCAAGGCCGAGGCCGCTCACTCCCGCACCGATGACGGTGATTTCTTTTCCTTCCCAGCGAAGCGGATTGAACATCCCTTGTCCTCCCGGTCCCTGCCTTCGCCCTACTCTGAGAAGAGGCGGGTGATAAAAATCGCGATAATGGTCATGCCCGCGGCATGAACCAGCCAGAAGCGGATGACGATCTGGGTCTCACTCCATCCGAGGAGCTCGAAATGATGGTGAACCGGGCTCATGAGAAAGAGCTTCCTTTTATATCCGTAGATGGCGATGAGCTGTGCGGCCACGGAGAGAATTTCCAGGCCGAAGAGAAAACCGAGGGGGATAAGGGCGAGAAGGCAGTCTCCGTACACGCAGAGACTGATGAGCATCCCGGCGAGAAAATGGGACCCCACATCTCCCATGAAGACCCTGGCAGGGTGGGCATTATGCCATAAAAAAGACGCGCAGAGAACGAGCCCCGTCAGGGCGGCGTAATAGACCGGATCCTCAAGGGGGAGCCAGATGAGGGCTCCGAGAAGGGAGAGGGAACATGCCCCCGCCGCAAGGCCGTCCAGGCCGTCCGTTACGTTTACGGCGTTCAGCATTCCGATGGTGAGGAAGATCATGAAGGGGACGGAGAACCAGGCCGGCAGTTCAATTCCCGGCCAGAGGCTGATCCCCCTGGAGACAGCAGTCCAGTATGCCCAGGGGAGGACGACGAGTATCTGGGCCGCCAGCTTATAGATGCTGGCAAATCCCTCGCTGGACTTCATCCGGAACTTTATCCAGTCGTCGATTAACCCGATGCAGGCCGCCCCTATGGGAAAAAACCACAGCCCCGCGAGCTCCACCCAGTCTGATCCTGAAAAGCCCGCCGTCAGGGGGATGGAGGCAAGGGCGACAGGGATAAAGATCACTCCCCCCATGGAGGGTGTGGAGGATTTTGTCTCGATATGGCTCCGGGGGCCATAGACCTTCTGAATCTGAGTAATCCGCCAGCCTATGAGCCGGGTGATCCATTTCTCCTGCAGGTAAATTTCGAGGGCGGCGATGGCAGCCAGGATGAATACGAACTTCATGATTCTCCTTCCTCTCCGGTGAGGGCATCCACAATGCGGTCCAGACGGTTGCCGTGAGACCCCTTTACAAGAAGCACGTCTCCGTCCCGAAGGTCCCCGGACAGTTCCTCTGCAAGGGAGGGAAGAGAGGAGAAATATTCAAGGGATGGAGGAAATCCCCCGTCTTTGAACATCTGGCTCCACAGGTCACCCGTCACCCAGACATGGTCAAAGGAGTCGAAGAGGGGGAGAAGCCGCCGGTGATACTCCGGAGCCAGGGGGCCGAGCTCCCGCATCTCTCCGACCACGGCGAGACGGCGGCGGGCGGGGATCTCCGCGGCCTCAGTCAAAGCGGCGGTCAGGGAAGAGGGGTTCGCATTGTAGGCGTCGTCGATCAGGAGCGCTCCGGAAGGAAGGGTGATCATCCGCCCCCTTCCTCTCAGGGTTTTCATATTTTCAATTTCGCTCAGAACCTTCTCCCGGGAGGCACCGCAGTAAAAGCTCACGGCAAGGGCAAAACCCAGGGGGTAGGCGGAATGCCGGCCGAAAAGACGGGAGGAGACGAAAAAACTGCCTCCGGGGTAGGAGAAATCGAAGGTCAGCCGGGGTTCTCCCTGGGAAAAGCGAAATTCCGGAGATCCTACGGAAAAGTCCCCCTTGCCGAAGCCGACGCTGAAAGTACGGATTTCTGACGGAAGGCCTGCCGCCCGCTCTGCAAGGAGTTTATTGTCCCCGTTGTAGAAAAGGGCCTCAAGGCGGCGCGACCGGGTGATCTCGAACTTCGCCTCAAGGACGCCCTCAAGGGACGCGAGCCCCTCCAGGTGAGCGGGAGCGACTTCGGTGATGACCGCAAGGGAGGGTGGAAAGAACTCAACCATTTCCGCTATTTCCCCCGGATGGTTTGTCCCCATCTCGAGAAGAAGAATATCGGCATTCTCCGGAAGGGAGAGGATGGAAAGGCCGCATCCGACGAGGGTGTTATAGCTGTGTCCCGCCGAGTGAACGGAAAAGGACGTCTGAAGGCACCGTCTGAGGATCTCCCGGGTGGTCGTCTTTCCCACGCTTCCCGTGAGGGCGATAAAGTTGATATCTTTTTCGAGGGCGAGCCTCTTCGAGGCAAGAAGGGGTATATCTCTGTAGCAATCGGAAAAAAGAATGGACGCCACTCCCTCGGGAACGGTGCGGTCATCCTCGCAGAGTATCAGTGAAGCCCCCCGCTCTGCCGCCCGGGGGATAAAGGCATGGCCGTCCAGATTTTCCCCCCGGAAGGCCACAAAGGCGTCTCCCGGAGCAACAAGTCTGCTGTCGGCGACAAAGGCCGCCGGAATGGGCCCGTCCGGCCCTCTCAGTTCAGCCCCCCCGAGGGCGGCAAGGGAGGAAAGATTCTTCATATCTCCGTCACCCCTCTGTCATGCGCCCAGGAGAGGACTTCTCCCCTGTCGGAGTAAGGGATTTTGTCCCCTCCGATAACAAGATATTTTTCAGGACCCTTTCCGGAGAGCACGACCACATCCCCTCGCCGAGCCTCATCGAGGGCCGTTCGGACCGCTTTTTTTCTGTCGAGGATGATCCGCACATTCACGGGTTTACCCTCGAAATGAACTCCCTCAAGAATCTGGTCGGCTATTTTTTGGGGGGATTCCCCCCTCGGATTATCCATGGTGATGATCACCCGGTCAGCGAGAGAGGCGGCATTGCGCCCAAGGGCAGGGCGGTTCGGTTCAAAACGCTCCCCTCCGTGGCCGAAGACAGAAACCAGCTTTCCCGGACACATGGCCCGGAGCTCTCCCAGGACGTTCTTGAGGGCCGAAGGGGTATGGGCAAAATCGATGATGACCGTCACTCCATTGGAAAAGAAATATTTTTCGAGCCTTCCCGGAACCTGGACCATGGATTTCATGGCTTCAGCCAGCTCCTTTCTTTGATCGGGAAAAAAAGAAAGAAGCAGGGAGAGGGCACCGAGAGCATTATACACGTTAAATCTGCCGGGCAGGGGGAGGGAAAGGTATGTTTTTTCCCCTCCCCGGGGGGTGACAAGGAAAAATTCACTTCCTGCAATGGAAAGGGCTATCCCCTTCCCCCGGACATCCAGCAGGGCCGATTCAAGGCCGAAGGCAAGGATATTTTCGGGGTGGAGGGAGCGGATTCTTCTGCCCCAGGGGTCGTCTCCGTTGGCCGCACCATGCCAGAGGGGCTTCATGAAAGAAGAAAAAAGCCGTTCCTTTGCCAGGAAATAATCCTCCAGAGTTCCGTGATAATCAAGATGCTCCTCGCTCAGGTTTGTAAAGACGGCTCCGTCGAAGCGGCACCCCTCAAGTCTTCCCAGCATGAGGCCGTGGGAAGACGCCTCCATGACGCAGGCGCCGCAACCGTTCTCCACCATGGCGGCCAGATCCCGCTGGATTTCCCAGCTCTCGGGGGTCGTCCGGTCTGCCTCCCGTTCACGAAGGCCGTCACTGTGAAGTATTGTCCCGAAGAGGCCCGTGCGTATGCCGATAGCCTTGAGAAGGTGACGAAGCATCCAGACGGTGGTGCTTTTTCCGTTCGTTCCGGTGGCGGCGAGGAGAAGGAGTTTTTCCGACGGTTCTCCGTAGAGTATATCCGCCAGTCTCCCCATATCCCTCCTGACATCGCCGCTCACTATCTGGGGGATGTCAAGGGGGAGGATATGGTCGGTCAGAAGGGCGGCCGCCCCCCTGTCTCCCGCTGAGGGTGCAAAGTCGTGCCCGTCGGCATTTTCACCCCGGATGCAGCAGAAAAGCCCTCCGGGACCGATCTGCCTGCTGTCAGAGCTCATCTCTGTGAGCAGGGGGTTTTCTTCAGCTTGTGCCTCAAGGGAGAGGGGGGAGCCGTATTTTTCAGCCTGTCTTTTCAAAAGAGCCCGGAGGGTAATCATAATCCGCCCCCTGCCGGGGGATGGGATGCGAGAAGACCGATCTGCATCATATCCTCCACAATTCCCCGGAAGACGGGGGCAGCCACGTCCCCTCCGTAATATTTCCCCATGGAGGGCTCACCCACCACTACAAGCAGAACGTACTGAGACTTCTCCGATGGCCAGAACCCCGAAAAGGAGGCCACCCATTTGCCCTTTATGTACTCTCCCTTTTCAGCCACCTGGGCTGTGCCTGTTTTGCCTGCCACGGACAGGGAGGGAACATCGGCCTGTTTGCCCGTTCCGTTCTTCACGGCATCCTTCATCACTGTCCTGAGCCACTCGGCCGTCCACGGAGAGAGCACCTCCCGGACAAGCTGCCTCTCCCCTTTGTACACCACCTGACCTGCGCTGTCCCGCACTTCCGAGACGATATAGGGACGGAGAAGGTGCCCGCCGTTTGCGATTGCCCCCATGGCGGCGGCCATCTGAAGGGAGGTGACGGCCAACCCCTGGCCGATGGCTATGTTCGACGGAATGACCCCCCGCCACTGTTCGGGGGAAGCGAGAAGCCCCTCTTCCGTTCCGTTCAGTTCTATTCCCGGGTCACGGTTGAACCCCCATTCCCTTACGCTGTTGTACATGTCGAAGGCCTTGACTCTCATGCCGATCTGGGCCATTCCGGTGTTTGACGATTTGCTGAGAATTTCCGACACGGAGAGAGAGCCGTAATCCTTGCGGGTCGCCTCTGAAATGCTGCCGTCGGCCACCTTGATCCGATAGGGGCAGCGGAAGACCTCGTTCGTCCGGACGACCCCCCGTTCAATGGCGATGCCGAGGATGACCGGTTTGAATGTTGATCCCGGTTCAAAGGTGCGCCCGATGGAATTGTTTATGATTTTTTTAAGATTCGTCATATTCCCCCGGACGTTCGGGTCGAAGGTGGGCCAGCTTGCCATGGCCAGCACCGCCCCCGTCTCCGGATCAAGGCAGACCGCACTCCCCCACTTTGCTCCGTTCATGACGACTCCCTCTTCAAGACGGCGTTCGACGATAAACTGAATTCGCGAATCCGTCGTCAGGGTGACCGTGCCGGTATTCTTCCCCTCCGGATTTTCGGAGACGCGGCTGATGTCAAGGGTTCTTCCCGATGACTCCTTCGCGAGAATTCTGATTCCCGGAGGAGAATAGAGGACCTTGTCCCATACGAGTTCAATCCCCGACAGCCCTCGGTCGTCAATGTCGCAGAAACCGAGGACATGGGCCGAGAGGGATTTGTTCGGATAGAGTCTTTTCTTTTCGCCGATCTCGAAGATTCCCTTCAGCTTCAGTGCCCGGAGACGGCTCGCCGTATCGGCGTCAGTCTTTCTCACAAGCCAGAGGAAACGGCCGGGAAGATTGCCCGAGATCGTTTTGACAATGCTCGGAGGCAATATCCCTTCAAGCTTCGGAGCATCTGAGGGAGACCAGTGGGCCGGATCGAGGAAAAAACTTGAAGCTGGTATGGACAGGGCGAGGGCATTTCCGTTTCTGTCATAGATGAACCCTCGGTTGGTGCTTACGGGGATATGACTCCAATATTGGCGGCGGGACTGCCTTTCCACCCTGGGGTCAGGAAACAGCTGAAGAGAAGCGATCCTCCAGAGGATCACAGCAAAAAACAAAAAGACAAAAACCCATGGGGAAAATCCAGGACGTCGACGCATAGTCTCTCCCCTTCGCGGAATTTTCTGAAGCGCTACTCCCCTGCCAGTGCTTTCTCAAGGAAGAAGTGGAACCAGCCGTTTTCCGCCCCGCCGGAGGAAGAAAGAGTTTCCCTTCCGCCGCCCGAATCCGCAAGGAGAGGCTCATTGATTCGCAGAACCTTCACATTTGAAGCGTAGATCATGCCGAGAGTGTTTTTGGAAAAACTGTAGACTCTCCCGGGAGACAGAAGGGCCGAGTGCTTCTGTCTCAGCAGAACCTGACGGGCCGCGAAGGATTCCATCTGCCGGTTGATTCCGTTCAGCCGGTCTTCAAGGCGGAAACTGTACAGTCGGAGAACTCCGAGGCCGAGAAATGAGCTGAAAAGAATCAATGTGCAAAGGATGACATAAGGACAGGCTTTTCGTAAAGGCGCGGATACTTGACAAATCTCAGAACTCTTCTCCCCCACGGAACTCACTCCCCTTTCCGTTGTCTATTTTTCTACGGAGAAAACTCTCAGTTTCGCGCTTCGGGCCTTATAATTTTTCTCCACTTCCTCCTCGGAGGGAAGGAGGGGCCGCCGGGTGAGGACTTTTCCGAAATCCTCTTTCTGCCAGTCCCGGAAGGTATGCTTCACAATTCGATCCTCGAGAGAGTGATAACTGACGACAGCTATAAGGCCTCCCGGAGATGCGGCCGCCCGGGCTTTCCGAAGGCCTCCGGTCAGGGCGGACAATTCTTCGTTTACCCGTATGCGGAGAGCCTGGAAGACCCTCCTGGCAGGATGCCCCCCCATTTTCCTCTGAACGGGAGCGGGAAGAATTTTCCGTATGGCCTCCACGAGGGAGGTGGTAGTGGAAAAGGGGCCGTCCTTTTCACGAATCCGGACGAGTCCTCTGGCTATCTGCCGGGAGAACCGCTCCTCTCCGTAGGTAAAAAATATCTCCGTCATCTCTTTTTCTGAGAATTCGTTGACGATGTCGGCTGCGGAGAGACAGCCTCCGGGGTCCATTCTCATATCAAGAGGGCCTTCCGTCTGAAAGGAGAATCCCCGCCCCCCCTCGGAGATCTGAAGATTCGACACGCCGAGATCGAAAAGTATGGCGTCAAAGGGGGCAAAATCCTCTGCAACCTCCCCGAGATGCTCGAAATTCCCGTGAAGAGGGGTAAAGCGGTCGCCATAGCCGGAAAGATTCCTCTTTGCGATAGCTATGGCATCGGTGTCCCTGTCGATGCCTATGACCCGTGTATCAGGAAATTCCCCCAAAATCGCCCCGGAATAGCCTCCAAGCCCGAGAGTGCAGTCAAGAACCCGGTCAAGGGAAGGGTGAAGACGAAGAAAATAAAGAACCTCTGAGAGAAGGACTGGCACATGCTCCGTCAAAACCCATCGACTCCTTCTGCGATATCCGGAAGTTCGGCCAGAATTCCTTCACGATATTCTTCCCATTTTGTTCTGTCCCACAGCTCCACGTGGTCGCTCACTCCGACGAAAACCACATCCGTTTCGAGTTCTCCGTGCTGCCGGAGTACCTGGGGAAGGAGGATGCGTCCTGCCCCATCTACCGGAAGTTCATGGGCGCTTGAAAGGAGGAGACGAAGAAATCCCCTGGATCTGCTCTTTGAAAAGGGGAGATCCTGAAGGCGTTTCATCACATTTTCCCACCCGGAAGGAGAATATAATGAAAGGCAGCTGTCGATGCCGATGGTGGAAAATACCTTGTCGCCGAGCTCTTCCCTGAATTTTGAAGGGAGAACGATCCGATATTTCGAATCAATTTTGTGCTCGTAGGTCCCCACCAGCATTAAAAACACTCCCACTTTCAGACATATTCCCCCACTGCCTCCCACCCTATCATTTTTTGCCGGAAATGCTTAGGCCTTAAGACTCTATAGGGAAAAAATAATAAGAGTCTTAAGGCCTATTATGTATGATTCATAAGTATTATTTTGCGGGAGCATTCGATAAGCCGGGTTCTGTCGGTGGATGACCATTTATCTTGAATCCGCCTCGCGGCGGATCTCACGCGGCCGTACCCGGGGGTCAGCGGGCAGCCTCATCCCCCCCTATTCGGCCTTGCTCCTGACGGGGTTTGCCTGGCGTGAAAATCGCTTTTCACCCGGTGGGCTCTTACCCCACCTTTTCACCCTTACCTGAAAATCAGGCGGTATTTTTCTGTGGCACTTTCCTTTGGTTTGCACCAACTGGGGGTTACCCAGCGTCATGCCCTGCGGAGCCCGGACTTTCCTCTCCTCGCAAAAAGAGCGGTCATCTTGAATACTCCCATGATACAGTATAACATGTTCCTTTAAATAGGGTAAATATCGGAAAATTTCCTCAAAGAAAGGGATACCGCGAAAATGATGGAACGGCAGGAATACAACGCCCCTGGGTACGACGTCTTCAAGAAACAGGTGAAAAAACTTACCGGCCTTGATCTCAACTCCTATAAACACCAGATACACCGGCGGGTGCACATGCTTATGGATCGCTGGAAGATAACAGCCTATGAAGAGTATTTCAGAACTATCCGGGAGAACGACCTGAAGCTCCGGGAATTTCTCGATTATCTGACGATCAATGTCTCCGAATTTTTCAGAAATCCCCCCAAGTGGACGGAACTGAGGGAGATAATTCTTCCGGAACTGATCGCCCGAAGGGGGAGACGGCAGATAAAAATATGGAGCGCCGGATGCGCCACCGGAGAAGAACCCTATTCCCTTGCAATCCTCTCCCTTGAGGAAAGACTTTCCGCCCGTCAGCCCGTGCTTGCGAGCGATATTGACGCCGGGGCCCTCGCTCTTGCGAAAAAAGGCCATTACCTCAAACGGCAGCTGCTGAACGTACCCCCTGATCTGCTCGAAAAATACTTCACCCCGGAGGAAAAGGAGACCTACAGAGTCAGGAACGAGGTAAAGGGGCAGGTGGCCTTTCAGCGCCTCAATCTCGTAGAGGACGTCTTTGACAGTGGGTTTGATCTGATCCTCTGCCGCAATGTGGTGATCTATTTCTCATCGGAAACGAAAGTGCTTCTCTACAATAAATTTCTCCGGGCGCTGAGCCCCGGGGGGTATCTCCTCGTGGGGTCCACGGAGCAGATTTTCGACTACAAAAAGATAGGGTTTGAATCTGCCGGGGCATTTCTCTACCGGCGGCCGGAGGGATGAAAAAAGGAGGCCGGGAAGGCCTCCTTTTTTCTCTTCAGTGAGACCGCACGATCTCCTTGATCTTCATGAGGCGGCTCAGGGTAGACCGTTCCTGTTCGTCCAGCTTCATGGTGATGTAGCGGATCGTCTCGATAAATCCCGGGATCAGGACGTGTTCGAGGGCATTGACCCGCCGCCTGGTCTTCTCGATCTCCAGGGCCATGAGGCTGATCGCCTTCTCCCTTGCCGCAAGGAGGATGAGCTGGGGAATGAGCCGGGCAAAGCGCTCAAGGGCGACATCAAGGCTGCCCAGGGTTGCCGCCAGGCCATAATTCATGGGGGACCCTCCCTGCTCCACCTCGTATTCCGGCACCATCACGCTCATGACGTTCTTGTACCCCACCTGAAGCTCTGCTTTTGCCCCGGAGATCATGAGGGCCTGCTCAAGCATGGCGGGGAGGGTCTGGGCACGGGCGAGAAGAAAGCTTTTATAGCATCCCTTCAGCTCGTCCTCAAGTTCTTCCCGCAGGACCTTGGCCTCCCGGGCTCTTTCGAGGAAGGCCTTGATAAGGGCGTCCTGCTTGTCCTTCAGGAGCTTGTGTCCTCTCTTGGCCACCACAAGGCGTTTTTTCAGCCTTGAGAGCTCCATCCTGTTGGGATTGACATTCAAACGGGCCATAACGCCGCCCCCTTAGTCGTTTCCGGCGGTAACTTCGGCCTTTTCGGCTTTCTCGAGGCGGGGCTGAAGATACTTTTCAAGATAGGCGTCCCGGATTCTCTTGAGTTCCTTGACCGGAATGATCGTGAGAAGATCCCAGCCGAGTTCAAGGGTCTCGGTAAAGGTCCTGTTCTGGTACTCCCCCTGGCGGACATATTTGTCCTCGAAGAGATCGGCGAATTTTGCGAAGGCCTTGTCCTCATCAGTGAGGGCTCCTTCGCCCAGGATCACCGCCAGTTCCTTTGCTTCCTTTCCCCTGGCATAGGCGGCGAAGAGCTGGTTCATGAGGTCCGCGTGGTCCTCCCGGGTCTTCCCCTTCCCTATCCCCTTGTCCTTCAGACGGGAGAGGGAGGGCATGACGTCCACGGGAGGGTAGATTCCCTTTCTGTGGAGCGTCCTGCTGAGGATGATCTGCCCCTCGGTGATGTACCCCGTGAGGTCAGGGATGGGGTGGGTTATGTCGTCCTCAGGCATGGTCAGGATGGGGATCTGAGTGATGGAGCCGCTCTTCCCCTTCAGTCGTCCGGCCCGTTCGTACATGGTGGCAAGGTCGGTGTACAGGTAGCCGGGATACCCCCGGCGGCCGGGAACTTCCTTTCGGGCGGCGGAGATCTCCCGGAGGGCTTCGCAGTAGTTTGTGAGGTCGGTGAGGATGACCACCACGTGCATGTTCAGATCGAAGGCAAGGTATTCCGCCGCCGTGAGGGCTATCCGGGGGGTGGTGATCCGTTCGATTGCCGGGTCGTCGGCGAGGTTGACGAACATGACGGTCCTCTGAATTGCGCCGGTCTTCCGGAAGTCCTCCATGAAGAAGGATGCCTCTTCAAAGGTGATTCCCATGGCCGCAAAGACAACGGCGAAATCCTCGTGTCCGCTGATGACGGTGGCCTGCCGGGCAATCTGAGCGGCCATGCGGTTGTGGGGCAGGCCGCTCCCAGAGAAAATCGGGAGTTTCTGTCCCCGGACCATGGGGTTCATTCCGTCGATGGTCGAGATGCCCGTCTGAATGAACTCCGATGGGAAGTCCCGGGAGAAGGGGTTCATGGGCATTCCGTTGATGTCCCGTTTTTCGTCCCCGAGGATGGAGGCGCCGTCGTCGATGGGCTCCCCCCGCCCGTTGAAGACCCGTCCCAGCATACCCCGGCTTACGGGCAAAGTGAGGACTTTCCCAAGGAAGAGGAGCTTCGTGTTCTTGATGTCGATGTTGTCTGTTCCTTCAAAAACCTGAACGAGAGCCCGGTCGGAGGTGATCTCGAGAACCCTTCCGCGGCGGCGCTCACCGCTGCCGAGCTGAATCTCAACGAGTTCGTCGTACCGGACATCCCGGGTTTTCTCCACCACGAGGAGGGGACCGGAAAGTTCCGTTATGGTTCCATACTCCTTAGGCAGCATCCGTTTCACCTCCCACGGGGGTTACCGCGTTCATTTCCTTCTTGATTTTTCCCTCAAGTTCGTCGATCTGGCCGATATCCTTCTCCTCGAGGTAGCGCATCCTTGCGATAGTCTCCCGTACGGGAAGGTTGAAGATCTCCCCCACGGTCGCTCCCTTTCGAAGGGCCTCCATCCCCAGGTGATGGAAGGCGACGATGGTTTTCAGCATCTTGAACTGCTTTTCCATGGAGGCGTAGGTATCCACCTCATGGAAGGCGTTCTGGTGAAGGAAGTCCTCCCGGAGGGATTTCGCCGTCTCGAGGACCATGCGCTCCTCCTTTGAGAGGGCGTCGATTCCCACGAGGCGGACGATCTCCCTGAGGCTGGATTCATCCTCAAGGAGGGTCATGGCCTCGATCCGCAGGGTACTCCACTCGTCATCGAATTTCTCATCCCAGTATTCATCCATTTTTTCGGTGTAGAGGGAATAGCTGAGAAGCCAGTTGATCGCCGGAAAGTGGCGCTGGTAGGCGAGGTTCGCGTCAAGCCCCCAGAAGACCTTCGTCACCCGGAGGGTATTCTGGCTCACCGGCTCGGAAAGGTCCCCTCCAGGAGGGGAGACTGCGCCGATGGCTGTGACTGACCCCTCTCTTCCCGCCGAGCCGAGGACGATAGCCCTGCCGGCCCTTTCATAGAAGGAGGCGAGACGAGTGCCGAGATAGGCGGGGTACCCTTCTTCACCGGGCATCTCCTCAAGACGGCCGGACATCTCCCGGAGGGCTTCGGCCCACCGGCTCGTCGAGTCAGCCATGAGGGCCACGGAATACCCCATGTCACGGTAGTATTCCGCCATGGCGATCCCCGTATAGATTGAGGCCTCCCGGGCAGCCACGGGCATATTGGAGGTATTGGCTATGAGAACGGTGCGCTTCATGAGGGGCTGGCCCGAACGGGGATCTTCAAGTTCCGGGAATTCGAGAAGAACGTCCGTCATCTCGTTTCCCCGCTCACCGCACCCCACATAGACCACGATCTCAGCTTCAGCCCACTTGGCGAGCTGGTGCTGGATGACCGTCTTTCCCGAGCCGAAGGGGCCGGGAACGCAGGCCGTTCCCCCCATGGCTATGGGGAAGAAGGCGTCGACCACCCGCTGTCCCGTTGTCATGGGAATAACCGGAGGAAGGCGCTTCGCCACCGGCCGGGGTTTCCGCACCGGCCACCGCTGAAGCATGGTGACATCCCTCTTTTTTCCCTTCTGGTCGATCACCGCGACGACTTCCTCCACGGTAAAGCTGCCCTGCTTTATTTCACTCACGGTACCCTCCATGCCTAGGGGAACCATGATGCGGTGCTCCACAAGGACTGTCTCCTGGACGACGCCGAGGGTATCCCCGGCTATGACGGCATCGCCCACCGCAACTTTCGGATGGAACTCCCACTTCGTCTCCCGATCGATGGCAGGGACGTTGATCCCCCTGGGGATGTAGGGGCTTTTGGCATCTTCCTCAATCAACCTCAGAGGACGCTGCACCCCGTCGTAGAATTTTTCGATGAGCCCCGGCCCGAGTTCGACGCTCAGGGCTTCTCCCGTGCTGACTACGGGCTCTCCGGGCATAAGCCCCGAAGTCTCCTCGTAGGCCTGTATGGACGCCGTATCTTCTTTTAATTCGATTATCTCTCCCACGAGACCGATATCGCCTATCCGCACCACGTCGTACATGGCGGCTCCGTACATTCCCTTCGCCACTACGAGCGGTCCGGATATCTTTTCGATGGTCCCATGAATCATCTTTTCAGTGGCCACTCTGTATCGCCTCCAGAATTCCCATAATCATCATTTCGCGGAAAAAATATCCATCCCCACAGCCCGTTCGACGCTGCTTCGAATGGATTCCAGACCTATACCCAATGACCCCTTTAAACCCGGGATGGGTATAAAACTCGTCTCGTACTCCCGGTTGAGTTCGTCGATGAACGCCGTGGAGGCTATATAAAAGATCTCCTGCACGAAAACGACGGCATATTTTTCCCTCGCGAGAGTGAGGAGGATTTCATCCACCGAGGCCGGATTCTCCCCTTTCACCATGAAGGGCTTCACTCCCACAGCTTGAAAGGGAAGAACTGTCTCGTACTCCCCCACAGCCGCCATCGCACGGTTCGCAGATTTACCCGGCATGTCTGAACAACCCCTTTGCGAGCGTTCTGTCAGTATTGTTGCCTACGGAGACGAGGGCGATCCGGATATTCTTCGCCTCAAGCTCCTTCTTCCAGAGAAAGGCCAGGATATTCTCCGGGGCAAAGGCATTGTATTTCGCCTTTTCGAGAATGGAAGCGACGTAATCATCGATAATTTTTTCCATTTCCACCAGAAGGGAGTTGAGATCGGTGACGTCCTGAACATCTGAAAAGGCACGGCCGACATCGGCGAAGGCGATGGCCCTCGGCCAGCTTTCAACAGGCTCTGAAAGCAGGGAGAGAAGCCGCTCCTTCGAAAGAAAACCCCCTTCATGGAGGAAACCCGCCGCTGCGGAGACATCCATGTCCATTCTTTTGATCCGAAGAAGATTGCGGATGTTCTCTCCGTCGATCTTCCCCCTCACCCAGGCGAGGGCCCCCCCGATACCGCTTTCAACCGCCAGTTTTTTCATGGCAGCGAAAAGGCCCGTGTCGAGGATCTTTTCCACCTCGAGAATATCCCTGGTCTGCTCCCAAAGGGTCAACGCTGCCGGAACGAGGGTATGGAGCCCGAAGGGCAGAAGGCGGAAGTCCTCGCTTTCCATGGCCATGATGAGGTCATCGGACGGAATATTGCCCAGGGGGGTGAGCAGATCGAAGCGCCTCTCTCCACCCTCCCGGAGAAGTACAAGGCTCTTCAGGAGGACCTTCACATTATGAAAGTCGTAGGGAAGCCGAAAGAGCTGCACAAGGCGCACGTCCGGAACAAATCTCTGGACCTCATCGTAGACCGAGACGAGCTCGGCCTCGATCACACGGTCAAAATCACCGCTCCCCTTCAGGTCCACGAGCCATGCGGAATAGACCGTCTCTCCGAGGACTTTCAAAGCTCCTTCTAGGTCTTCGCTTTCGAGAATCCTCTGAAGGACGGAATCCTCAACGAGATTGACGGACATCGCCCGGAGCCGGGCGACTGCATACCCGTACTGCTCTGCCGGAGGCATTGACCATCACCTCCGGTCAATCTGAAAACAGCCGCTGAACAACGTCTGCCTCAATATCGTCACGAATCCACCGGATAAGCATATCCCAGGAGCAATTCGTCTCAATGCCCCCTTCAGCGAGGATAAAGCCGCCGGAAATATCCCTGGGCTCATCGGCAAGAAGGAGAGATGTTTTTTTCCGCTTGTTGTAATCGTCAAGCCACTCTTTTGTGATGAGTTTTTCCCCCTCAGCCACAAAGAGGGTTTCCTTTCCTGTCTGCACCGCCTTATTCAGAAGATTTTCTATAAAGGCGGCAGCCTTTTCTGCCGGAAGGGCCTTCAGCTGTTCGACCGCACCGTCAAAAGCCCTGGAGATGGCGTCCTGCTTGACTCCAAGTTCAATTTTCTTCACGTCAAGGGCAGCCACGATCTCCCTTCGGCGGAGAATTTCAGGCTTTTCCGCCGTGAAGCGGTCGTTGTAGGTCTTTTCTATCTTTTTAATATCCTCCTCAGCCTCGGCTTGAACAGCGCCGGCCTGAGTCCGGGCTTTTTCAAGAATAGCCTGGGCTTCCGCCCTGGCATCCGCTTCGATTTTGGTCTTTATCTCAGCCAAGGACATTTCAAATCACCCCCGGCCCCGCTACAGCTTTATCCCGTTGAGAAGGATGATGCTCATCAGCAGGGAAAGGACGGCGTAGGTCTCCACCATGGCGGGAAGGATAACCGCTTTACCGGTCTCTTCAGGACGTTTTGCGATCATCTGAATGCAGGCCGCTGAGGTCTTGCCCTGGGCGATGGCTGAAAAATAACCGCCGATGGCGATGGGAAGGCATGCAAAGAAAATGCCCAATCCCTGCCACACGGAAACAGAAATTTCGCCGCCGCCGCCGAGAAGGCCGACCTTGAGGATGGCGAAGAAGGCGATAAGGAGACCGTAGATTCCCTGGGTTCCGGGGAGGGCCTGGAGAAGAAGAACAAGGCCGAATTTGCCCGGGTCTTCAGTCATAACTCCTGCGCCCGATTCACCGGCTATCCCCACTCCTATTGCCGAACCTGCTCCGGCCCATCCGGCCGCCATTGCTGCACCAAGTATCGCCAACATAATTCCAAGAAGTTCCATACTGCTGACACACTCCTCTCAAGCTTGTCTGAAATAGGCCCGTCTATTCCGCCGGGTCTTTTATAATATCCACGTAGTTCGTTTTGTAGGTCAGTGGAGAAAAAACCCGTCCGCCCCCGGTGTAGAACTTGCTGAAGAACTCAACATACTGAAGGCGCAGGGAATGGACGAAGGCCCCGAGGACATTCACCGCCACGCTGAACAAATGGCCTCCGATAAGAAGTACGATGGCGATAAGCCACCCCACATAGGGTACTCCTCCTGCAAGTCCGGCAAGCATGTTGATGATCACGCCCACTGCGGAGGTAGCGAGCCCGAGGGCGAGGAGGCGGCTGTAGCTGAGCACATCACCGAGATAGGACGTGACTCCGTAGAGGCTGAGAAGGCCCGAGATGAACTTCGAGAGAATTCCTGTTTTCTCCCTCCCCTGGGTGACTATAAGCACCACGGCGCCGAGAATCGTCAGGGTCTTGGCGAGGGCAGACGTCTCGGGAGGAAGAAAGTTTGCGGCCACGCCCCCCCAGAAAAGCAGACCCACGAGAAAGACGATCCATCCCCCCGTATCGGCGAAGGCCTCCATGTAATTTCTCTTTCTGAGGCCGTCATAAAAGGCGATCCCCAGGCCGAAGAGAAGCTGAACCACACCGAGGGCAAGGGAGATGGCAAGAAAAACCATGGGGTTTTCCATGGGATTCAGGACCACCGGCGCGTTTTTGAGGGGGCGAAGGAAGGCGAAAATCTCAAAGGCATCGATAATATCGCCGAACCAGCTCCCAGTGAGGGCACCGACTACCACAGCCGAGATCCCCGAAAGGACGAAAAGCTTAAAGAACTGCCTGAAGGTTCCGGGCATCCGCTTATACTTCCTGAGGAAGAGGGTGAAAAAACCGATCATCAACAGGCCGTACCCCGCGTCTCCAAGGCACATGCCGAAGAAGACGAAGAAGAAAGGGGCAAGCAGCGGAGTGGGGTCGATCTCTCCGTATTTGGGAGCGCCATAGAGGCGGGTAAGGTTTTCGTAAGGCCGGGCCCAGGAGGGGTTCTGCATGTAGGAAGGAGGGGTATCGTCCTCTTCCGGGTCGGAAAGATAAAGGGCGGTCGAATCGTCAAAGGACTTCAGGGCGGTGCGGACCTCGGGTATTTTCGACTCCGGTATCCATCCTCTGAGCATGACCACCTGTTCTGTCGCTCCGCCGGATGAGAGGGAGAGGTACCTGTCCCGCAGCACATTCCAGTAATCGCTCAAGGCGTGAATGGTGGGAACCCATCTCTGGGCTTCCCCCTTGATTTTTGAAAGGATCGACTCCTCTTCCGCTGAGAGGATATTCTTTCTTTCCGCGCCCCGGGCCAGCTCTTCCTCCACGGTCCCCCGAAGAGAGGATGGGAGGTCGATTCTGCTGAAGGAATACCGGCCGTTGATCTCCGATGCTTTCTGTGCAAAGGATTCTTCGTAGAAGAGGGCTGCCCGGACTTCCTTGTCCTTCTCCGTCCCCCCGATGACATAGACCTCACCCATGGAGCCGAGAGCGCCTTCCGCTTCCCTTCTCCACTCCTCAGCCTGGTCTGCGTCAAGGGAGCCGAAGAGACCCCGGATGCGTTCCGTTCCGGTTGTAAGCATCTCAAGGGGATAGGGGAAGCCCTTCATTCCCGAGAGAAGCGTCTCTGTGGATTCAAGGAGGGAGAGCTCAGACCGGATTTCCATTAGCCGGCGTTCGAATAAGCGCATACGTTCCGCAAGGTCTTTAATATCCGTGGATGATTCAAGCTTTCTTGCCTCGGGAAGGGTTATCTGCGTGCGGTCGCCCATGGTCCGGGCAAGGGAGGATATGTCGTCTTTGAAATGCGGCTCGAGAAAACGGAGCAGAAAACGGGCCTCTCCGAGATCCGATTCCACCTTCGGAAGGCCGGGGTGAACAGGATGGGACGCACCATCGCCATTTTCTTCGGAAAACGGCATGACCTCGTAGGAGCCTGTGTTCTGAAGGGCCGCGAGAACGCCGTCCACGTCGGCCTTGTGAATGTAAAATTCCGCTTTTTTTATGCTAGTCACGGCCATATTGAGATATCACCTCTTCCGAAATCCACTTTGCCGTGCTTTGAATTTTCTTTTCATACTGGGCAGCAAGGACCTTGGAATTCTTCAGCCCTTCTTCGAGAGTTTTCGAGGCTTTCACCTCGGCCTCCTTCTCCACGGAAGAGAGTTTTTCCTTGAACTGACGGAAAGATTTCTGCCTCGTCTCTTTTATCCTTTCTTCTGCGGCATCCTTTGATTCGTTAATGATTTTGACGGCTTCGTTCTTGGCCTCTTTCACCATTTCGCGGGAAAGAGCTTCCACCCCTTTGATTTCTTCAGCCAAATTTGCGGCCATATGTTCCACCTCCTTCCTCAGGTTCAAGGTAATTTATGTTCATTTAAAATATAAAAGCCCATATATTTTATTACCATATGAAATTTGTGTCAAACGTAACAATATGTACGGAGCGCATCCGAACTGAAAAGTATTCTATGGAATTGTTATTCATCGGGAAGTATTTTCGGAATAAGAATGGAGCGGACAACGGGATTCGAACCCGCGACCCTTAGCTTGGGAAGCTAATGCTCTACCAGCTGAGCTATGTCCGCCCTTCGAAGTACAAACGAAAGATATTATATCCACCCCTTCGCCTTTTGGCAATACTGGATTTGCAGATATTTCTCTTTCCTTTTCCACCCCCATCCTCCGGCAAGGAGTTTGCACCTTGAAATGACCGGAAAAAACCACCGGCTAATGCTCAAGATTTCCCTCTTCGGAAAAGGTCGGACCCGACATTCGGCCCAGGTTTATCCTGAAAAGGGGGATCTCTTCTCCTTCGCTCCCATACATCCGGGCCATGGGAGGAGGCAAGGGGGTGAGATGAGAATTACAGAAGCCACTCCACGGGCAGCCAGCCGATGAAGGTGATGGCGGCCCTGCGCCACAGGTTTGCGCCGGGTTCAGCCGTTAAAGGGGGCACGGAGGGAGCGGCAGGTTCAATCCAGACCAGTTTGCCCTCCCGCTTCTTCACCTGCCAGGCCGATCCGCCGAACCCCTCGTCGAAGGCCCGGTGCAGGGCCCCAGCGAGATGCTCGCTGTCTATAAGAAGGCCCAGCTCGGTGTTGATCCTGGCAGACCGGGGATCAAAGTTGAAGGAGCCGACAAAAATGCGTTTGCCGTCCACCGCGAAGGTCTTGGCATGAAGGCTTGCTCCGGATGAACCAAAGGGGCCGAGTATCTTTTTATCCTCTCTGCCTGGGGCTTGCCGCCGGAGCTCGAAGAGTTCGACCCCTCCCTTGAGAAGACCTTCCCGCCTCTTTGAGTATCCCGCATGGACGGGAAGGACGTCTGTCGCCTCCAGGGAGTTGGTCAGAATGCGGACCTCAACACCCTCCTCTTCAAGGGCGGTGAAGGCATTGACCCCCTGAGCCCCGGGGACAAAATAGGCTGAGACCCCGTCAAGACGGCCTTCGATTTTTCCGACGGCCTTCAGCAGACGGCCGCCAAGAAGGTCCTCTTTTGGTATTGTCCCCTGCCCTTTTCCAGGATCGTCGCTCACCAGGAGAGCCGTCGTCCATTCAAGATCAAAGGTTCCGGCAGCAAGGCGGGCTACGAGGTCTGAACGCCTGAGTACCTCCCGATATTCTTTTATCTGTTCGGTGTCCTTGAAACGGTCCAGCCCTGCTGCGATGGGGTCACTCCCGTCGGCATCCGCCACAATCAGTTCGGCGGGATAAGCTGAGGGGCTGTTCCAATAGCGGTCGAAATCCTCTGAGATGGCCGGTACGATCTTCCCCACGGCAAGGACATCCAGATCGACAAAAAGGGGTGTTTTTCCCGTACCGAAATACTCATCCCCCACATTCCGCCCTCCCAGGACGCTCTCTCTGCCGTCTACGGTAAAGCTCTTATTGTGCATGCGGCGATTGAGGCGGAAGAAATCAAAAGTGTACCCCATCATTTTGAAGCGGCGGAGGGTGAAGGGGTTCCACAGGCGTACCTCGGCGTTCGGGTGCGCCGACAGCTGGGCGATCTCACGGTCCAGCCCCGCCACTCCATGGTCATCCAGCAGAAGGCGCACCCGAACGCCCCGGTCGGCCGCCTTTTTGAGTTGATCGAGCAAAAGATAGCCGGTGAGATCCGCCCTCCAGATGTAGTATTCCGCATCAATGGAGGCGGCCGCAGAGTCGGCAAGGAGCATCCGGGCGGCAAAGGCCTCTGCGCCGTCCCTGAGGGGGGCAATGCCGGTCAGATCGGGGTGCTCCCCTACCATCTCAGCAACCGATTGGGCCAGCCACCCTTTCTCTGAAGGGGGCAAAGCGGTTGATTTTTTGCCTGAATTTTCCGGAAGTGGGAAGCTGAAACGGGCTGCGACGACGGCAAGAATGATAAATAAAACTATAATGAACCCCAGCGCGGGGGCACGAAGAATCATAATCTTACGCCTCCTGAAAGGGTGAATGGTCCCCCCATGGTTTTTTTACCGTCGGCAGCGTGCCGACAGGATGAGCCCGCACATATTTTTGTACCAGCCGGCGATAAAGCCCTTGAAACACCTCGCTCTTGTACCAGCCGGCGATAAAGCCCTTGAAACACCTCGCTGGGCTGCTCATTGATGCGGGGAGAGGACGAGCGAATATAACCTTACCACTTTTTTCATAACTTGCCAGAGGGGGTTCGATACTGAAAGGTGCCGGTTCAGCCCCCTTTAGGTCTTTCCTTTTTCAAAGAGGACCACCGTCTCCACGTGGAACGATAGCATCAGATTGATGTCTGGTATGTATTTTTCGTTTTGTCCGTTCTCGGGAACAGGTCAATAGTGGTTTTTTGGGGGTGTTCTGTTCGAGGGAACAGGTCAATGGTTTTTATCCGTTCGGGGGAACAAGTCAGTATATAGGTTAAAGTCCTGTCGTCTTCATAGTGTTATCAGATATATATAGATACAATGCACCATTTTTGTTGGTCGTAAGGGTTTCGTTAGTGTGCGGGGAGTATCGTTAACGAACAAGGTTCCACCTGAGAGAAAAAACATGTCCGCTTGTACGGAAAGCTCATATCAACAAGAACATCCTCAGTTTTATAAAAAATGAGTCAGTCATCTATTTAAATTAAAACCAAGTAATTTGCGTAGTGAGCAATTATCAGCTTTACATTCTGTCACATAACCACAGGAAACTAAACTGATCGGGCAAAGCATCTCCGGTTTATTCACGCAGATTTTTGATATCTGACTGGGGTCGTAAACAGCGGGACAACATCGCCACCGTTATAAGCCGTGAAAGTGACAAGGCTTTTGCGGATATCGATAAGCGGCTGGAAGAGCTGCAAACGGAGCTTCTGAAATTGGCCACATCAAATGCGGATTATGAGAAAGT
>JALHFZ010000195.1 GCA_022837505.1 Synergistaceae bacterium
CCATTCGCACACCCAACGCACCCGATCCGAGCGGCGCCTATTCTCAGGGTCTCGTCTGCGGTAAAAGGATCTACACCGCAGGTCAGGGACCGAAGGATCCTGCCACGGGAAAAATCCCTGAGGGCATCGAAGAACAGACCCGCCAGACCCTGAAGAACATCCAGGCCATCCTCGAGGCCGGAGGCGCCACCATGGACCATGTGGTGAAGACCACTGTCCACCTCCAGGAACTGAAGCGGGATTTCCCTGCCTTCAACGCTGTCTACAAGGAGTTCTTTAAAGAGCCCTACCCCGTGCGGACCACTGTGGGAAGCACCCTTAACAACATCCTCGTGGAGATCGACGTCATCGCTGAACTGGACTGACGTATCCGAAAAAAACGGAGCCGCGGGGGAATGTTCCTCGACGGCTCCATTTTTCAAAGAAAAGAAGGTGATTTTCATGAAGGTAATCGCCGTAAACGGAAGCCCGAGAAAGAGCTGGAATACGGCCACTCTGTTAAACAGCGCCCTGGAAGGGGCGGCATCAGCAGGTGCGTCCACGGAGATTGTTCACCTCTATGACCTTGACTTCAAGGGGTGCACAAGCTGCTTCGGCTGCAAGCTGAGAGGCGGAACGAGCTATGGAAAATGCGCCCTCAGGGATGAATTGACTCCCCTTCTCGAGAAAATCGAAGGAGCGGACGCATTTTTTATAGGATCTCCCATATACTTCGGCAATGTCACCGGAGTGACCCGGTCATTTATGGAGCGTCTGCTTTTTCAGTATCTTGTCTATTCCAGGGAGGATAGGTCGCTCGCTCAGAAAAAACAGGTCGGGCTGATCTTCACCATGAATCTCTCCGACTCGATGGCGAAGGAGCGGGGATATGACCTCGTCTTCGATTCGACCGCCCGATCATTCAAAATAATTTTCGGCTCCGCCGAGATCATCTCATCCACAGATACCCTTCAGTTCGAGGATTATTCGAGGTATGTGGCTTCTCTCTTTGATGTGGCGGAAAAGAAGAGGCGGCGGGAAGAGGAATTCCCGAAGGACTGCAAAAGAACCTTTGACCTGGGTGTGAAATTTGCCAGCGAAACCGGAAGTGCGTCGTAGCGTTCCTTGGGCGAAGAAGGACATTAAATTTCCATGAAAAGGAACTTCCGGCATTTATAGAGGAAGCCTTCGAGTGGAAATCCATGAATAAACCCTTCCCGAAGGAGTACAATAGAGTATAAGAATTAAAAATCTACCTTCTGGGAGGGATATTCATGGATCTGGGACTGAAGAACAAATCGGTACTGGTTCTTGCGTCGGGTTCCGGCCTCGGGAAGGCTATAGCCGGGGAGTTTCTGAAGGAGG
>JALHFZ010000196.1 GCA_022837505.1 Synergistaceae bacterium
CCATGCCACAGCCATAAAGTTCGGCCGGTCAAGGTAATGGGAGCCCACGATGACCATGGGCATGGGCATCAGAAAGGCGTTCGTTCCCAGATTTATTTTTGCCATCCTTTTTTCCTCCTTCTGGGGAAGTCTATGCTTTCCCCCTGTTTTTCATGATCTGCCCCATGAAATTCAGTATGGTCAGAGCGGCCACCCGGCAGGTCACATTGGCGGGGTCATACTGGGGGGCGACTTCCACGAGATCGAAGCCGACGATCTCCCCTTTTTTGCACAGCCCCGCCAGCATGTCCAGGACCTCGTCATAATAGAGCCCTCCGGGAGAGGGAGAGCCCACGCCCGGGGCGATGGAGATGTCGTATCCGTCGATATCGATGGATACGAAATATTTCTTCGCTCCGGGTATTTTCGCCACGACCCCCTCAGGACCGATCCGGCGGACTTCCTTTGCCGTGATCAGGAGGGCACCATAGGCCCTGGCATCATCGAAGTCCTCCTTCCTGCTCGAGCCCATCCCCCTGAGGCCTATCTGAACGATTTCCCCGATATGGGGCATCTCCGAGAGCCTCCGCATGGGGCTGCCGTTGCCGAATCGCTGGGGTCCCACGTGATCGGTCCAGTCGAGATGGGCGTCGAACTGAACGACGGTTATGGTCTCTCCCAGGGATTCAAGCGCCCTGGCCACAGGGATCGTAATGGAGTGATCGCCCCCGATGACCGCGGGTATCGCTCCCCCCTTCAGGATCTTGCGAACCACCCATTCAATGCTGCGGAAGGAGTACTCCACGTCGCCGTGAAGAATATCGGCGTCACCGCAGTCGACGATTTTCACCGGTGCCGCCAGAAGCTGCTCCTCCCCCTCGGGGTCGTAAAAACCGGCATCTCCCCGGGCGTACTGGGTGGATGCCTCCCGGATCCGCCGGGGGCCCAGCCGGGTTCCCGAGAGAAAACCAACTCCCAGGTCATAGGGAACGCCGAGAACGGCTATGTCAGCGTCGAGGGCGTCAAGGTCGGTACAGATGGGGTATTTTGCAAAAGAACAGATGCCCGTGATAGGTAGGTTGAGCTTTTCCATTATCATCCCTCCCGTGAAAAATCGATGGAGGAAAAGGACCGAAAACTTCGGGTTCCGGAAAAACCCCTGATTCCTCCGATAGTATTATCCCACCTGGAGGGAGATGCGCCTTCGGGTAAGGAAAAAATGTGGATTTTCTATGTCTTATCAGTCATAATTGCAACTCTGTGGTGAAGGTTTTTGTCTTCTCAGGCATAATCTTACCGCTGTTCTCCGAACAGTGCAAAGATGTTTTATTATTTTTAAAAGGGCGGATTGAGGCAAGAA
>JALHFZ010000197.1 GCA_022837505.1 Synergistaceae bacterium
CCCAAGCTGCACAGCACCCAGATGGGGGACAGCCTCTCAGTGAAGGGGTCCACGATCCTCTTCCCGCCCATCGAATTCCCCCGCCCTGTCTACAGCGTGGCCATTACCGCCCGGAGCAGAGCGGACGAGGATAAACTCGGCAACGCCATCCACAAGACCCTTGAGGAAGATCACAGTCTCACCTACGAGAAAAACCCCGAGACCGGCGACAGCGTGCTCTCCGGCATGGGGGACATGCATATCGACATCGTCCTCTCAAGGCTCAAGGAACGGTACGGAGTCGAACTCGACACGGCGACCCCCCAGGTCCCCTATCGGGAGACCATCCGCAAGACTTCCGAGGCCCAGGGCAAGCACAAGAAACAGACCGGTGGGCACGGCCAGTACGGGGACGTTCATATCCGCTACACTCCCCTTGAAAGAGGAGAGGGCTTCGTCTTTGAGGACAAGATCGTCGGCGGCGCCATCCCCAAGGGGTTCATCCCCGCAGTGGAGAAGGGGCTCCGGGAAGCCCTCGTCAAGGGCCCCCTTGCGAGCTACCCCGTGGTGGACTTCAAGGCCACGGCCTTCTACGGCTCGTACCATGATGTGGACAGCTCGGAAATGGCCTTCAAGCTCGCCGCCCGTCTTTCCTTCAAGAAGGGCATCCTCGAGGCAAGCCCCGTGCTCCTTGAACCCATCATGAACGTCGAGGTAACCGTGCCCGAGGACTATCTCGGAGACGTCATGGGGGACTTCAACAGCCGCAGGGGCAGAATCCTCGGCATCGACAGCAAGGGGCACCAGCAGGTCGTCAAGGCCCAGGTCCCCCTCGCGGAGATGTTCCGGTACGCCATCATCCTCCGGTCCATGACCTCCGGACGGGGAACCTTCACCATGGCCTACGACCACTACGAGGAGGTCCCGGGGGATCTCGCGAAGAAGGTCATCAGTGCCCACAAGCAGGAAGACGAAGAGGAATAGGCCTGAGGAGACGCACCTATCCGCGAAGAGCCCCGCACTTGCTGCGGGGCTCTTCCTTACAGGGAGGGAAGAGCTAATGAAAGAAAGAGACGTTATCGTCATCGGAGCGGGAGGAGCGGGGCTCACCGCAGCGCTGGCCGCGAGGGAGAAGGGGGCGGAAGTCCTGCTCCTGAGCAAGACGGGGGCCGGGAATGCGAACTGTACGGCCCTTTCCGGCGGAGGATTTTCCCTGGCGGCGGGGAGGGTGACTCCCGAGGACCACTTCCGGAGGGTGCGGGAGATCGGCAGGTTCGTCAATGAGGATGAACTCGTCAGCGTCCTGGCCGACCGGGGGGAAGTGTCCCTGCTGCGCCTCAAAACCCTCGGGGTCA
>JALHFZ010000198.1 GCA_022837505.1 Synergistaceae bacterium
GATCGAAGTTCCCCGCAGAGCGCACGCTGAAGTGGACTCTCCCCGGCATGTACCCGTAGTTTGCGGCTATCACTATATTATCCTTGAGCCGCCTTGTCCACGCGGATGCAAGGAGCGTGTGAACGAGGGCGGGGCTCCCGAATTTCAGGAGCGCCCACCTGCCGTGCACGGCGGGGGGCGTTCTAAGCACGCGCCTGAGCTCCAGGGCGACCTCCTGCCTGTACTCCGCAAGCACCAGCGCCTCCGGTATCTCTCCGTTTACAATCTCGAGGGGGCCCTCCGCCCGGATGAGGGCGGCGAACGGGGTGGCTATGTCGTGCTCCGCCGATCTCCTGCCGGAGTTTACAAGAACGGCCGCCTCGCTTATTGCCTTCCTGCCGTAGGTGTCGCGCGCGCTCCTGAGTACCTCGAAGTCCGTATCCACACCCAGGTCTGCCGCCGTACCCACCGCAGCCAGCCAGTCGCGGCCGTCCGTCTGTGCAAAGTGGCTGCATACCTGGTAGGTCAGGAGCGACGCCGTGGCGGGAGGGTCCACGCCGAAGGAGGTGACAAAGGCATCCGCCGGGGGCGCTCCGTCCGGCCTGTGATGATCTATAATCAGGGTCGAGAGCCCCGGCACAACGGCGCGGTTCCGGCTCCCCATATCCATCACTATGAGGCGGGAGGGTTCGCGGGCCAGAATCCGCTTTGCAAGGCTCTCAGAGTAGAGGGACTCCCCCTTGTCCATGAAGACCGGAAAGACGAGCATATCGCCCATGAGGCGGAGGGTTCTGTACATTACAGCCCCGGAGCAGCAGCCGTCCGCATCTCCGTGAAAGAGCAGCGCTATGTTTTCGCCGGGTTTTATGCTCTCCAAAAACCTGCGCCCGGCGTCCAGTTCCGCCCTGTATCCCTCAATTACCATGCCGTATTCCCCCTTTCACGCGGGTGTCTCCGCATCCCGAAGAAGACTACATGTTTATACCCTCCCGAACGTTGCCCGACTGCAACCTCCCCGGATTTATTTGATGCCCTTTCCGGGTACAAAATCTGCATTTACGGGACGGGCTTGATTCTGAAGACGGCTTTGTTTCCGGCTTCGGCAGCGGCGCGTGGGAGCGCCCTTCAGGCTCGAAAGGATGAGAAGATGACTGCAACCAGGCGGGACTTCTACATGGAGCTTGACGCCCTCCAGAACAAGCTCTCCGGCATGGGCTCTGCCGTTGCGGAGATGCTCTCAAAGGCCATGAAGGCCCTTGAAGAGGGGGATGCCGCTGAGGCCCTTGAGGTGCAGAGGATGGACGATGTGGTGGACCGTTTTAACGTGGAGATAGAATCGGACGCCCTGC
>JALHFZ010000199.1 GCA_022837505.1 Synergistaceae bacterium
GATGAGGCCGGAGAGGGTAGGGGGCAAGGGATTGACCGAGGAGGCCGCCTCGATGGCAGCGGTGAAGAGGGCGGCCGGATAGGCAATCGGGAAGGGATTCCCTTGCTGAAAGGACTGCAGCCCCTCCGCGGAGAGAGGAGCTGCAGCAAGAAGAGCACAGATGCAGGCGAGGACGAGCCTACGGGCGCAGACCGTCATACCAGAAATTTTTCTCCGGCAGGGGCGCAGCCTCTCCGGGGGAACCCTCCCCGTACTTTTCGTAGACCCGCTTCTTCCAGATGCTGTCGGTGAGACGCCGGCCGTGAGGGGCGGTGAACTCCCGGTGGTCGAAGGCCATCCCCAGGACAACCCGGGGGGCATCTTCGTTCCCCACAAGCACCAGCATCAGCGATGGGTCGGCCGTGGCCTGGTAGAGCACCGCGGGGGCCCCCAGGGCCTGTGGATCGAGGTTTGTCGTCTGGATATCGACGATGAGCCCTGACTGGAAGAGTTCTTCCGAGACGACGGCCCCCGAGCCGCTGGCCGGAGCTGCCATATAGTCCAGCAGGAAGGTGCGCAGAAATTCATATTCCTCCTCGCTGAGCGGCTTGCCCGCAAGCTCTTTCGCCGCCAGTTTCGCACAGCGCGCTATGGTCTCGCCGAAGGTCGAGAGGGCGCCATACTCCTCCGTGTCCATGGGGAAGAGGCCGTTCTTCTCGAAGCCGGTCCGCATGTAGGCCACTACCCGTATCATCTCGTTCCAGAAGGGGAGGTTCGGCTCGATGAACCCTCTGACGAGGGGTTTCGGGGGGTCTTCATATCCGCCGTCTCCCAGTTCGGCGTAGTTCGGCTTCTCGTAGAGGATGGTGTCGTGCCTCAGTTCCGTGTACGAGCCGAGCTGCGTCTCAAGCTGCTTTGCGGCGAAGTGAGGGCTCTGCATGTAGAGGGGGTACCCCTTGCCGTACTCCGACGCAAGGGTCCCCAGCAGGCGCATCCAGGCGGTTCCTATGGAGCTGTACCACGCGGCTTCTGGCTCCGCGGCGAGTTTCTTCCCCAGGGCTTCTATAGCGCCGGGCATGGCTGCTGTGACTGCCTGCAGCCGGTCCCCGGAAATTGCGACTTCTTTCGGGGGGACGGGCGCGCCCTGGGCGGTGGCCGCCGGAAGGGCGGCAAGGTTCAGCGGAAGCTGTTCCGGAAGAAGCTCGAGGGCGTATTTGTTCCCGGTGACGGCAGCAACCCAGAGGCTTGAGAAGAGGACGGGAAGGTCCTCCCGGACGCCGACCTTGTAGGTCAGCTCGTCGGTGATGACCCAGGGGACGGTGAATCGCTGGGGAAAGACGCAGAA
>JALHFZ010000200.1 GCA_022837505.1 Synergistaceae bacterium
TGCCTCGACACGCCTCCCCGGCAAGCCTCTGGCCGATATATGCGGCAAGACCCTTGTTCAGAGGGTCTACGAGCGGGCCTCCCGCTCTTCCCTGCTCGACCGGCTTGTCGTCGCCACTGACGACGAACGTATTCTGAAGGCGGTGCGCGCCTTCGGCGGTGAAGCGGTGCTCACCTCACCCGATCACCCTAACGGAACGTGCAGGGTGGCCGAGGCGGCGGGGATGTTCGACGGAGATATCGTGCTGAACATCCAGGGGGACGAACCCCTCCTCGACCCGCTCATGATCGGCGAAGTCGCCCAGGTACTTCTCGACGATGGGTCCGCCCATTCCTCCACCCTCTGCGTTCCTGTGGCCGACCCTGCGCTTCTGGGCGATCCATCGGTGGTGAAGGTAGTGCGGGATCTTCGGGGGTACGCCCTCTACTTCAGCCGGTTTCCCATCCCCTTTCTCCGCTCGGAAGAGGGGGCCCCTCCGGTATACGAGCATGTGGGGATCTACGGATTCCGGAGAGAATTTCTGGAGCTCTACGTCACCCTCCCTCCGACCCCCCTCTCCCTGGCCGAATCCCTCGAACAGCTCAAGATCCTGGAGCACGGATACTCCATGAAAGTCGCCGTCACCGCCGCGAAAAGAGAGGGACCGAGCGTCGATACCCCGGAAGATCTGGAAGCCGTACGGCGAATAGTGGCCGCGAGACCGTAAGAGAGAAAGAGCGTAGCGAAACCATGACGGGAAGCAACCTGGACACCTCCCGCCCGGGGAGAATGAAGGATTCGAAATCCAGCGGAGCGAAAAGCATTGCCACGGCAAAGGGAAAACTGAGACATACCATCGTGCTGCATCAGCTTTCTCCTCCAAGGTTCCATTTCAGAGCCCTACGGCATTGGCCGGAGACCATGTTCTTGGAGTCCTCGCACTGTGGATAGCGGTTGGGGCTTCAACAAGAGTGATAAAATACGCTTCCTCGAGTTGAGGAAAGAGCGATCGAGTCCTGTGTAAGGAGGTTCCCGGCTTCGGCTGGTTTTAATCAAAGAGCCCTGCAAAAACCGGATCGTTTATGGCATGTGAGCACTACATAGCCCTTCTTTTCGCTTTTTTTTGAAAGAAGGGCTTTTTTTAAAAATGTCTTTTTTTCTCCTCTGCAGCCGAAATCCTCAAGCTCTTCCGAAAAGATGATAAGGAATCTAACGGAAAGCCTTTTCGTCGAAGCCTTTCTTCGCCTTTCCGCCTGCGATTTCAGCGCTTCAGTCTCCTTCCTGGTTTTTTTATCCAGGTGCTATAATTGCCCGGATTCTCTTTTAGAAGTTTACCAAAGGAGTTTATGTATTTTTCTGTTGTCTGCAACCTATCCGGCTTCTGGAGCAGAAACATGGGTCACGGACGTGAAAAGCGGATGCAAAATCGGCTATGTCTCTGCTACAGGCGCAGTATTGACTGCTGCCACATGGAACGGCCCGGTTGTCAACGGGAAAGCCCAGGGGAAAGGCACATTCACATTTGTCCTTCATGCTCAGGATGGGACAGTCCCTGTCGGAGACGGTGAAGGGGAAATGAGTGCCGGTCTTCTGAACGGAAAGGCGATTATCCGGTGGGCAAACGGCGATTCCTATGAAGGTTCCTGGGTTGAGGGGCTCTGGAACGGAAAGGGAGTCTATACAAGGGCCGATGGAAGCTCCTTTGACGGAGATATGCTCAATGGTGAAC
>JALHFZ010000201.1 GCA_022837505.1 Synergistaceae bacterium
TGCATTCTTCCACGAGGTCCTTTTCGGGGAAGAGGCCTCCCGGGGCGGCGATAGCGAAATGGATCCCCATCTTGGCCGAACCGATCATCAGGGAATTCGCCATATTATTCCTTCCATCCCCAACGTAGACCAGCCTGAGCCCTTTCAGTTTTCCGAAATTCTCCTGTATCGTCAGGAAATCGGCGAGGATCTGGGTGGGGTGATACTGGTCGGTGAGGCCGTTCCAGACGGGAACCCCTGAGTAAAGGGCCAGGTCTTCAACAACGGACTGTTTGAAACCGCGAAACTGTATCCCGTCGAACATCCTGCCCAGGACCTTGGCGGTGTCCTTGACAGACTCCTTGTGACCCAGCTGAATATCGTTCTTTCCCAGGAATTCCGGGTGGCCGCCTTCGTCGACGCAGGCCACGGTAAAGGCGCACCTCGTCCTGGTGGAGGGCTTCTCGAAGATCAGGGCGATACTCTTTCCTGCAAGGGTGTTGCCCCTTATCCCCATCCTCTTTTTCTCCTTCAGCGAGACCGAAAGGTCGAGCAGGTACTGGATCTCCCCGGTGGTGAAATCCTTAAGGGTGAGAAAACTTCTTCCTCTCAGGTTGATCGGCATTCCATTCCCCTCCTGTTTTCTTGTAAGTTGAAGCTTCGGCCTTGGCTAATCCCGGGTCAGGGGCATGCTCATGCACCTGGGGCCCCCCCGGCCCCTGCCGAGTTCGGCGCCCTTCACCTCAAAGACCTTTATACCGTTGGCCTGGAGCACCCTATTGGAGACGACATTCCTTCTATAAGTAATGACGACCCCGGGAGCGATAGCCAGGGTGTTGGTCCCGTCATTCCACTGGTCCCTTGCCGCGGCGACGGGGTCCCCGCCCCCGGTCTCAATGAAACGGATAGCATCAAGCTGGAGCACTTTCCTCAGGCAATCCCCCAAGTTCTGGTGTTCAATGACAGAAGTGATCTCCCCCTCGGGGGAGTACTCGAGTTGCCATATCCTGATATATTCCTTCACTTCCGGGTAAATGGTGAAGGCGTCATGGTCCACCATGGTGAAGACTGTGTCAAGGTGCATGGCCGCCCGACTCTTGGGGATGTCTACCGCCAAAACGGTCTTGACCCCGGCTTTTTCAGCGATCCTCTTGCCGACGATCTGCAGGGTCCCCGCCGCGGTTCTTTGGCTGATCCCGATGGCCACTACGGAGTCCGAGAGGACAAGGATATCCCCCCCTTCGATGCGATAAGGGTAGGTATCGCGGGGGTGGTCCCCGAAGAGAAATTCTATACCCTTGAAATAGGGGTGGTTCTTGAATATATAGCGGGCGTAAAGTGG
>JALHFZ010000080.1 GCA_022837505.1 Synergistaceae bacterium
GCGAGAAGAAGGTCCATGCTCTCCCTGATCAGCCCTGTGTCCCCCTTCCACCCGGAAGCAAGGGGGTATCTGCACCAGGGGGCCTTGACATCCATGGCGACATAGTCGAGAAGAGCGTAGGAGAGAAGGGCCTTCAGGACATCAGGGCGGGCGCCGTTCGTGTCGACCTTGACCTTGAGGCCGAGGCTCCGGATGGCGGCGAGAAGGTCCGGTAGCTCCTCCTGAAGGGTTGGCTCTCCCCCCGTGACGCAGACTCCGTCGAGAAAGGGCTTCCGGCTTTCGAGGTCAGAAAGAAGGGCGTCCGGTGAAAGGGAGGCCCCCCCTTCTCCCGGAAGGACGAGATCGGGATTATGGCAGAAAGGGCAGCGGAACTGGCAGCCTGTACAGAAGAAGACCGCCGCCGTGTGGGCAGGATAGTCAAGAAAACTTGTCTGAATATACCCTCCGATGGAGAGAGCCATGCTTTTCTCCCCCTTTTTCCCCATGGTATCACGAAAAAACCCTCCTTTCCGTACTGAAAGAAAAAAAATACCTTATAATAGAATGAAATAATCGGGCGGCAAAAGGGAGGACAAGACGGAGGGGCGGAATATGAGCCTCCGCATATTTCCTCTTTACCAATTCGTCTTATAATAGAGAGGAAGGAGAGAAAACCCATGGATGACAGAGGATCACCCGCAGATTACCCACTGGCACCCCGGTCTTCCGGCACGACCCTTTCGGGGCCCTCCGACGGAGATCAGAAGGACCACCGGCGGAGGGGCCGGGAACAGCCGGTCCTGCTGCTCCTTCTTGCCTGCGCGGCTGTGGCCTTTCTTCTCTTTTCTCCCCGCCCCGCTCTGACTTCATCCCAGGCCCTTCAGCTTGCGAAGGACTCCCGGGATCTTTCCCCCGAGATATCAAACGAGAAATTTATCGCCTCCTGGAAGGACGTTCAGGGGAGCCGGGGAGGTCCCCGGTGGGATGTGGAACCCTTTCCCGGGGCGGGGTATATTGTCTCGTGCCTCTATAAAGACCGGGCAGGGGAGTTCAAAGGGTGGTTTTTCGAAGTGTTCGCCAGGGAAAGGTTCGCCCGGCGGGTTACCCGCTCCCTCGGAGATCCCTACTCCCAGAGGATCGAGGATATCTTCTTCCGGTATGCCCTGGATCTGACGGAATATGAGATGATGACCTTCTCCCGGGGGACGGAAAAACTGCCCCTCGAGGGCTTTCTCCGGTCGATTCTCGAGAAATACGGGAATACCGCCGAAGAGGCGAAAAATCGCTTCGGCCCTCACCGGACGGTGCGGCGGAAGAACATGACCTCCATCCATGATGAGAGCTACAAATACACCATCACGACCCTTACATGGCCCGGCCTTGCCCTCGCCTTTTTTCAGGCCCCTGACAAAGAGATCCTCGTATCGGCAGAGGTTTTCGACGACACCCACCCCTTCGGCCCCGATCCGGGGGTACGGGTCGGCATGCCCTTCGACTCGGCGGTGAAGCTCCAGGGCGACCCTGCAGCGAAAGAGGGACGGACGGCCACGTATACCGATGAAGAGGGGTTTTACGACCTCATCTTTGACATCTCAAGATCAGGGCTGATTCAGCGGATGAAGCTTCTGGTCTATATGGACTGATACAAGGCGTTTTTATCCGGGAGGTTTTTATGACATTGGTGCTTCGTCTCATATTTCTCTTTATTCGTGTGCTCCCTGTCCTGCTCACCCTTCTTCTCCTCTGGAATTTGTTCAATCGATTCTTCCGTCAGGGAGGCAGACAGTATCACTATGGGCCGCCGCCGGGGGGAGACCGGGGGCCCTTTTCCCGGGGATCTCCCGGCGGGCCCAGGGACCCCTACTCGGTCCTCGGCTGCTCTCCCTCATCCTCCGATGAGGAGATTAAAAAATGCTACCGGGAGATGCTTGGCCGCTATCACCCTGACAAATTCATTGGGCAGAAACTCGACCCCGAGTTCATCAAGCTGGCGGAGCGGAAGTTTCAGGAAATTCAGGAGGCCTATGAAACCCTTCGGAGACGTAGGGGTTTTTAGAGAAATTGTTTGTTTTTTTCTTTTTTCTCAGGTCATCTCTTTGCAGTTTTTCCGGGAAGGCGGAATCTCCGTGGTAGAATAGTTTTGCCGGAAACGTCCGGTTTTCCATACCGTTCCCGCCTGCGGGAGAAAAGAGGAGAGTGCCATGGCAACCCTGGAACTGTATTCCGACGGGGAGAGTTTCTCTCGAATCAAATCTCAGGCACGGACAACCATCGAAAGCGCCTTTTACGGAAACAATGTCCTGCCGGTGGCGGATCTCAGGGAGGCCTACCAGCTTGCCCGGCAGAGCCCCGGCACAGTGGAGCTGACGGGCATGCCCGTCTACCGCCCCGAGGGGCAGGGGCTTCCCCCCAGAAGCAATGTACTGCTTATCAATGACGGAGCAGTGGTGGGGCGCTGCGCTGCGGCACGGAGAATTCTCGGAGAGCCCGGGGTCTCCATGGCGGAGTTTGCCCCGATCCTCCGGGAGGCGGTCTACGGAAGCCGCTTCAAAACCTGTTATACCGCCGAGGCCTATATCGGCCTCGAGCAGGACTTCATGGTCAAGGCCCATCTGCTCGTCCCCCGGAATTACGAAAATCTCATCTATAACTGGATGCTGAACTTCCAGTATCTCAACAAAACCTACCGGGATATGTACGGAGAATCCCGGGTGCTTCCCGACGGCGACATCTTCATGTATGCCGACCCCGACTGGACCTCCCCTCAGTTTCCCCTGGGACTTGCCTTCTTCGATCCCCTCCACAACTGCGCCGCGGTCCTCGGAATGCGCTACTTCGGCGAACTCAAGAAGGGAACCCTCACCCTCGCCTGGGGCACGGCAGTCCGGAACGGCTTCGCCTCCTGCCACGGCGGATTGAAGCGCTACAACCTGAAGGACGGCCGCTCCTTCGTGGCGGCGGTCTTCGGCCTCTCAGGGTCGGGAAAATCGACCCTCACCCATGCCCGCCACGGCGACAAGTATGACATCACCGTCCTCCATGACGATGCCTTTATCATCAACGGCAGAGAAAAATACGCCATCGCCCTCGAGCCCTCCTATTTCGACAAGGTGCAGGATTACCCCATGGGGTGCGAGGACAACAAGTTCATCATCTCCCTGCAGAACTGCGGGGTCACCCGGGGGGAGGACGGCCTTCTCTACGCGGTGACGGAGGACCTGCGGAACGGCAACGGCAGGGCTATCAAGTCGAAGCTCTGGTCACCCGTGCGGGTTGACCGGATCGACGAACCCATCAACGCCATCTTCTGGCTCATGAAGGACCAGACCCTTCCCCCCGTGGTCCGCCTGAAGGGGTCTGACCTGGCCGCCGTCTTCGGCGCAACCCTGGCGACGAAGCGGACCTCCGCCGAGCGTCTCGCCCCGGGGGTGGACCCCGACGCCCTGGTGATCGAAAGCTATGCCAACCCCTTCCGCACCTACCCCCTCGGCCAGGATTTCGAACGGTTCCGGGCTCTCTTTGACGACGGTGTGGACTGTTATATTCTGAATACCGGCGATTTCATGGGGAAGAAGGTCACCCCGTCCGATACCCTCGGCATTCTTGAGCGTATTGTGGAGGGGGAGGCGTCCTTCGTCCCCTTCGGACCCTTCAGCGATATGGAGACTATGAAGCTCGACCGTTTCCCCATCGACTTCTCCGATGAAGCCTACCGCAGGCAGGTGGCCTCCCGACTGCAGGACCGCCTCTCCTTCGTGATATCGAGAAATACGGAAAAGGGCGGGATCGACCGCCTGCCTCCCGAGGCGGAAAAGGCCATGAAAAAGGCCCTCGATGAGATGGAGCTGAAAAAGGGAGCATAGCTGCCTCCCCTTTTTTTCCGAGGGCGGAAAAAAGAATTGCACCAGATCATCTCCTGAGGGATATTTTCGGGAGATGATCTTTTTCATGAGGGCAGAAGAGCCCCAATGGGATATAATCATTCCCCGTAGAAAGAGTCTCTGGAGGAACAGCATAAATGGAAAAATTTAAAAACCAATCCCACTCCATGGGGACGGATTCGATCCCCCGCCTGATGATCCGCTTTTCCCTCCCCGCCATTGTGGGGATGCTCGCCAACGCCCTGTACAACATAGTGGACCGGATTTTCGTGGGGCAGACCATCGGCCCCATCGGAATCGGCGCCATCAGCGTGGCCTTCCCCTTCATGCTCCTGGCCATCGCCTACGGTCTGCTCATCGGCGTCGGCGGAGGAGCCCTGATCTCCATCTCCCTGGGGGAGAAGCGCCGGGCCCGGGCGGAGAAGATCATGGGCAACGCCCTGGTCTTTCTGGTCGGAGGGGGCCTGCTGCTGAGCATCGGAGGCGCCCTCTACTCGGGGGAAATCCTCGACCTCACCGGAGCGAGCGTTACCATGATGCCCCTTGCGAAGGAGTATATGGACATCGCCGTCTGGGGAATTTTCTTCTCCCTTATCGGGTTCGGCTTCAACTTTTTCATCCGGGCTGAGGGCAACCCCCGCTATGCCATGTACACCCTGATCCTCGGAGCCTTCGCAAATATCCTCTTCGACTGGCTTTTCATTATCGGGATGGACATGGGGATCCGGGGTGCCGCCATCGCCACGGTGATTTCCCAGGCCCTCTCCGCCCTCTGGGCAGGGGCCTATTACGTCAGAAAGATGGGAATTCTGCGGTTCCGTCTGAAGAACCTCCGCCCCGACGGCGTCGTCATAGGACGCATCCTTGCCGTGGGGCTCGCCCCCTGCCTTACTGAGGTGAGCTTCACCTTCGTCCTCGCCCTTTTCAACCGCATCCTCCGCACCTACGGTGGAGATCTGGCCATCTCGGCCATGGGGATCTTCTTCAGCCTCGACAGCCTGCTCTTTCTCCCCGTCCTCGGCCTCGCCGGAGGAGTGCAGCCCATCATCGGCTATAACTACGGAGCCAGGGACTACGGACGGGTGATCTCCTCAGTGAAGGTCGCCCTGGGAATGGCATCCCTTTTCTTCGCCGTCAGCTTCCTTATCATCATGATCATGCCCGAGCCGATGATCCGTATTTTCAACTCCGACGACGCGGCCCTCCTCGCCCTCGCCGTCCGGGGGCTGCGGATAGGGTACAGCGGGGTCATCTTCGCATCGGTGAGCATCATCGCCTCCCATACCTTCCAGGCCATCGGCAAGGCGAAGATGGGCATATTTCTCACCCTCTCCCGCCATTTCATCTTCATCTTCGTCCCCCTCTACTTTCTCCCTCCCCATTTCGGCACCGACGGAGTCTGGATGGCCATCCCCCTCTCCGACCTCGGCGGAGGGATCATGGCGGCCTGGTTTCTGAAGAGGGAATTCCGGCTCCTCCGGGAGAGAAGGCGCCTTCAGCAGATCTGTCCTCCAGAGCATCTGCCTGAACCCAGGGGTGAAACTTCCCTTGTTTCCTGATATCCTTTTCGTGCTCCCTGTACTTTCCAATCCGTACCCCTGAGGAGGCGCTTCTTTCATGGCCCAGTCCGGAAAGCTGAAATTTGACCGATTTGCCGTGGGAGACCGGGGAAAAAGCATATTCCTTCTCCTCTTCGGTCTGCTCCTGATCCTCTTCGGCCTCACCCTGGACACCCTTCCGGGAATCTACCGGGGGTTGATCAAAATAATCATCGAACCGGACTACCTCATCACCGATTATATGGAGGTGGGGGGAATGGGGGCGTCCTTTATGAACAGCGGCCTTCTTACACTGGCATTCACGGCCATTCTCATCCGCATGAAGATTCGCCTCAGAGGAATATCCTTCGCAACAATTTTCATAATCGCCGGATTTGCTTTTTTCGGAAAAAATATTTTCAATGTTTGGTTTCCCGTCGCCGGAGTCTGGCTTTTTTCACTGTACAGGAATGAACCCTTTCTGCAGTACGTCTATATCGCCTTTTTCGGCACAGCCCTCGCCCCTCTGGTGAGCCAGATTATGTTCGGTTTCAATTTTCCTCCCTCCATGAGGATCGTCTTCGGCGCCTTCATCGGAGTTGGAGCCGGTTTCATCCTTCCCCCCCTTGCGTCGGCTTTCATGGGCGTCCACCGGGGATTCAACCTCTATAACACGGGTTTTGCCTCTGGAATGGTGGGGACCCTTGCCGTCTCCCTCTTCCGGTCCCACGGCTTTATCGATGCCAGCAGGGTGATCTGGTCAAGAGGCAACAATCTTCTCCTCGCTCCTCCCTGCATCTTTTGCTTTGCCAGTTTCATCGCCGCCGGGTGGTGGCTCAACGGAAAGAGCTTCAAAGGGTATGGAGCCATCTGGAAACATCCGGGCAGACTGGTGGCCGACTTCGTGGACATCATGGATTTTCCTCCAACTCTGATCAATATGGGGATCAACGGTCTGATAGCACTCGGATACATTCTTCTTATCGGAGGGGATCTCAACGGGCCGACCCTGGGAGGGATATTCACCATCTCCGGGTTCAGCGCCCTCGGCAAGACGCCCCGGAACATCACCCCCATAATTCTCGGGGTGGTTCTCGCCAGCTTGACGAAAAATTGGGGGATTACCGATCCTCCCATACAGCTTGCTGCCCTCTTCGGCACAACCCTCGCGCCCATCGCCGGGGCCTTCGGCTGGCAGTACGGAGTGCTCGCCGGGTACATCCATTCCTCGGTGGTGCTGAACGTGGGGTTTCTCCACGGAGGATTCAACCTCTATAACAACGGCTTCGCTGGCGGAATCGTGGCAGCCCTGCTCGTGCCGCTTATAGAAATCTTCAGAGAGGGGAGAAGAAAATGAGGGATGAACGACTCATCGTTTCCCGCCTTGTCACGGAAATGATGAATTTCTTTTTTTCCATGGGGGCGAAAAATATCTCCGCTTCCGTGGCAAAACTGGAGGACCGCTACGAGGTGACCCTCGAATCGGACTACGCCGGAACTCCCACGGGGAAGATCCGCGAGATGACGCGTATGCTCCGCATGCCCCGG
>JALHFZ010000202.1 GCA_022837505.1 Synergistaceae bacterium
TTTTCTTCTTTTTATCGCGCTCGTTCTCTCCTGCCCCGCCGCCCTGGCCGCGGATGTTTCAAGGGCTTCCAAAGAGAACCCCTACAAAGATCTTCCCCCCATCGGAGGGCTCATGGTGCGCCAGCTGGGTTCAGACGGTATCATCGTCGAACTTATGGGCGGTTCCCTGCCTCTTCCTGAAATGGATACCATCGGCTCCGACCAGGTCTCTTTCACCCTTCCCGGCGCCTATCTCGCATCGGGAAAATGGGAGCGGGATTTCAACCTCCCCCTGGTGGGCATGGTGAAGGCCGAGCAGGTGGAGGACCGGGTCGTCTTCAGGATGAAGGTGAACAAGCCGGTTATTCTGAAGAAAATAGACGGAACTCCACCGGCGAATAAGTACGTCTTCCGCTTTTCCGTCTCGGATTTCGTCGCGCGGGAGAACGTTCAGGCCGATTTACTTGCCCCTGTGGCTCCTGTGGCCTCTGTCCCGGGAGACCCTTTCACGAAGACCACACCTGTTACCTTCGACCTTAGGGATGTGGAATTGCGGGATGTCTTCCGGATGCTCGGAGCCTATGCGAACATGAACATTGTGGCCGACCCCTCTGTTCCCAACACCATGGTCACCATGTCCCTCAAGGGAGTACCCCTCAATGAGGCCCTGGGATACCTCATGCGGATGTATGACATGTCCTACGCCATCATGGGGAAGACCATCATCATCGGCACTCCCGACAGCCTGGGCAGGACTACCGGAAAAGAATCCACCCGCCAGTTCAAGATCGCCTACGCCGACATGAAGACCGTCGGCGGGCTTCTCACCGGCCTCACCGGAGTGAAGAATGTCGTGGTGGACGAACGCCTGCGGACTCTATACGTTACGGGGCGGTCCGACCAGTTCTTCGAAGTGGAAAAGGTTCTTCAGCATATCGACCACCCGGGGCGGCAGGTGATGCTCCAGGCCCGGATCATCGAGGTGACCGACAGCGGCAAAGAAGAGCTTGAGACTATTATCGACGCCGTCTACAGCCAGTGGTGGTTCAACTACAGCTCCGCAGGGGCAGGGCTCGGCTATGTTTACGCTGATAAACCGGGCAGCTACAACCCCGCCACGGGAGACAGACGACCTGCTCCCCTTGCTCCCATTACCGGAACCGGCTTGAAGAACATCGCGCAAAACAGCCTGACGAAGATGCTCGATTTCGGGCTGAAGAGCCTTATCACGAAGAACAAAGGTAAAGTCCTGGCCGACCCCTCCATCATCACCATCGACGGGAAGAAGGCAGTCATCAAGCTCGTGGAAAACTACCCCTACATCTCCG
>JALHFZ010000203.1 GCA_022837505.1 Synergistaceae bacterium
GATCGTCTGGCAGAACATAGCCTTCGCCCTCGGCGTGAAGGGGATCGTCCTCATACTCGGTGCCTTCGGCCTGGCAAACATGTGGCAAGCCGTCTTCGCCGACGTGGGCGTCGCCCTCCTGGCCACCCTCAACGCCGCCCGGATCCTCAAAAAACCGGGGTCAGGTCTTTACTTTTAGCATTAATTCCTAATTTCACAAATAAAAGACCGAGAGCTGAGGTTTCCACTTGAATTCTCAAGCAGAATCTTCAGCTCTTGTAAGGGATTATTAATTCTTAATTTCACAAATGCTAAAAGGCAAGACCTGACCCCGGTTTAATTGCCGGTTTAATTGCCCCGTTTCACGAGGCCGGATTCGATCAGGAGGTTGACGGAGTGCTGGATGTAGATGAACTGGAGGAGGACGGACCAGAGGACTGACCGGGCTACGAGGTTTGCTGCGTAGGGGCTCGGGTCTTTTCTGGCGGCGTAGGATCGGAGTATGCGGCGCAGCTGGAAGGTCAGGAGGGTTGAGAGGATAAGGGAGGCGAAAAAGAGGTAGCCCGCCCAGGTCTCCCGGTGGAAACCGGTGGCGGAGAGATTGAGGAGGTCTGAGTCGCTTCGTATCACTGCGGAGAGAACCGTAACTCCCAGAAGCAGCCACGGAAGGGCCGCGTGTATCTTCATGTCAGGGGCCATTTCGTCGAAGGTCTTTCGCCTCAGAAGAAGCCAGACGGGCAGATAGATGTAGAAGGTAAGCAAGGCGAAGAGGCCCATAAGGGCCGGGCTGACCTTTTTGAGAGATACGCGGTCTGTTGGAGGGGGTGGATTTTTTTGAATTCGTTCATCTGTACCGGGGTCCCTTTGGGGCTCCGGCTCTTTTTTTACAGGGGGTTTTCGTACATCCGCTCCGCAGTATTCGCAGTAGTTGCTCTCGTCGGAGACCATGGCACCGCATCCGGGACAATATCTCAAGAAAATCGCTCCTTCGGCAGAGGGTGGCATGAAAAATACCAGTATTTAGCTGAAAATTCAAGGGGAATCTTCAGTTTCAGCAGGAGACGGAGATTGTTTGATAAAGTCATGTTGCAATGAAAGACCTGACCCCGGTTGAGACCCCTTGACAAATTAGACCGAGTGGTCTAACCTTATGGTCTAATTTGGAAACAATGAGGAGGCAGGAAGTGGCAGCCCAGACACGGACCCTTGAAACTGAGAAAGAACAGGCTCTTCTCGACGCGGCCCTGGAGGAAATCTCCGAAAACGGCCTCGAGGGAGCCTCCTATAATCGTATCATAGAGCGCTCCGGTTTGAGCAAAGG
>JALHFZ010000081.1:0-6131 GCA_022837505.1 Synergistaceae bacterium
GCCGGTGAGCAGGCGGCTTCCCCGGGAGGGGCCGGAGGAACTGCCGATCCGGGCGGCGAGCATGGGGGTGAAGGTGAGGGCGACCCAGAGGGAGAAGAGGGTGGAGAAGACCACCGTCATGGCGAAGGGATTGAAGAGCTGCCCCATCCGCCCTCCTGCAAGGGCCACGGGAATGAAAACTCCGAGGTTCGTTGCCGTGGTGGAGAGTACGGCGACGGCGATCTCCTTCGTCCCCCGCTCAGCGGCTTCGATGGGATGGTACCCCATCTCCTTGTACCGGATGATGTTCTCGATGACGAGGATGGAGTTGTTCACCAGGATTCCGGTGGAGATGGCCAGGCCTAGGGTGGTCATGGTATTGAGGGTGTAGTGCGCGAGCACCATGGGCATGAAGGTGGCTATGATGGCCGTGGGCATGACGATGGCCACAAGGAGGGTCACGGAGAGCCGGCGGAGAAAGAGAAAAAGGATAAGGGCGGTGAGGGCCGTTCCGGTGATCATATCCCGGAAGACGTTCCAGATAGAGTTGGCGATGAACTCGCCGTCATCGAAGGGTATGGCCATGGTGAACCCCGGAGGAAGGGTGGGAAGAATGCGGTCGAGCATCTCCCGGGCGGCCCTGCTCGCCTTGACCACGTTGCCGTCGGGGACGGCCGTGAGGGAGAGAATGAAGGAGTCCAGCCCCCGATAGCGGGCGAGGCGGCGCACCTCCGCCGTTCCGTCGGTGACGGAGGCGATATCAGCGAGGCGGACGGACACTCCGTTGGAAAGAGAGATCTGCACGTTTTCGATCTCACCCACAGTGGCCGACTCCCCCACGACCCGGAGGATGGACTCCTGGTCGCCGAGGGTTATCCGCCCCGAAGGGGAGCTGTAGTTGCCGCTCGAGAGGATATTCGTCACCTGGCGGATATTCAGGCCGAGGCTGCCCAGGGCCACAGGGTCGAGCTCCACGTGAATCTCCCTTGTAAGCCCTCCGTCGAGGGAGACGTCCGCCACATCCACCACCTGGGAGAGCTGGCGCTGCACCCGGTCCTCGAGGATATCCCGAGCCCGCTGGGGGGGAAGGGTGGACGTAAAGACCACGGACATGAAGGACCGGGCGTTGATGTCGAACTTCCGCACAACGGGGTCGTCGGCGTCCTCGGGGAGCGAGACGGTCCGCACCCGGTTGGCCACATCAAGGGCCGCGTCCGCCAGATTAATGTCGGGATCGAACTCTACGAAAACATAGGAGAGCCCCTCCAGGGAGGTGCTCTCTATGCGCCTCGTCCCCTGCACCTGGCTGATGGCGTCCTCCAGGGGCTTTGAGATGAGGGTCTCCATGTCCACGGGTCCGGCACCGGTGTACCGGGTGACCACGGAGACGAAGGGGACTTCTATTTTCGGAAGAAGGGAGATGCCCATTCCATTGATAGCCGCCAGCCCGAGAAGAACGGCGAGGATGACGATGACCAGTGTCAGTACCGGGCGGCGAATGGAGATGCTGATGAGGCCCATGGGGTACTATTTTCCTCCCCGATCGCCGCTCGCGGGGGTCCCTTTCCCGGAGGGATTCTCTCCGGGTTTTGAAAGAAGTCCGTTGGAGACGGTGATCTTCGCTCCATCGTAAAGGCTTCCCGCGCCGCTCTTGACGACCTGGTCGCCGGGGACGAGACCGGAGAGGACTTCCACGAAGCCGCCGCTCCCCTCTCCCACAGCGATATCCCGCCGCTTTGCCTCCGGGCCGGAGACGAGAAAGACGTAGGGCTTCCCCTCTTCCCGGAGGATCGACTCGTAGGGGACGGCAAGGGTATTCTTCCTGCTGACCATCTGAACCTCCATCCGGACGTAGTCTCCTGGAATGAGGGGACATTCGGTGGGGAGGCGGACGATGAAGCGGAAAAAACCCGTGGCCGGGTCGGCCTCGGGGTCCATCCGGTAGATTTTTCCCGTGGTCTCCCCTCCCCAGGGGGCCGTGACGAGGACATCCATCCCCGGAAGGATGAGTCCCCGGATGGTTGGGGAGACGAGCATGGAGACCTCCCGGCGTTCAAAGTCCGCCACGGCGAGGAGCTCCCTCCCAGGCTCGGCGAACTCCCCCTTCTCTGCGGTGCGGCGAACCACTACACCGTCAAGGGCGGAGCGGATCTGAGTCCGGGATGATGTCGTCCGGGCGTCCCGGAGCTTCGCGGCCTCGTCCTGCATCTGGACATTGGCCCGGTCCATCTCCTGCTTCGACGTTCCCCCCGCCTTGAAGATCTTCTGCAGGCTTTCATAGCGACTTTTGGCGTCCTCGTAGGCGGCCTGCCTGGCACCCAGAAGGGCGGCCTGGTTCTGTCCGGCAAGAGAGATAAGGACCTGCCCTTTCTTCACCCGGTCACCCACTGAGACGGAGATATCCTCGATGACCTCCCGGGTCTGGGCGGTCACCTTCTGCACCTGGGCCGACCTGACTGTTCCGTAGAAGCTCCGCCAGATCTCCCAGGTGCGGGGCTGCACCGTGAAGGCCGTCACGGTGATCCCCCCGGAAGGCTGAGGGGGGCGCTGCTGGGCTCCTGAGGGTGCGAGAAGTCTGTAGCCGAGAAACCCGAGGGCTCCCGCTAGAAGGATGATCCAGATAAGGACGTTCAGTTTTTTCAAAATTCCCATGGCGGACCTCTTTTCATCTTTGGTAAAAAGAAAGAAATGCAGGGACATTTTACTCTAGAAAGACGAGTTCGAGGCAGGGGGAAACTACTGAAGGAGATCGATCTGTCCCCTATTCCTCCCGGTAGCGGGTGAGAAGGGCCTGCCGTTCATCCGGTTTCAGAAGAAAGTCCAGAGCCCAGGCCATGAGGACAACCCCCGTCAGAGAGACGGCGTACCGGGAGAGGCCGAAGGCAAATCCGAGGTTCGATATTTCGAAGAGGGCCATGGGGATCCGCATGGTGGACCACGCGCCGATGAAGATGAAGATATTCCGCAGGCTCGCTCCCTTGCGGATCATCACCTCCGCTATGGGGAAGGCGATATAGAGCGGCCCGGCGGAACTCGAGCCGAGCAGGAGGGAGAGAATGACCCCCCGGAGGCCGGAGCTCTCCCCCAGGTGCGGGGCCACCCGCTCCCGGGATATCCATACATCGAAGAGCCCCAGAAGGACAAAGACGGGAGGGATGATTCCCATGACCATGAGGATGTTCTCCCCCAGAAGATAGGCCGCCCTCCCCCCTCTGAGGGGGTCATACAGGGCGAGGGGAAGGGTGAGGGCCAGGGCGATGAGGGGCAGGCGCCATTTTTTAAATCCTTCTCTCATGGGACCACCGCCAGCCAGACCGCGTATCCGACGAGGAAGGAGTAGAAATAGGCCATTCCGTTCCGCAGCAGGGTCACCTTCCAGCCGAAGTACTGGGCTTCAAGGGGGGCTGTGGCCACACCCACCATCATCAGGGTGGAGATGAAGACAGCCATCTGGGCGACCCCAGCGCCGTTCTCGAGGAGCAGCTTCGCCATGGGAAAGGCGATGAACCCCGGAATGAGGGTCACCGAGCCGAGGAGGGAGGCCAGGACCTGGCCGAAAAGGCCGCTCTCGCTCCCCAGGGCCGCGGCGATGAACCGCTCGGGCAGAAAGGCCACGGAAAAGGAGACGAGAAGAAGGACCGCGAAGAAGGGGGGGAGGATGTTCACGAAGCTCTTCCACCCCTTCTTCAGCGCTTTTTTCGTCTTCTGTCGGTCAAAGAGTGCGGAGGCGGCAAGGAGGACAAGGGCAATGCCGTAGAGAACCATGATCATGGGAATAAACTCCTCCCGTCTTCAAAGAAATGAGGAACGGAGGGGAGGGGGCACAGAGCGTTCTCGCCCTGGGTCTGAGGGCCCTTCCCTCCGGGGGGAAATTTTATTCTGTTTTTGCCTCTGTACCGGCCTACAAGTATACCCTGCTCTTTTTCAGGAGGCCAGCATTCCGAAGAGCATTCCCGCTCCGGTGGACAGAAGCACCACCAGCACCACGTAGACGGCGGTCTTTCTCGGTCCGAGAATGGTGTTGATCACGAGCATGCTCGGCAGGGATAGGGCCGGGCCGGCAAGCAGCAGGGCGAGGGCCGGGCCCTTTCCCATGCCCGCACCCAGCAGCCCCTGTAGGATGGGCACCTCCGTCAGGGTAGCGAAGTACATGAAGGCCCCGGAGATGGAGGCGAAGAAGTTCGCCCAGGGGGAATTCCCCCCCACGAGCATGGCCACATAGCGACCGGGGATGAGGGCTTCGTGTCCCGGACGGCCGAGAAGAAATCCCGCGACGAGCACTCCGGCGAAGAGCAGAGGCATGACCTGGAGGGCGTACCCCCAGGTGGAGCTGAACCACTCGCTCCGTTCGTCCCGGGTGAACCAGAGCCAGGAGGTCAGCACCGTCACTCCGAGGGCTGCTCCGGAGAGGATCCACTTCAGATTGTAGATTCCCTCCCAGACAGCATTGGAGGTCTTGGGGGCTGCCCAGTTTGCGAAGACGAGAAAGACGACCATCCCCGCCATCTGGATAACGGTCTTCCACAGGGGGCGGGCGGGCTCCTCCTCGCAGGTGAGGGCGAACCCCTCCTGCCGGGCCTTCTCTTCCTTGCCGAAGATGGCCGCCATGAGGAGGCCGATGACCACGCTGAAAGAAACCGCCCCCACCGCCCGGGCGATCCCCATCTCGAGGCCGAGAACCCGGGCGGTGAGGATAATGGCGAGGACATTGATGGCGGGGCCGGAATAGAGAAAGGCCGATGCCGGGCCGAGCCCCGCCCCCCGTTTATAGATCCCCGCGAAGAGGGGAAGGACCGTGCAGGAGCAGACGGCGAGGACCGACCCCGAGACGGACGCCACGGAGTAGGCGATCCACTTCTTCGCCCCGCCCCCCAGGTACTTCATCACCGCCTGCTGGGACACGAAGACGCAGATCGCCCCGGCGATGAAGAAGGCCGGGACCAGACAGAGCAGAACGTGCTCCCGGGCGTAGTCGCTCATCATGGCAACCGATTCGGCGAGGCCGGCCAATATCCGCTCGTTTCCCTCGGGGAGGAAATAGAAGGCGAGGAAAAACAGGACGATCAGGGAAAATTTCGTGCGGTCCTTCATTCTTTTCATCTCCTGTTAATTTTCGTTATGTGGCGTTTTCTTCACATTAAAGGGAAGAGAAAAACCCCCGGCTTTCCGGGGGTGATGTACCCTCTTTATTTTGCCCGCTGGAGCAGGTCCTTTACCCTTTCGACGGTGGGGACGCTTCCGGAGCAGACAAGCTTTCCATTGACTGCCAGACCGGGCGTCGAGAAGATGCCGAACTCCATGATATCGGGGATGCTCTCCACTTTTTCGATAGTGTACTGCAATCCCGTTTCTTTGGCGGCCTGCTCTGCCACCTCGGCAAGTTTCTTGCACTTCGGGCAGCCCGTTCCCAGTATCTGTATTTTCATTGGACCTCCTTAGGTATCGAAGCGGAGACCGGCCACAGTCGCTGCTTTCCGGCCTTCGGCTCCCGTTGCGGGTCTGCCCTCGCAACCGTTCCCTCCAGGCAGGAGAGAAGGGCACCGATGCAGGCCAGTCGAAGGGAATAGAAGACTTTGATTCCATCCTTGCGGTCTTCGAGAATTCCCAGAGATTTCATCAACGACAGATGCTTGCTTATAGTGGTGCGGTCGAAGGGAAACATGGACGCGATATCGCAGACACACAGTTCCCCCAGTGACAGGGCCTCCACTATGGAGAGTCGCACAGGATGGGCTATACCCTTCAGTATGGCCGCCTTTCGCTCCTGATCGGACGATTTCAATCCCGTCCCCTCCTTTTATGTGAAGATTTTACCACTCCTCCGCCGGAGACGCAAGGGCTGCACCTCTGCATCTGACAGAGAAACACCCTCTCCAGGGAGTCTCTCTATATACTAAAAAAGAATATCAGATGAAAAACACACATTTCTGGTATAATCTTTGGGGAGGTGGTTTCCATGGAAAAAAAGCCCCGGGCACGTCGGGGGTTTGCCTGTCCCCCCTGACTTCTCATAGCCCTGGTCGCGGCGGTCGTCGCGGGAATTTCATGGCTCGTGAAGTGGTTTCGAGAATAGACTCTATTCTGGTGGAATGTAAATAAATGGATATTCTGCGGGACAAAGTGAAAAAGCGGTATGGCCGGGCCATACGGGA
>JALHFZ010000081.1:6138-12993 GCA_022837505.1 Synergistaceae bacterium
GGGGGGAGGGTGCTGCGGGAGGTATGGCGGGTTCTCCGTCCGGGAGGGCGCCTTTCCGTGGCCGATACGGTCTTTCTCAGACCGGTCCCCCCGGGTCTTTCGGAATTTCTCTCGGGGTGGTGCGGGTGCATCTCGGGAGCTCTCTCAGAGGAGGAATACCGGTCGTTTCTCGCCGCTGCCGGGTTCGTCTCCATAGAAGTACGGCCAAAAAAAGTATATTTCGCAAGAGAGGCCCTTCTTGAGATGATGTTTCCGGACATGGCGGAGGAGGACCGGGCGACCCTGATGGGTGCCCTGGCGAGCGCCTCCGTCACGGCGGTGAAGCCCTTCCCCTGAGGGGCGGGCAGTCCGGAAGGGGCACAGGAAAATTCAGGGCGTCAGCGACCCTGATCTGAGAACAGCAGGGTCCACCGGGACCTCGAAAGGCGAGCCCGTGAAGACTGTCCATCAACGGCTGTATCCTCAAAAAAAGGGGAGCCTTCTGACTTCGAAAGGCTCCCCGTTCGTATTTCCTGCCCCCGATAATTCAGCTCTTCGCCGGGTATTTCTCCCCGAACCACTTCAGAAAGGTTTTCTCTGCCCTTTCCATCCGCTCCCGGCACTCGGGGGTGATCTCGTCGCCGAAATCGAAGGATTCCCCCTCCACGCTGATGAGGACTGAAGGGGGCACTCCCCTCCCGAGGCTCTGGGCGAGGGCGAGCAGCCATCCCGGTCCGACGGAGTGGATATTCAGCCCCTCCAGGTGCGGGTCCGGGGCGATCTCCTCGATTCTGTACCCCTCCACATCTCCTCCGTCGTCTGACGGAACCCGGGCATCGCAGAAGATCAGCAGATCGAACCGGCTGAAAGCCTCCGCCAGCTCGGGCAGGAGCTGGTGCTCGAGGGAGAGTTCCGTTTCCTCTCCCCTCTCCCCGAGCACCCTTTCAAGATCCTCGGCCAGAATATGGCCTACTCCGTCGTCGGTCCGGAAGGGGTTTCCGTATCCGCAGACGAGGATCTTCACTCCTTCGTGACCGTCCTCAGCAGTTCTCCCCGGCTGTCAAGTATCTCGACCTTGAGGGGCATCTTGCCCACCGCGTGGGTCGAGCAGGAGAGGCAGGGGTCGTAGCAGCGGATGACGTGCTCCATCCGGTTCAGGGCGCCTTCCTTCACGTCCGGTCCGGTGATGAATTCCTTTGCCACCATCTCCACACCCTTGTTCATGGCGTGGTTGTTGTGCCCCGTGGCGACGATGAGGTTGACCCTTTCGATGGCTCCCCTTTCGTCCACCATGTAGTGATGGATCAGGGTGCCCCGGGGGGCCTCCACGACGCCGATCCCCTCCCGGTTCGTCACGTCTCCGGTGACCCGGAGGTCGCTTCCGAGGACGTCGGGATCATTCAGCAGCTCCTCGAGCCGCTCCATGCCGTAGAGTATCTCAATGAGGCGGGCATAGTGATAGTACAGGGTGTAGTGGACCATGCCGTCCGCCGTGGTCTTTCTGAAGGCCGCAAGCTCGGCGGATGCCTCGGGGGTGGAGATGTCGTCGCAGGCGTTGAGGCGGCCGAGTGGCCCTACCCGGTAGGAGCCGTGGGGGTATCCGAGGGAGCGGTAGAAGGGGAACTTGAGATAGCTCCAGTCCTCCACGTGCTCGCCGATGTGGGCGAGGTAGTCCGTATCGTCGAATTCGTCGGTGATGCGCCCTCTGGGGCTGCGCAGGCGGATTCTTCCGTCGTACATCTCGAGGTTGCCGTCCTTCACGAGCCCCATGTAGGATGTCTCGAGGGTGGCGAAGGTCTTCGCGAGGTCGGCGTTCTCCGCCAGGTATTTCTTGACGAGATCAAGGGCCTTCCGGAGATTTTCCTTATGTCCGGGCAGGGCGGCAAGCATGGCGTCCCGCTCCTGGGGGAAGAGGCTCCGGTTCACCCCGCCGGGAATGCTGTGCCAGGGGTGAATTTTCTTTCCGCCAAGGGTTTTGATGACCTCCTGGCCGAACTTGCGCATAGTGATCCCCGCCACGGCGAGGTCCGGGAAATCCTGGGCCAGACCGGCAACGTTGCGGATCGCCGGGTCGGCGTCGAAGCCGAAGAGAAGATCCGGGCTCGACAGGTGGAAGAAGGAGAGGGCATGGGACTGGATAATCTGTCCCATGTGCATGACCTCCCGGAGTTTCGCCGCCGACGGCGTGAGGGTGACGCCGAGGATGGCGTCGCAGGCCTTCGCCGAGGCGAGGTGATGGCTTACCGGGCAGATTCCGCAGATCCTCGGGGTGATGACGGGCATTTCGCGGAAATCCCGCCCCCTCGCGAAGACCTCGAACCCCCGGTACTGGGTTACGTGAAAGCGCGCTGAGTCAACCGCTCCGTCTTCAGTGAGCTGCACGGTGATCTTGCCGTGCCCCTCGATTCTTGTCACGGGGTTGACTACTATAGTCTTTCCCTTTTTTTCCTGAACTGCCGTATTCGTGTTTTCCATACTCTGATTCCTCCGCTAATCGTAGCGCATGACATCGGTGGGAACGGTGGGAATGCGTCCCTCCAATATCTCGCTGAAGATGTAATAAATGGTGTCCGCGTCGGGCGGACAGCCGGGAACGTACACATCCACCTTCACGGCCCTGTCCACGGGAATTGCCTGGGGGAGCAGGGCGGGTACATCCACCCGGGGGATGACCCCCTCGGGGTTCACTGTGCTGACCGTATCCACGAATCCCTCCCGGAGCACTTCCTCAGCGGGCATGAAGTTGCGCATGCAGTTGATGCCGCCGAAGACTGCGCAGTCCCCCCAGGCGATGAGGATCTTGCATTTTTCCCGGAGTTCCTTTGCTATATGAAGCTCCTCTTCGTTGCCGAGGGCTCCCTCAATGACTCCCACGTCCACTTCGGGAATAACCTTGATGTCGGTGATGGGAGTGGAGGTCAGCTCCACCTTCTCGAGAAGACCGACGATGCGCTCGTCGATATCGAGGAAGGACATGTGGCAGCCGGCACATGCTTCGAGCCAGACGGATGCCAGTTTTGCCTTCGCCATGATCATCCCTCCTCCTTCATGGAGACTGTTCGCGCCGCGACGGGTTCCGCCGTGGACGCATAGATGTTCTCGCAGGGAGCGGCCGAGGCCTGAGCAAGCTCGTGCCCCAGCTTCGCGGCGAGGTCTTTCATGATGACCGAAAGCCCCTTGACGTTCCCCTTGGGCGGAACGATCATGTTCATTCTCCGTCGTTCCCCTTCCAGGGTGCAGTAGTGGCCGCTTCGTTCATACCACGCGGGAGCGGGAAGCAGTACGTCCGCCATATTCACCAGGGGGTGGGACATGAAGGGCGTGTGTACAACGACGAACCGTGCCCGGGACATGGCCTCGAGGGCCCGCTTGTCCTCATCCACCATTCCGGTGGAGAGTACGTAGAGAAAATCAAGATCGCTGTCCGTAAGCCAGTCTTTCGTGCCGGTAACGGTATTCAGAGCGCCGAGGCTGTTGCTTGCCCTGAGCATGGGGACCACTCCGAGGCCGTCCTCGAAAAAGGCGCCCGAGGCTACGGCGAGGTTCACTGCCTCTGTGACGATGGAAGGATAGGAGGCAAGGGAAGAGCCGATGACGATGACGGGCTTCTGGGCGTTCTTCAGCAGCTCGGCGGCCTCTTTCAGCTTTTCGGGAACGTCCTGCCCCTCCACACCCTGTCTCAGGGTGCGGATAAGGTCTTCCATCTCTTTTTCGGTGGTGCGGATATCCACGTCGGTGATCCCCTCGAAGGGGTTCTTTACCGTGGAGATGTTGACAAGTTTCGCCCGCTCAAGAATGGTGGAGACGCGGATGTAGCTTGCGGCCACAGGGGCCTCCTCCTGGGGGTTTGCATCGAGGAGCACGATGGCGTCGCTTGAGGCGATGTTGTGGGCCGCCGTGAAGGGGCGGATCCCCTGGTCTGCGAAGGGCCTGAAGCCGTCCACGAACCCTCTGAGCATGTTTCCGTAGTAGCCGTCGACCTTGTCCATCTTCAGGGTATCCCGGAAGAAGGAGGACATGACGGTGAGCTCTTCGTCGGTGGAGAGCTCGGAGAGAAGGGCAGCGGCCTTGCCTGACTCGAGGGCCCCCTTCATCTTGGATGCGGCGAGAGTGAGGGCTTCATCCCAGGATGCCTCCCGGAAGGTGGAGCCCGTGCGGATCATGGGAACGGTAACCCGGTCCCGCTCAGTGGATTTCGGAAGCTCCCAGCGCCCTCTCTGGCAGAGCTGGCCGCCGTCGGCGCTCGTTCCGGAAAGACCCTCCACCCGGACGACGCTTCCCGTGCGGACCCATGCCTTGATCCGGCACCCCAGGGAACAGAGGGGGCAGATGCTCTCCACTATATCGTCGCAGTCGTTCCGCCTGCCCCGGTAGACGAAGTCCCGGAGGGTGATGGTTCCCGTGGGGCACACCTGGGCGCAGGCGCCGCAGGTGATGCAGGTGTCGCTTTCGCCAAGTTTTTTTCCGAGATCGGCCACGATGTTCGTTCCCCAGCCCCGCTGTTCGAGATCGAGGGTATGGGCCCCCACTTTTTCCGCGCAGACCCGGATGCACCGGAGGCAGAGGATGCACCGGTTGTGGTCTATCTGGATATGGGGGTCGGTGGCATCGTTATGGAAGGACTCGTACAGGAAGGGATACCGTACGTTGTCCATTCCGTGCTCTATGGCGAGCCTCTGAAGCTCGCAGTCTCCCGACTGAGAGCAGAACATGCAGAAATGGTTCCGTCCTGCGAAGAGCAGTTCGAGTATCTGCAGCCTGTATTTTTTAAGCTTCTCCGTTTTCGTGGAGACCCGCATATCCTGAACCGCGGGGGTCGTGCAGGCCGTGAGAAGCTTCGGGTTTTTCTCCACTTCCACTACGCACATGCGGCATGATCCGATGGGGGTGAGCCCTTCCATCCAGCAGAGGGTCGGAATATAGATATCGTTCTTCCGGGCGACCTCGAGGATGGTGTCTCCCTTTTCCCCCCTGCATTCTACTCCGTCGATGACGAGGGTGATTTCACTCATAGTCTTCCTCCTCAGGAATTACTTTTTTTCGATAGCGCCGAAGGGGCACTTTTCGAAGCATGTGCCGCAACGGATGCACCGTTCGGTCTCAATTACGTATCCGGAAGTTCTGTCTCCGGGGATGCAGTGGACCGGGCAGTTACGGGCGCAGATGCCGCACTTCCTGCAGACGTCCTGGAGAATGCTGTACTCGAGCAGGGCCGTGCACGCTCCGGCGGGGCATTTCTTGTCCCGGATATGGGCGACATATTCATCCCTGAAGTAGCGCAGCGTTGTGAGCACCGGGTTGGGAGCGGTCTGCCCCAGTCCGCACAGGGACATTTCCTGCACCATGTTGGCGAGGTTTTCGAGGGTCTCGAGGTCCTCCATGGTTCCGTTCCCCTCACTGATCTTGTTGAGGAGGAGGAGCATGTGCTTCGTTCCCTCCCTGCATGGGCTGCACTTGCCGCAGGATTCCTTCTGGGTGAACTCAAGGAAGAACTTCGCCACGTCCACCATGCAGTTGTCTTCATCCATGACCACGAGGCCGCCCGACCCCATGATGGCCCCCAGGGCCGTCAGGGTCTCATAGCTCACGGGGGTGTCAAGGTGCTCCTCAGTGAGGCAGCCGCCGCTGGGGCCGCCGATCTGGACAGCCTTGAACTTCCGGTCGTTCAGAATTCCTCCGCCGATATCGAAGATGATCTCCCGTAGGGTGATCCCCATGGGAACTTCCACGAGGCCCGTATGCTTCACCTTTCCCGTGAGGGCGAAGACCTTCGTCCCCTTGGATTTCTCCGTCCCCATGGCGGCATACCATTCGCCTCCGTGGGCGATGATCTGGGCAACGTTTGCCCAGGTCTCAACGTTGTTGATATTCGTGGGAAGCCCCCACAGTCCGGAGTTCGCGGGGAAGGGAGGACGGGGACGGGGCATCCCCCGCTGTCCCTCGATGGAGGCCATGAGGGCCGTCTCCTCGCCGCAGACGAAGGCGCCGGCGCCTTCCTTCACGTGGACCGTGAAGGAGAAAGGCGTGTCCATGATGTTCTCTCCGAGAAGGCCGTAGTTCTCCGCCTGCTCGATGGCCGTCTTCAGCCGCTGAATCGCCAGGGGATACTCCGCCCGGCAGTAGATGTACCCCTCGTTCGCTCCCATGGCGAATGCTCCGAGAAGCATCCCCTCGAGGATGGCATGGGGGTCCCCCTCGAGAATGGACCGGTCCATGAAGGCCCCCGGGTCGCCCTCGTCGGCGTTGCAGATGACATATTTCTTGTCCCCCTTCGCCGCGGCGCAGAAGCTCCACTTGAGCCCCGTGGGAAATCCGCCGCCCCCGCGCCCCCGGAGGCCGGAGGCCTTCAGTTCATCAATCACCTGGACCGGAGTCATGGAGGTGATGGCTTTGGCCAGAGCCTCGTACCCCCCCCGGGAGATATACTCTTCAATATTGTCGGGGTTGATGTATCCGCAGTTTTTCAGAGCGATGCGGTGCTGCTTTCCGTAGAAGGGGATGTCCTTGTAATGGGGAACCGTGGGCATCTCCTCTCCGCCGGAATACATGAGCCTCTCCACGGGGCGCCCCTTGTAGATATGCTCCTCCACTATTTCGGGAACGTCTTCGGCGGTCACCCGGCTGTAGAAAGTCCCCTCGGGGTAGACCACCATGATGGGCCCCATCTCGCACATGCCGTGGCACCCCGTGGGCACCACGAGGACTTCACCGGTGAGATCCCGCCGGGCAAGCTCTTTGCGCATCGCCTCGGTGACTTCCGTCGCCCCGTTGGAGACACATCCCGTGCCTCCGCAGATCAGTACGTGAGAACGGTACATTGCCATGGACTCTCCCCCTTCCTAGTCGGCCCGGCCGATGGCGAGTTTTTCAACCACC
>JALHFZ010000204.1 GCA_022837505.1 Synergistaceae bacterium
ACCCTGCCGAAGGCATCCTCCCAAGAAACGGAGAGTTCGGGCTTCTTTATAGAGGCGGTCTCACCCTTTACGGACACGCTGCCGGAGACAACGTCACCGTCTTTGCAGGCCGCGGCATTCAGCTTGATACCGGTAATACTCACCGGTGGGTTCGCATGCACCTCTTTAGTCGCCCAGTCCACAACCTTCCCGGAGGCATCCTTTAAACTGCAATCGGCAAGATACATGCCCCCCGGCAATTTTGCGAAATCGAAATGGAAAGAGCTCCTGCCGTCTGCAACCTGTGCCCGGCGGCTCACGATTTCTTTACTTCGCCCCAGAGAATCGCGGATCGTCACCTCCATCGTGCCGTCGAAGGCGGGGCCGCTGTTCTCCACCGCGAGGTCCAGGCCCGCCTCGGAAGCCGAAAGACCGGTCAGGAGCACAGACGGCTTCTTTCCGCCGGCCCATAAGACGGCCTTCGCGAGGAAGGAGCAGAAGTAGTCATAGTAGCCGTACCCCGGGTCGGAGTCGGGATCGGCGGTAAGACACTGCCCCGGATAGTCCATAAATACTATGCTCCCCCGCCCGTACCGGACGGTCTTCACGGAGGACGGATTCAGCTTAGGGAGGGCGGGTATGTTCTCGAACAGGTACTTCTTGTCCGTCCCGTCTATCGGTCGGCTCTCCTTATATAAATCCTGCATCTTCCCGGAGAGCTTGAGTGGGTAGATATATATGAGCGGCATCCCCTCGGACACCCGCCCCAGTATCTTCTCCTGGGTATCCTTGTTGAAGTAGTCCCAGTAGATCTCCTCGCCCTGCTTCCTGCCCCAGGCGCTGGGATTGTAGGAGCCGCTGACGAGCATGAAGTCATACTCGCCGTCAAGCAGCTCCGCAACCTCGTTGAAACCCTTGGAAGAGAGGCTGTCCGCCTGGTACCATCCTATCTCAAAATAGTCAAAGGTCAGCGTAGATACCGTGTAATCCAGCTCCATGCGCTGGGCCAGTTCCACCACCTCGCGCTCCTGGAGCGCGGAGACCATGAAGAGCCCCCGTATGCTCCCCTTCGCGTACGGTTTCGCCCAGTTGATATGATCCGTGACGAACTTGCCGGTGGGTACGAAGGGGACGTATCTGGCCGTATCCGAAAAGAGCTTCTTCTCCACGGGGAGCCGGGCATACGTACCGGAAGCAGCCCCCTGCACGAAGGAGGTCTCCGCCTCGCAGGCCTCCCTGCCGTCAACGTGCAGGGCCGCCTTTACCACATATGTGCCGTCACGGTCTGCCGGG
>JALHFZ010000205.1 GCA_022837505.1 Synergistaceae bacterium
GGATGCGTGGATTGAAATACGCAACCGAACCTCTTTTATCCCCATATCATCAAGTCGCATCCTACACGGATGCGTGGATTGAAATCGTTACCGGCCCGTGTGTTTGCACCACGCCTGCAAGTCGCATCCTACACGGATGCGTGGATTGAAATGCGGCTTCCTATATCTTTTCTGCCCGTATAGGTAGGGTCGCATCCTACACGGATGCGTGGATTGAAATATGACTGCTGCAACAACGGGATCATCGCTCCAACGTCGCATCCTACACGGATGCGTGGATTGAAATTTCGACAACAATTCGTAAATTATCCATGACTAAACGTCGCATCCTACACGGATGCGTGGATTGAAATATAATGTCGAGTACGTCGAATCCGGCGGATAAAAGTCGCATCCTACACGGATGCGTGGATTGAAATCGCTCGTTCAACCATGGGGCGGCACTTTTCTTGTACGTCGCATCCTACACGGATGCGTGGATTGAAATCCTTGCGGACGAATTACAATGGACACAGCATCGGTCGCATCCTACACGGATGCGTGGATTGAAATGAGGGAAAAATCGGATTCAGCAATAGCCGCGCCGCGTCGCATCCTACACGGATGCGTGGATTGAAATGCCCTATGTTTGCCTGCCATTGGTATACAGGAATGTCGCATCCTACACGGATGCGTGGATTGAAATATCCATTTGTTTGGCGCAACTGAAAGCAGGTTCCAAGTCGCATCCTACACGGATGCGTGGATTGAAATGAAGCCGATGATTTGCAAATGGGGATAAAGTCCTTTGTCGCATCCTACACGGATGCGTGGATTGAAATTCGATCGGCATTCAATTTGTTGGGAACAACATGAGGTCGCATCCTACACGGATGCGTGGATTGAAATACGCAACCGAACCTCTTTTATCCCCATATCATCAAGTCGCATCCTACACGGATGCGTGGATTGAAATTTAACATTCACAACCCAAACGCCACGGCAGAGGAAAGTCGCCCCCTACGCGGGGGCGTGGATTGAAACTCTTATACAGAAGCAATATCTTCCCAATCGCTCTCGTCGCCCCCTACGCGGGGGCGTGGATTGAAACCCAAAGATACGAACAAGGTTTTTGCCTGTGACACGTCGCCCCCTACGCGGGGGCGTGGATTGAAACAATGAAACACAGGCTTCCTGGTGGATAGACAATCGGTCGCCCCCTACGCGGGGGCGTGGATTGAAACGGATGAGGTACATGAAATCATTGACGTGGAGCCAGGTCGCCCCCTAC
>JALHFZ010000011.1 GCA_022837505.1 Synergistaceae bacterium
CCCTTCGAATGCTACACGGGGCACGGCATCTGGTCGTGGTGGAAAGGACTTCCGGTCTACTCCCTGCGGGGCAAGACGATCATCCGCATCGATCTCGACGAGAACCTCCGAAAGGCCCGGGATCTGGAGACGAGCGGATCAATGATACAGGAGGCCATCAACCAGGGGTTGCCGAAGACCAAGATCTCGAAGATCCCCTTCAGGATGGAGATGTCCGCCTTCGCCCGGCACGAGGGGAGCATTCCCGTCATCGGCGATATCGGGCAGGTCTGGCCGGTCCTCGCGTGGAAGGTTGCGGGGGAACTCGGAATTTCCCTCGACTTCATGAGCTACGCGCAGCATACCCCCGAGGGGAAGGCCATGCGGGAGTGGATCGTCAGAGAGATTCAGCCTGTAGACCGGGAGAAGATTCTCGCCCGGGCCCGGACGTGCTCTCTTCCCGCCGAGGGGGCTGAGCGAAGGTCATGAAGATCCTCGGAGTGATCCCCGCCCGGTATGCCTCGACACGCCTCCCCGGCAAGCCTCTGGCCGATATATGCGGCAAGACTCTTGTTCAGAGGGTCTACGAGCGGGCCTCCCGCTCTTCCCTGCTCGACCGGCTTGTCGTCGCCACTGACGACGAGCGTATTCTGAAGGCGGTGCGTGTCTTCGGCGGTGAAGCGGTGCTCACCTCCCCCGATCACCCTAACGGAACGTGCAGGGTGGCCGAGGCGGCGGGGATGTTCGAGGGCGATATCGTGCTGAACATCCAGGGGGACGAACCCCTCCTCGACCCGCTCATGATCGCTGAAACCGCCAAGGTACTCCTCGACGACGAATCCGCCCATTCCTCCACGCTGTGCGTCCCTGTCGCCAACGCCGCGCTGCTGGGCGATCCATCGGTGGTGAAGGTGGTGCGGGATCTTCGGGGGTTTGCCCTCTACTTCAGCCGTTTTCCCATCCCCTTTCTCCGCTCGGAAGAGGGTGCCCCCCCGGTGTACGAGCATGTGGGCATCTACGGTTTTCGGAGAGAATTCCTGGACCTTTACGTCACTCTCCCGCCGACGCCCCTTTCGCTGGCGGAATCCCTCGAACAGCTCAAGATCCTGGAGCACGGATACTCCATGAAAGTCGCAGTCACCGCCGCGAAAAAGCAGGGGCCGAGCGTCGACACCCGGGAAGATCTGGAAGCTGTCCGCCGGATCGTGTGCACGAACAAAGGGATGGGTATCGTGGCCGCAGAGGCTGAAAGCTGCGAAAAAGAAGAGCTGTAGATTTGCCTCATTGCCGCTTTTCGGGAGAAGATCCCTTGATGAATGTTCCCTCGTCAATCTCCCGGAAAGCGAGATCCAGCTCTTCTTTTGTATTCATGACGACAGGGCCGCCCCAGGCGATCGGTTCCTCGAGGGGCTTCGCTGACATCAGCAGAAAGCGTAGTCCGCTTTCCGAAGCTTTAACCTGCACTTGATTTCCTTTGTTGAACAGAAGGGCCCGCTTCGCGGGATAAATCTCTCCTGAGGGGTCAAATGCCCCCTCTCCCTCCACGATATAGACGAACACGGTTTCGCCACTCTCCGTATCGAGAGTCCACTCCCCTCCCCGGCCGACTTCCACGTCAAGAAACAGGGCTTTGACATACTCGCCTTCCATTGGGCCGGAAAGGCCCTTGTAGTTTCCGGCCAGGATATGTATTGTGCTGTCCCCCTCATCGATCACGGGAATATCGGCACTGACGATTCCGTGATATTTCGGGACCTCCATCTTCTTCCGGGCGGGCATATTGAGCCAGAGCTGAACTCCGAGCAGCCTGTCCCGTGCCTTGGGCATTTCCTGGTGAATGATCCCTGAACCGGCGGTCATCCACTGGCATTCACCGTCGAGGATGCTGCCTTTGTTTCCGAGACTGTCACCGTGTTCGATATCACCTTTGATCAGATAGGTGATCGTCTCGATGCCCCGGTGGGGGTGCCACGGAAATCCCTTGACGTAATCCTGCGGGTCGGTGGAATCAAAGGCGTCCAGAAGCAGGAAGGGGTCGAAGTCCTCCGTGTCCCGGTGACCAATGACCCTCACGAGCTTGACGCCCGCACCATCCACGGCATCCCTTCCGGTGACAATCTTCCTGATAGTCCGTATTTCCCTTGCCATGACAAAACCTCCTGCATTCTTCGCTTTTCGCCGGAAAAACCGGATCAATATTCCCTTTGCACCAAAGGGAATATTGCTTACTATATCATTACAACCTCCATGGGATTCTTAAAGGCAGACGGGAATTTTATGATTACGTTTACGGCAGCGGTTCCAGAGGGTATTGCGCACATTTTTCGGATCGGGCGGCTCCATTCATTGATTCTTTCCGTTGAATTGTATTGAAATTTCCCACTGGCATCTCCCTTCCTTTTGCGGTATGATTTTTCAAAAGACTTGCAGGGAGAAAGGAGCTGAACGCCGGAAAAAAGTGTAGAGAACAGCGGAGCCTTTGTCTTTTCACCCTTTCAGGTATGCAGGAAATATCCCATCAGGATCAGACCATTTTAAGGAGGAATACTCATGAAGAAATGGCTTTCCCTTTTCGTTATCTGCCTGCTCCTTCTCGCCGCCGGAAGCGCCTTTGCTGCCGATAAAATCGTCGTCCGGGTCGCCCACACCATTGCGCCCGATTCCCACTACAACAAGGGGCTCGAGCATCTGGGGCAGCTTCTAAGCGAAGCCTCGAACGGCCAGATGGAGCTTCAGATATTCCACTCCGCCCAGCTCGGCTCCGAGCGGGACGCCATCGAAGGGGTCTCCATGGGAACCCTGGAGATGACCCTCATCTCCTCCGCTCCCCTGGCCAACTTTACGAACGCCTTTCTCGTCTTCGACCTTCCCTTCATCATCCAGGACCGTCAGAAGGCCTATGAATACATGGACGGCCCCGAAGGGAAGAAGATCCTCGACTCCGTCCTCTCCAAGGGAATGGTCGCTCTCGGCATCTGGGAGAACGGCTTCCGGATGCTCACGAATTCGAAGAGACCCGTTGCCGTTCCCGAAGATCTGAACGGTCTGAAGATCCGCCTCATGGAGAACCCCATCCACGTGGGGACCTTCAAGACCCTTGGGGCCTACCCCGTGCCCATGCCCTTCGGAGAGCTGTTCACCGCCCTTCAGCAGGGGACGGTGGACGGCCAGGAGAACCCCCTGATCATCATCTCCACGTCGAAATTCGCCGAAGTTCAGAAGTACCTTTCCCTCACCGGACACTTCTATGCCCCCGCCATCCTGCTGATCAACAAGGATTTCTGGGAGAAGAAGCTCACGGATGAACAGCGGAAGATCTTCACCGAGGCGGAACTGAAAGCCCGGAAATGGGAGCGGGAATACAGCATGGAAAATGAGAAGAAGCTCGTTGAAAGCCTCAAGGCTCAGGGGATGGAAATCACCGAGCCGGATAAGGCGAAGTTCTTCGAGGCTGTTCAGCCCGTCTACAAGGAGTTTGAGGAAAAAGTAGGCAAGGAGGCCATTCAGAAGCTCATCGACGCCCAGAAGTAGGGAAATCCGACGGGGAATCCGGAATGGCTCGGCCGTTCCGGATTCCTTTTTTTCAGGAAAATTCCAGGGGGTATTCATGCGAACATTTTTTGATCACTTCGAGGAATATGTGCTGCTGATTCTCTTTCCCCTTATGGTGGTCGTGGTCTTCTCCGCCACCCTCGCCCGGTACTTCAACCTCTTCCCCATGTTCTGGGGAGAGGAGGTTGCCCGGTACATCATGGTCTTCATGGCCTACATAGGGGCCGGCCTCGCCATGAAAAAGGGGGCCCACGTGGGGGTCAATTTTTTTACGGGCCTTGTCAAAAATCTCCGGCTCCGGATTTTCCTTGAGACCTTCCGGATCGCCGTCATCGTGGGCTTCGCCTTCATGATCATGTACTATTACCGCCAGCTCATCCTCCACCAGATCTCCATGGGGCAGACCACTCCGGCCCTCTTCATCCCCATGTGGATCCCCTATTCCGCCGTTCCCCTGGGGATGTTCCTCGTAGGCCTCCGGGCCTTCCAGGGGTACAGAGAGACCATCGCGGATCTCCGGGCTGAGGCTTCTTCCCCTTCGGAGGTGAAATAGCATGGCAATCATCATGTTCTCCCTTCTCATCATCCTTATTTTTCTCAATATCCCCGTGGGGGTGAGCATCGGACTCGCCTCCATCGCGGGGATCACCCTGAGCAACCTCCCCCTGAACCCCGTGGTGGTGGCCCAGAGGATGTTCACCTCCGCCGACTCCTTCCCCTTCATGGCCATCCCCTTCTTCATGCTGGCCGGAGGGCTCATGGAACACGGAGGCATCTCCCGCCGGCTCGTCCGCCTCGCCTCGGTGATGGTGGGGGGCTTCCGGGGAGGGCTCGGACTGATCACCGTCCTCGCAAGCGCCTTCTTCGGGGCCATCAGCGGCTCGAACCCTGCCACTGTGGCGGCCATCGGGGGGATTATGGTCCCCTCCATGATCAAGAAGGGGTACCCTCCCGCCTTCGCCGCGGCCATCGCCGCTGCGGGGGGAACCCTCGGAGTGGTTATCCCTCCCTCCATCCCCATGATCACCTTCGGTGTGGTGGCGGGAGTCTCCATCGGTGACCTCTTCCTCGCGGGTTTTATCCCCGGACTGATCATCGCCCTCGTCCTCAGCTTCGTGGTGGTCTTCCAGTCCATCCGCATGGATATTCCGAAGGAAGCCAGCAGTACGGTTTCTGACTTCTTCACGGCTCTTCGGGAGTCGATCCTTGCCATCATCATGCCGGTCATCATCCTCGGAGGAATTTACGGAGGGGTCTTTACCCCTACTGAAGCCGGGGCCGTAGCGGTGATCTACAGCTTTCTCGTGAGTGTTTTCATCTTCCGGGAACTTGATCTGAAGACCATGAAGACCGTCATCATCAACGCCGGAATCAGCACCTCCGTGGTCTTCTTCGTCATCGCCACCTCCCAGTCCATGTCGTGGCTCATCACCGTGAGTCAGGTCTCGTCAAAGATCGCCGCGTGGATCGTCTCCGTCTCCTCCACACCCTTCATCCTCATCACCATGATCAACCTTATACTGCTCTTTCTCGGGATCTTCCTTGAAACCCAGGCCATCATCCTGCTCATGGCACCCCTTCTGCTGCCCATCACCGCAGCCATCGGCATGGACCCCCTCATGCTTGGGATCATCATGGTGGTGAACACCTCCGTGGGGATGATCACTCCCCCCATGGCGGTCAATCTCTTCGTGGCCATGTCACTGGTGAAGGATGAAAATGTCCGTCTCGAACAGATCACCCGGAAGATCCTGGGCTTCCTCGCCGCGGAGATCGTGGCCATCATGATCATCAGCAACTTCCCCGCCCTCTCCCTCGGAATTCTGAAGCTGGTGAAATAGGCGTGAACTCCTTCGCCGTCCTCTGCGACGATCTCACGGGCTCGTCGGTGCAGTCCATCCTGCTGAAGGACCGGGGCGTACCCGTCCGGCAGCTCATCCGCCTCACCTCGGAGCTTCCTCCCCCGGAAGAGGGGGAGGCTCTCGTGATCAACTGCGATTCCCGGCGGCGCCCCCCGGAGGAAGTCAGCCGGATTTTTCACCATGTCATATCCTCTCTCCCCCCCGGCATATCTATGGCGAAACGGATCGACACCACCCTCCGGGGGCATCTCTTCCTCGAGACGGCCGAACTCCTGAAGGCCCGGCCCGATGCTCTGGCCCTTGTCGTCCCCGCCTATCCGTCATCGGGGCGGACGACCGTGGGGGGGTATCACCTTCTGTCCGGTGCCCTTCTCGAGCGCACGGAAGTGGCCCGGGACCCCCTCTGGCCCATCTCCACAAGCCTGGTTTCAGATTATTTCAAAGGCCCCTTTCCCCTGGGCGCACTGACCATGGAGACCGTCCGGGGGGGGGAAGAGGCCATTGCCGCGGAACTGGACAGGATGGCCAGTCAGGGGGTGCGGATCGTCACGGCCGACGCCCTGACGGATGAGGATATCGACCGGATTGCCGCAGGAGCGGCCGGTCTGGACCGGGAGATTATTCCCGTGGATCCCGGCCCCTTCTCCGCAGCCTTTCTCTCCCGCCGCCTCCTTCACCGCTCCGGGGGCTTCGTCCTTGCCGTCATAGGCAGCACGTCGGAGAAAACGGCCGGGCAGCTCGCCTTTCTCGACGGCAAGGTCCGCCGGGAGGAGTTCACTCTCTCCGCTGAGGAAGAGCCGAAGGAGGCTCTGAGCCGTTTTCAGAAATTCCTCTCTTCCCTGAGCCGGAAGGGCATGGAATTCCTTCTTATTCGCCCCGAAGCCCGCAAGGTGAGGGGGAGGGAGGACGCCACGGCCAAAACCCTCGCCCTTCTCGGAAGAAGTGCCCTCGAAATGTCCGGAGAATATATTCAGGGTATAATTCTGTCGGGGGGAGATACCGCCGCCGTCTTCTTCGAAGAGGCGGGGGCAACCCTTCTCCTTCCGGAAAGGGAGATCCAGCCCCTCGTCATGGGGGGAAGGATCCTCGACGGAAAGAGCGCCGGAAAAAAGGTGGTCACCAAGGGCGGTCTGATCGGTGAAGTTGACGGCATCTACCGCTCCGTCCTGTGGCTCAGAAAGGAAAGGAAATGACAATGAAAGATACAGTGATAGCAGTTCCCATGGGCGATCCCGCCGGGGTCGGCCCTGAGATAGCCCTGAAGAGCATAGCGGACCCCGAAGTATGGGACAAGGGGGTTCCTCTGCTCGTCGGCGACCTTACCGTCCTTGAGGCTGTGCGGAACAGGCTCGGCCTGAAGATGGCCTTTCGGACTGTTGACGAAAATGCTGCTCCTTCGGGGTCTCCCGACGAGCTGCCCGTTGTCGATCTGAAGATGATCCCCGATCTTGCGGCCCTCCCGGTGGGGAAGGTATCAGCCCTTGCCGGAGAGGCCTCCGTGGCCTATATCCGAAAGGCCGTGGAGCTGTGCGGAGCCGGAAAGGCCCTGGGCATCGCCACGACCCCCATCAACAAGGAGGCCCTCAGGGCCGCTCGGGCTCCCTGGATCGGCCACACGGAGATGCTCGCCGATATGTCCGGCGCCGCCCGGAGCTACACCATGTTCCTCGTGGACAAACTCAGAATTCTCTTCCACAGCCGCCATCTCTCTTTGAAGCAGGCCATCGAGACCCTCGACGCCTCGGAGGTCCTCGCCTCCATCGAGGTGGCCGCCAAATGCCTCGAGTCCATCGGCCTCCCCACGGGGACCATCGCCCTGGCCGCCCTGAACCCCCATGCCTCCGACGGCGGGCTCTTCGGCGACGAGGAGGCCCGGTTCCTCATCCCCGCCGTGGAGATGGCCCGAAAGAAGGGGATCAACGCCGTGGGCCCCGTTCCGGCGGACAGCGTCTTCTACTTCGCCCTCCAGGGGAAGTACGCCGTGGTGGTCTCCCTCTATCACGACCAGGGGCACATCGCCTCCAAGACCTACGACTTCTACCGCACGGTGAGCGTCACCTTCGGCCTCCCCTTCATCCGGACCTCCGTGGACCACGGCACGGCCTTCGACATCGCATGGCAGGGAAAGGCAAACCCCGTAAGCATGAAGGAAGCCCTCCTCGCCGCCTTCGCCATAGCCCCCCTGTACCGGCCCTTCTGAGCACCCCATGGCAAAAAAGGATATCCGCAATTCACCCGGTGAAGAGGAAGAATTAGACCCCTTTCTTATGGCGGAGACGCTCCTCCTCGGAGGGGACTTCTCCGCCGCAGCCTCCCTCGCCTCAGAATATTCGGAAGCCCGTTTTTATTCCCTCCGGGGTATTCTCGCCTGGCTTGATGAAGAGGAGGAAGGCCGGGCCCTTGAGCTGTACGAGGAGGGGCTGAAGCGCCTCCGGAAGGAAGAGGGGGCCCGGAAGGTCACCTTCAACACCTTTTCGGGTCTTTTTCACCCCCTTCTGCTCCTGGCCCGGGAGCAGCATAAAAAGGCCGCAGCCGTCCTGAGCACAGGAATCGAAAAAAGCCGCTTCGCCTCGGTCTACTCTGCGCCGGAAGGGGAAGCGACCGGCTGTTTTCCATCTATACTCCCGACCTGTGCGAAAACCCCTCCTGGCCGAAATGGTTCACAGTATTCGTCGCCCTTGCGGTCTACTGGACCGATTCCGAACGCCTTGGGGAGTACCGGCCATGCCTTCTGAAAACCCTGAAATCCCTCGAGGAGAACGGGGGGGTGTCCCTCCTCGCTGCTGAACTTGCGGACCTGCTGGAAGTCACCCCCGCCCGTCCCGTCCCCCGGCGGCGATCCCTCGCCTCCCTCCTCCCCCGGAAGGAGGAGTGGATGCACGCCCTCTCAGCCCTCGACGAACTCGGCCGGGGGGCGAAAACATCTGAAAAAAAACGACGGCTCATATGGGAATGCGACTGGGAACAGGACGAGATGGGGCGTTTAAAGTCCGTGGATTTCTCCCCCATCGAACAGGTGCTGCAGGCGTCGGGAAAGTGGAGCCGGGGGCGGGCCGTCGCCCTGAAGCGCCTCCGGAATGAGCTGGTCCGGCAGGACTGGCTGACGAAACAGGATGTGGCCGCAGCGGGAGCGGTGGAAGAAGCGGGAGGGTACGACGGCTGGTATTACAAGCGATGGTACGAATTCAACCCGGGCAAGCTCGTCAAGGCCCTGGCCGGACACCCCTATCTATTCCGCCGGGGGGAGGAATGGCCGGTGGAGATCGTCCTTGAAGAACCCCGCCTTGAGATCGAAAAAAAGAGGGGGGGCTACAGGGTCAAACTTGTTCCCTCTTCCTCATCAGCCTCTTTTTCCGGCATCGTGGTCAGCGAAGAGGGGCCGAATCACCTCAAGGCGGTCTCCTTCGAAGAAAAACACCTCTCCCTGCTCTCCCTTCTTGGAGAAGAAGGTCTCTTCGTTCCGAAAGAGGGGCAGGAGATTCTCTTCAATACGGTCAAATCTCTGGCAGCACTGCTGCCCGTCACGTCAGAGCAGAGTGCCGAAGACCTCGACACAACCCGGACAGAGCCGGACAGTCGGATTTCCGTTCAACTCGCCCCTTCGGGGGAGGGGTTTTCCATCTCCCTTGCGGTCCGCCCCCTCGGGCCGGGAACGCCTTCATGCCGCCCGGGAAAGGGAGGGGCAACCCTCCTGGCCCTCGTGGACGGCCGGAGAATATCCACCCTTCGGAATCTGGAGGAAGAACGGCAAAGAGCGTCGGAGCTCACCCTCCTCTGCCCGGCCCTCGCCGAGGGGGAGCAGCAGGGGGAATTCCACTGGATGCTCGACAACCCCGAAGCAGCCCTGGAACTTCTGCTTCAGCTCTCGGCCCTCGGCGACTCGGTGGTCCTCGAATGGCCCAAGGGCGGAGCCGTACGGGTACGGGCTTCCGCCGGAATGGACGGGGTCCGGGCGTCCGTCCGGTCGGGACGGGACTGGTTTGCCCTCTCCGGAGAGATCGCCCTGGATGAGAAAACGGTCCTCTCTCTCAGGGAGGCGAGCGAACTCCTTGCCTCGGGGACGGGACGGTTTCTTCCCCTGGGGGAAGGGGAATTCCTCGCCGTCACGGAGGACCTCAGAAAAAGGCTCGAGGATCTGCGGGCTCTCGGGGACTGGAGGGGTGAGGAGCTGCGCTTCTCCCCCCTCTCCGCCCTCCTGCTGGAAAAATTCCAGACGGCATCGGGAACCTTCTCGGGGGACGATGATTGGGAAAAGCAGCGTTCCCTTGTGGAGGAGGCCCGGACGATCACGCCCCTTCTCCCTCCCACCTTCCGGGGGGAGCTGCGGGAGTATCAGAAGGAGGGGTTCGACTGGCTGGTCCGCCTTGCCCACATGAGGGCCGGGGCCTGTCTCGCCGACGACATGGGCCTCGACGGGCCTGCCCTCGTGGCCGCCCCCACGTCTGTCTGCCCCAACTGGCTTCTCGAGGCCGACCGGTTCGCCCCCACGCTGAATCTGAGGGAATACCGCCCGGGCAGCCGCAAGGATATCCTCGACGGATTGGGCCCCTTCGACGTGGTGGTGGCGAGCTACGGAATGCTTCAGCGGAAGGAGGGGCCCCTTCAGAAGATCTCCTGGCACACCGTCGTCCTGGACGAGGCCCAGGCCATCAAAAACAGCGGCACGAAGCGCTCCGCCGCGGCCATGAACCTGACGGGGGATTTCCGGATCATCGCCACGGGGACCCCCATGGAGAACCACCCCGGCGAGCTGTGGAACCTCTTCCGTTTTCTCAACCCCGGACTCCTTGGCTCAAAGGAGAGCTTCAACCGCCGCTTCGCCACCCCCATCGTCAAGAACGACGATAAGAACGCCCGGGCGCGGCTGAGGAAAATCCTCCGCCCCTTTCTGCTCCGCCGGACGAAGGACCAGGTCTTGAGCGAGCTCCCTCCGAAGACGGAGATCACCCTCCGGGTGGAGATGGACCCCGAGGAGCGGGGGCTCTACGAGGCCGTGCGGAGAAACGCCCTCTCCCGAATCTCCTCGGGGCAGGGAGGGGAGGACCTGCGGTTCGTCATCCTCGCTGAGCTCATGAAGCTCCGGAGGGTCTGCTGCAGTCCCTCCCTGCTCTTCCCCGAGAAGAATTTCCCCTCGGCGAAGCTGAAGGCCTTCGGCGAGATCCTGAACGACCTGCTGGAGAACGGCCACCGGTGCCTCGTCTTCAGCCAGTTCGTGGACCATCTCTCCATTATCCGGGCGTATCTCGACGGAAAGGGGATCTCCTACGCCTACCTCGACGGCTCGACCCCCTCGGAGGAACGAAAAAGGCAGGTCGCTTCCTTTCAGGCGGGGGAGAAGAGCTGCTTTCTCATCAGCCTGCGGGCCGGGGGGACGGGGCTGAACCTCACCGCCGCCGACTACGTGATCCACATGGACCCCTGGTGGAACCCCGCCGTGGAGGACCAGGCATCCGACCGGGTGCACCGCATCGGCCAGGAGCGCCCCGTGACGGTCTACCGGATCGTGGCGAAGGACACCATCGAAGAGAAGATCGTCGACCTCCACACCTTCAAACGGGACCTCGCCGAAAGCCTCCTCGAGGGGACGGACCGGATCCACCGCTTCTCCCTCGAGGAGATGGCCTCCCTTATACGGGAGGGTTCCCCCCATCGGGACAATTGATGATCTTTCCGGGGTTCAGAATGTTCTTCGGGTCGAAGGCTGCCTTCACCCGACGGATCAGCTCCATCTGGGCCCCGTCCATCACCCGGCACATGTACTTCTGCCGCTTCAGTCCGATGCCGTGCTCGCCGCTCAGGGTCCCCCCGATCTTCGCCGTGAAGTCGTAGAGTTCCCCCAGTAGCTCCTCAAGATCCTCGTGCCAGCCGGGGCGCTCCTCGGGAAAGAGGAGGTTCACGTGCATGTTGCCGTCCCCCACGTGGCCGAAGTTGGCCTCCTCCAGGCCGTACTTCCGGCAGAGGCGGGTCGTCTCCTCCAGGAGCTTCGGGATCTCGCTCGTGGGCACCACAAGGTCCTCGAGGCTGTATTTGGGGTAGAAGGCCATGATGGCCTCGGCGAGGCACTTCCGGGCCTTCCAGAGCTTGTCCCGGGTTGTCCGGTTGTCCGCCACGAAGACCTCGATCGCCCCGTGGGCGAAGCAGAGGTCACCGATGCGCTCCATCTCGTCGGCGAGCACTTCCGGGTCGTTTCCCTCGAGCTGGACGATGAGATGGGCACCCGCATCGTCGCAGGGAAGAGAGGTATTCAAAAACCGCTCTGCAAGGCGGATGGACTTGCGGTCGAGAAACTCGAGGGATGAGGGGATCACCTTCCCCTCGCTCTGAATGCGGGGGGCGAAGTCGATGGCCGAGGCCACGTCCGGAAAGGGGATCAGGAGGTCCACCACTCTTTCCGGAAGGGGAAGGAGCTTCAGGGTGATCTTCGTCACCACCGCGAGGGTCCCCTCCGACCCTACGATGAGATGGGCGAAGTCGTACCCCGTGGCATCCTTGCGCCGCTTGCCGCCGAACTCCATCACCGTGCCGTCCGCCAGGACCGCCTCGAGGGCGAGGACTGAGTTTCCCGTCGTGCCGTACTTCACCACCTTGTTTCCTCCGGCGTTCTCCGCCACGTTCCCTCCGATATAGGAGGCGTCGCCGCTGCAGGGGTCTCCCGCGTAGAGCAGCCCCTCCCGGGCGGCGGCCTTCGTGATCTCGGCGGTGACGACCCCGGGCTCCACCGTGATGGTGAGGTTCTGTCTGTCCAGTTCGAGAATGCGCCCCATCTTCTCGAAGGAGAGGACAATCCCCCCCGCGAAGGGGACGGCCCCTCCCGACAGCCCCGTTCCAGCCCCTCTGGGGGTAACGGGAAGGAGATGGTCATTCGCGTACTTCATCAGGGCGGAGACATCCTCCGTGGAGCGGGGGAAGACCACCGCCTCGGCGAGATACTCCCTGTCGAAGGCGAAGGAGGGGACCTCGTCTTTCGAATAGGCTGCCCGCTTTTCCCGGTCCACCGTCACAGCGGAGGGGCCGAGGAGGGCCTGCAGGTCCTTCACCACCCCTTCGGTGACGAGGGAATAGACGGTCTGGTTCATGGCTTCCTCTTCTCCTCTCGAATTCTCTCGATCAGCCTGGGGAGGATCTCGAAGAGATCTCCGCATAGGCCGAGGTCGGCCACCCGGAAGATGGGGGCCTCGGGGTCCCGGTTGATGGCCGCCACGAATTCCGCCGTCTGCATCCCCGCCATGTGCTGCACCGAGCCGGAGATGCCTGCGGCGATGTAGACCTTCGGCGCGACCACCTTGCCGGAGAGGCCCACCTGATGGGGGTAGTCGATCCATTTGGCGTCCACCACCGGGCGGCTTGCCCCCACTCCTCCGCCGAGAAGGGCCGCCAGCTCCCGGAGCATCCCGAAGCCGTCCGGCCTCTTCAGCCCCTTTCCTCCGGAGACCACCACATCCATGTCCTGGATATTCCCTCCCCCTTCGTCCCCCTCCTCAAAGCCGAGGTTCTCCACCCTGCTCTCGAAGAGGGACGGCGGGATCCAGGGGAAGAGAACCTCTCCCTGTCGTTCCGAGGCCGGAGGGAGAGGGAAGGTCCGGGGACGGACCGTAGCCATCTGGGGGCGGTGGGAGGGGGTTCTAATGGTGGCCATGACGTTTCCGCCGATGGCCGGGCGGGTCTGAAGAAGCTGCCCCGTCTCCTCCTCCATCTCGAGCCCGGTGCAGTCCGCCGTCAGCCCCGTCTCGAGGCGGGCCGCCAGGGCGGGGAGGGTCGTCCGTCCTGAGGTGGTGGCCCCGGCGAGGACCACGGCGGGGTTTTCCTTCTTCAGAAGAAAGGCGAGGACATTGGTCTCGATCTCCTGGTTATACAGGGCAAGGGAGGGGTGCTCCACCACCATCACCCGGTCGGCCCCCGAGGAGAAAAGGGTCTCCGGATCCTCGGCGAGCCTGTCAGACAGGAGGATCACCGTGACCTCCCCGCCGGCGGAATCGGCGAGCTGCCGGGCCTTTCCGGCGAGCTCCCTGCATAGGGGGGCAAGACGACCCCGGCGGACCTCCCCCACCACGAAGAATTTCTCTTTGCTCCTTCTCTTGTCCGCCATGCTAGAGCACCGCCCTTTCCCGAAGAATGGCCACGAGGCGTTCGATCCCCTCGTCAAGGCGGCCCTCTCCGTACATCTCCGTATTTCGGGCGAGGGTGGGGTATCCGATCTTCACCACCCGGGTGGCTGACCCTTCAAGGCCCGTCTCATGGGGGGAGAGGCCGAGGTCCGCCCCGCCGAGGGAGGGTATTTCCGCCCTGCGGGCTCTCTTTTTGCCCCTCAGGGTGGGCATGGTCGGGTCGTTCAGGGCGTGGAGGACCGTCAAAAGGCATGGGAAGGGGAGGCGCTGCCGCTGAACCCCTCCCTCCACGGTCCGGCGGACCTCCACTCCGCCCCCTGCGAGGGTGAGGCCACTCACGTAGGTGCTGAAGGGGATATCAAGGAGGGCGGCCACCTCGGGGCCGACCTGCCCGGTCTCGCCGTCCGTGGCCTTCTCCCCCGCAAGGATGAGGTCGAAGGGCCCCTCTTTCTCTATGGCCGCGGCGAGGACCTTTCCCGTGGCCCAGGTATCGCTTCCGGCGAAGAGCCGGTCCGTCAGCAGAATCCCCCGGTCGGCCCCCATGGAGAGACACTCCCTCAGGGCTTCGTGGGCTCTCGGCGGCCCCATGGAAAGTACCGCAACCTCCGTTCCCTCGGGGAGCAGTTCCTTCAGGTCGAGGGCAGCCTGCAGGGCATTCAGATCGAGGGGGTTGACGATGGCCCCCTTCCCCTCCCGGACCATGGTCCCCTTCTCGGCGTCCATCCGGACGTCGTCCGTGTCGGGGACCTGTTTTATCAGTACCGCTATTTTCATGGATGCACCCTCCCGGTTTCACCGTGACGGAAGAGCGGCGGACTCTCCGTCCGCCGCTCTTCGACGTTCAATGGGCATACTTTCAGATACGGCCTACTCGACGGCCAGCATGACGCTGTCGGCCTTCACCACCGCGAAGACCTCTGAGCCGACGGCTATGCCGAGGCGCTTCACCGAATCCATGGTGATCACCGAGACCATGGTCTGGCCTTCGCAGATTTCCAAAGTGACCTGAGCCTCCACGGCTCCCTCCTTTATCTCCGTAACTGTTCCCTTGATCTGATTGCGGGCGCTTAGTTTCATGATGGACCTCCTTTGCTCGATAGCTTCTTCAGTCCATTTTCCCAAGAAGAGGGGTTTTGCGCAACTTTTTTCCCGACCTCAATCCAAAAATCGGGGAAGGGGTGCCTTCGTCTCTCCTTTGAGCCCTTCCGGGGGCATCTCTGATCAGCAGCTTTGAGCAGGTCGAGAAATGTCGCCAATGCTCCTCTGGTGACCCTTCCCACCCTGCGGATAGGGGCATGTTTTTCATCCTTGATTTCCCCCGGAGCGGGTGATAATGTACTTTTCAAGACAGCCCATCTTTTGAATTTATGAAACGGGGGATCGTGTATGCTCGAAAAACTCAAGGAGATCGTCCAGGCGTCGGAGGACGAGATTATTGCTCTTCGCCGTCACTTCCACAGCCATCCGGAAATAGCCTGGGAGGAGCTGGAGACCACGAAAAAAGTGGCGGAGGTGCTGACGGAACTGGGGTGCACCATCGTGAAGGCCGGCTTCGGCGGAACGGAGTGCGGCCTGGTGGCCGATCTCAAGGGGGGAAAGCCGGGGAAAATCGTCGCCCTGAGGGCGGACATGGACGCCCTTCCCCTGTCGGAGGAGAACGATCTGCCCTACAAATCCCAAAACCTCGCCGCCATGCACGCCTGCGGACACGACTCCCACACGGCCATGCTTCTCGGAGCGGCGAAGGCCCTTGGGGAAATCCGGGATGAGATTCCCGGGACGGTGCGCTTTCTCTTTCAGCCAGCCGAGGAGAGCGGCCTGAAATCCGGCGCGAAGGCCATGGTGGAGGAAGGGGCTCTCGAGGGCGTGGACGCCGTCGCCGGCCTTCACTGCTGGTCTGCGGCCCCCACGGGAACGGTCCTCTGCCGTTCGGGGCCGATTATGGCGGCGGCGGACGGCTGGTATGTGACCCTCAGGGGAAAGGGCGGCCACGGCTCAACTCCCGAGCTGGCCATCGACCCCACCATCACGGCGGCCAACATAATCCTCAACCTCCAGACCATTGTGGGGAGAGAGATCAGCGCCAGGGAGCCCCTGGTCATCAGCACAGGGGCCCTCAAGGGGGGAAATACGGCCTTCAACATCATCCCCGACACCGTGGAGATCAACGGCACCGTCCGGTCCTTCAGCCCCGCCGTGCAGGCCCGGGCGGAGGAGGCCATCCGCCGGGTCATCGCCGGAGCCTGCGCCATGGGGCGATGCGACTATGCCCTCGACTACAGGCGCTTTATCCCCGGCACCATCAACGACCATGAAGTCACCATGGTGGCGAAGGAAGTCTGCGAGAAGATCGTCGGGGAAGAAAACGTGAAGGAGACGGAGCTCATCATGGGCTCTGAGGATTTCAGCTATTTCGAGCAGAAAGTTCCCGGCACATACTTCTTTATCGGAACGGGAAATCCTGAAAAGGGAACGGACGGCCCCCATCACCATCCGAAATTCAACGTGGACGATGACGCCCTTGCAGGAGGGGCGGCCATGCTGGCCGGATTCGCCTGGGAGTGGCTCTCCCGGAAGTAGCCTTTCCTGCTGAAATAAACAAAGGGACCTTCCGCTCCATTTGAACAGCACCCCCAAAGTCGGATTTATGTCCAACTTCGGGGGTGCACTTCAATTCCGGGAGGTCTTTTTTTTGTTCTGGAAAAACCGAAAGGGGGGAGATCAGTCGAGAGGACCGATGGCCTCCTCCACGCATTCCACCAGGGCTCCCCGGACGAGAAGGGCCTCAACCCTCTCGATGAAGGGGGCCAGGTACTCGTCGTGGCGGATGTAGGGGACCACGGAACGGATGCAGTCATGGGCCGCCACCGTCCCCTCTCCGGGTCTGAGGAGCCGGCTGAAGTCGAGCCCCTGGGATGCGGTGAGCAGCTCTATGGCGAGGACCCTCCGCACGTTGTCGAGGATCATCCTCCCCTTCCGGGCGGCCCAGGCTCCCATGGAGACGTGGTCCTCCTGGTTGGCCGAGGAGGGGATGGAGTCCACCGAGGCGGGGTGGGCCAGAACCTTGTTCTCCGAGACCAGGGAGGCCGCCGTGTACTGGGCGATCATGAAGCCGCTGTTGAGACCGCTGTTCTCGATGAGAAAGGGGGGAAGGCCGGAGAGGCTCGAGTCCACCAGGCGGGCCTGCCGCCGTTCGGAGATGTTCGCCAGTTCCGCCAGGGCGATCCCGAAGAAGTCCATGGCGAGGGCGAGGGGCTGGCCGTGAAAGTTCCCTCCGCTGATGGCCACTCCGTCGGAGGCGAAGATGAGGGGGTTGTCCGTTACGGAGTTTATCTCCACCTCAAGGGTCTTCCGGACGTAGGCCAGGGCATCCCTCGTGGCCCCGTGGACCTGGGGGACGCACCGGAGGGAATAAGCGTCCTGGACCTTTCCCCCTTTGTATCTTTCGATGATCTCGCTCCCCTCGATGAGCCGCCGGATATTCCGGGCGACGACCCCCTGCCCCGTGTGGGGGCGAAGGGCGTGGGTCCGCTCGTCGAAGGGGAAGGGAACGCCGTGGAGGGCCTCAATGGCGATGGCCGCCGAGATGTCCGCCGCCCTGGCGAGGGATTCGGCGTCGAGGAGGGCAAGGACCGCCATGGCGCCCATGGAGGCCGTGCCGTTGTTCAAAGCGAGCCCCTCCTTCGCCCCAAGCTGCACGGGGGAGAGCTCCGCCGTGGAGAGGGCCTTCGCCGCCGTCATGGTCCGCCCCCGGAAGCGCACCTTTCCGAGGCCGAGGAGGGGCAACGCCAGATGGGAGAGGGGGCAGAGGTCGCCGCTCGCCCCGAGGGACCCCTGACAGGGGACGAGGGGGTGGATTCCCAGATTAAGAAAGGCCACGAACTGGTTCAGCACAGCGAGGCTGATGCCTGAAAAGCCCCGGATGAGGCTGTTGATCCGAAGGAGCATCATGGCCCGGATGACGTCCTCGGGGAAGGGATCCCCCACGCCGCAGGCATGGCTTTTCAGAAGGTTCTCCTGAAGAAGCCTCCGGTCCTTCCGGGAGATCTTCACCGTGGCGAGATCGCCGAACCCAGTGGTGATGCCGTAGATCACGTCATCGGAATTCTCCCAGGTCTTCACCGCCGCCGAGGCTTCCTCCACCCGGCGGCACGCCTCATCGGAAAGGGCGACCTCGTACCCCCTCCGGGCAACATTCCCCACGTCCTCAAGGGTCAGGGACTTCCCGTCGAGGGACAGAACCGGTCTCCCGTTTTTACTCTTCACGCCACGAGTTCCCCTTTCTTGTAGACTTCCTCCACGGGAGAGACTCCTCCGTGATAGGCGAGGATGGCCGGGGTCTCTCCGTCGAGGACGAGAAAGTCCGCCTGCTTTCCTCTCTCAAGGGTGCCGCAGAGATCCCCTCTTCCGATGCCGCAGGCGCTGTTCTTCGTGGATGCGACGAGGGCCTCCTCCACGGTGAGCCCCATCCCCAGCACGGCAAGGCCGAAGACGTAGGGCATGGATTCGGTGAAGGACGATCCGGGGTTGCAGTCCGTGGCGAGGGCCACGGGAACACCCTGGTCGATCATATAGCGGGCCCGGGCGAAGGGCTTGCGGAGGCTCCAGGCGGTGGCGGGCAGCAGGATGGCCACCGTGCCGGAGGCGGCGAGGGCGGCGATCCCCTGATCGCTCGCGGCGAGAAGATGTTCCGCCGAGACGGCGCCGAGCTCGGCGGCAAGGGCTGCTCCCCCCGTATCGTGGACCTCGTCGGCGTGGACCTTCAGGCCGAACCCCATCTCCTTTGCCTTCAGCAGTATGCGCCTCGTCTGTTCAATGGAGAAGACCCCCGTCTCGCAGAAGACATCGCAGAACAGGGCGATCCCCTGCTCTTTTACGGCCCCCAGCATCTCCGTAACGAGCAGGTCGACGAAATCGTCCCCCCGCCCCGCGTATTCCCTGGGGATGGCGTGGGCTCCCATGAAGGTGGGGACCACGTCGAGGGGGGTTTCCCTGCCGACCCGCCGGATGACGGAAAGCATCCGCAGCTCCGTCCCGGTGTCGAGGCCGTAGCCGCTCTTCATCTCCACGGTGGTGGTGCCGAAGGAGAGGGCGGAGAGGGCAAGGGCGGCGGTGGAGGCGAAAAGCTCTTCGTCCGAGGAAGCCCGCACGGCATCCACGGAGGAGAGGATCCCCCCGCCGCTTTTCAGAATGTCGAGATAGGATGTTCCCGCGAGACGAAGGGAGAATTCACCCTCCCTCCGGGCGGCGAAACACATGTGGGTATGGGGGTCGACGAAGCCGGGGATCACGCAGCGGCCGCCGCAGTCGATCTCCTCGTCCGCCCGGGCGGCCAGGGGAGAGGAGAGAATCTCCTCCTCCGGCCCCACGGCCTCGAGAAGGCCGTCCTTGATGAGCATTCCTCCGCCGGGGAGAAAGCGCACATGCCCCGAGGCGGCTCCGGAAGAGGGGGTGCTCCCCTCGGGAGTGAAGATCCGGGCGTTCCGGATGACCTTGACGATCATGACCGGAACCCCTGGGCACCCGCCGGTGCGATCCTCTTACCTGTCTTTGAAAATCCTCCTCCCGGGCGGGGGGGAAAGCAAGCTGTTCCGTCTGTCATGGGAAGTACCTCCTGAGAGAAAGTGAAATCTGAACACGAATATATTATACAGTGAAATTTGTACAACGCGCAGTGGAAAAGTGAAGAAACTGCTTTAAGGAGGGGTCCATTCCGATCAAAAAAGGGAGCCCCTCGGAGAAGGCTCCCCTTCAGATATTCTAGAGAAATTCCCGGAGGGCCTCTCCCAGACTGGCAATCCCCTCTTCGATGAGCTCGGGGGGCATGTTGGAGTAGTTCAGCCTCAGGGTGTTCTCGTGCCCTCCGTTGGGGAAGAAGGCCCCTCCGGGGACGAAGGCCACCTTTTTCTCCAGGGCCTTCAGAAAGAGATCCCGGGCGTTCACCCTTTCGGGAAGGGTGACCCAGGTGAAGAGCCCTCCTGCAGGGCGGGTGAAGGTCACTTCCTCCGGGAAGGCCCTCTCCATGGAGCGGAGCATGAGGTCCCGGCGCTCCCGGTAGAGGGCGATGAGCTTTTTGATGTGCTCTTCGATATCATATTCCGAGAGATAGGCGTCGATCTCGTACTGGCTGAGGGTTGAGGTGTGCAGGTCGGCGGCCTGTTTGAGGTTGCCGAAGGAGGCGAGGAGATCCTCTTCCCCGCAGATCCATCCCACCCGCAGGCCGGGGCAGAAGATCTTCGAGAAGGTTCCGAGCATCACGACCTGCCCTCTCCTATCCAGTGATTTCAGGGAGGGAAGGATCTCCCCCTCGAAGCGGAGCTCCCCGTAGGGGTTGTCCTCGATGACCAGCACGTCGTACTTCGAGACGATCTCCATGAAGTCCTTTCTGCGCTGAAGGGGCCAGGTCTTTCCTGTGGGGTTCTGAAAATCGGGGATGACATAGACGATCTTAGCCCTTTTTTCGGAGGCCAGGGCCTTTTCGAGGTCGGCGCTCACCATCCCCTTGTCGTCCGTCTCGACCTCCCGGTATTCGGGAAGGCAGGCGTTGAAGGCCGAAAGGGCGGCAAGGTAGGTGGGGCTTTCGGAGAGGACGCAGTCCCCTTCGTCGAGGACCATCTTTCCGAGAATATCGAGGGACTGCTGGGAGCCTGTGGTTATGGCCACATTGGAGGCCTTCAGGTTTGTCCTGAAATTTTTGTTGGACCGGGCGGCGATCTTCTCCCGGAGGGGAAGATGTCCCTCCGATGAGGAATACTGGAGAGCCCGTTTCCCCTGGTCAGCCAGCACCCGGGAGGAAATATGCTTCAGCTCCTCCACGGGAAAAAGCTCGGGGGCAGGGAGGCCTCCGGCGAAGGAGATAATCCCCGGATTTGCTGCCAGCCGAAGGATGGGGGTCAGATCGGACTCCTGAAAGCGGGACATGCGCCGTGCGAACATTGGATTCATTCAGTAAACCTCCAGACAGAAGATGAAAGAATTGGCGGCATTATACTCTTTCTTCTTCATGAATGAAAGTTTGTTACTAAAAACCCTATCCCCAGGTTGGGAAGTGCTGCCACCGGCAGAGGACAGGAGCAGCTTTTTTGCTCGTTGCCGGTCGCCGGGTTTCTTTTCCCATTCTCCCCCGCGCCGTTGGTGAGGAATTCGACCCCCTGACAAACGCGACAGTATGGCGGTCTATAAGATGCCGTGAACTCCGAGGACGTGAAGAAGCACGAGGAAGAGGCCCAGGATCGCAGAGACCTTGTGAACTGCCAGAACCTTCGCCCCGGGAAATTTTTTTCGAAGCGACCGGCCGAAGAGCCCCGTGATCAGCGCCAGAGTAAGCAGAAGAAATCCTCCCGTTCCGGTGTAGACATAATATTGTCCGAGCATTTTTCTTCCTCCCTTCCCTTATTCAACTCGATGATATTCTGCTACAATGCTGCAGGGATATCGAAAAGCAGGGCACCGGAGCGGATGGTCGCCCCTTCGATGCACTCTCTGACCATAACCTTAAAGGAGCTGATCTTGATGCTGAAAATACCCTCCGCAATCTCTTCCCTCGGCACGGGGCTGATGGCCGCCACCACAGCGGCAACCCTCATTGCCGCCGGGCATTCCGTGATCTTCTGGGGGCGGACGGAGGAAAGCCTGCAGCGGGGGCGGGACGGGGCCGAGAAGGCCCTCCGGGAGCTTGAGGCAAACGGCCTTTTGAAGGAGCGAACCCCGGACTGTCTTGAGAGGATCTCGGGCACCACTCTTCTTTCCGAGGCGGTGAAGGGGGCATCCTTCATTATAGAGTCCCTGTCTGAAAATCTCGAACTCAAGAGGAAGATTCTCGGAGAAACGGAAAAATACTGCTCTCCCGAGGCGATTCTGGCAAGCAATACCTCGGGGCTTCTGCCCTCGGCCATCGCTCTTTCCCTGAAGCGCCCCGGCCGGTTTCTCGTGACCCATTTCTGGAATCCGGCCCACCTCATCCCCCTGGTGGAGCTGTGCGCAGGGGAGAATACCGCCCCCGAGACCACCGCGCAGGTGAAGGCCTTTCTCGAATTCTCCGGAAAGAAGCCCGCAGTCCTGACGAAGGAGGCCCACGGTTTTATCGTCAATCGTCTTCAGTATGCCCTTCTCCGGGAGGCCTTTTTCATCGTCGATTCCGGCATCGCCACCATGGAGGGGGTAGACAGCGCCATGAAGTCAAGCCTCGGGCGGCGCCTCGCCGATACGGGCCCCTTCGAGACGGCCGATCTGGGAGGGCTGGATGTCTTTCTGTCCATCATGGAGTATCTCTACCCCGATCTGTCAAGGGAATCCGATCCCTCCCCTCTCCTTCGCGAAAAAGTCGAAAAGGGCGATCTGGGGGCGAAAACCGGAAGAGGACTGTATGATTGGACGCCTGAAAAACGCTCCGCCATCCTGGCAAAACGCCAGAAGACCCTCATCCGCTTTTTGAAGGAGGATCTGAAGGACTCCTGAGATGGGCTGCCGGGAAGGGGCTATTCTGCCGGCGAAACCGCTGCCGCGACGATCTCGAGGGTATTGCCGTCGGGGTCTTGTACGTAGGCGACCTTCTTCCCCCGGTTTGCTCCGGCGGGAACTGAACAGATTTTTCCGGCGAGTTTCCCTCCCCACTCGCCGATGCGGCCGACAAGTCCGTCGAAATCCCCGGTGATGAAACAGACATGGGCGCTTCCGATGTTGTTGGGAGAGGTGTCGATTTTCTTCCCCTTACCCTCGAGATACTCCACCAGCTCGAAGGAGGCGTTTTCCAGGGTGAAGTAGGCAAGGCGAAGCCGGGCTCCCGGTATTCCCGTGACGTCCTCGGCGTAGGGGGCCTCCCGCTCCCAGATCCCCTCGAGCTTCATTCCGAGGAAATCCCTGTAAAATGCCACGGACCGGTCAAGATCCTCCACTGTAAAGCTTGCGTGATGCAAAAGAGAGATCATCTGCTTTTCCGTCCCTTTCTGATCGTCTTGTAATCGTACATCCTGCTGTCGGCAATGGCAACGACCTCCAGAAGATCTGCGCCGTCCTCCGGGCTCGATGCCAAACCATAGTCGAGGATCACCGGCTCCGTGAGGGGCGGAATTTTCAGTTCTCCCACGATCCTCTCAAGGCGCTTCATCGCCTCCCGCGCCTGAGGGGGCGTGACGTCGGGGAGATAGAGAAGAAATTCGTCGCCGCCGTACCGGCCGATCATGTCGCAGCTTCGCAAATTCTCGCTGATAGCCGCCGAGGTCCGCCGAAGGACTTCATCCCCCGCTCCATGACCGTACCGGTCGTTGACATTCTTGAAGTCCCCGAGGTCCACGAGGATCACAGTACCCCTTCCGCCGCTGCGGAGAATGCGCCCCCGCTCCTCCTCCAGGCGTTCCATGATAAACCGCCGGTTCCATACCTCCGTCAGGGGATCGATGAGGGCCTCTCGCCGCCGGGAAGCGATGATATTGTTCAGGGCCCAGAAGGTGGCCATGTGTTCCGCAATGATCTCGAGCAGTTTTTCATCCGTATCGGAAAAACCATTTTTGCTGCAGGCGGTGAGCACTCCGAAGACCTTTCCATCGAAGATCATGGGCATGGCGAGGCCCGTCCTTCTGCCCTCCGCCCGTCTCTCCCTTTTCTCTCCCGAGAGGAAGGCCATCTCGGCTTCTTCTCTGCAGCAGAGGATATTTTTCCCCTCTCCGGAGCTACGGGCAGCCTCGGCGAGGATCTTCAGCTTCCGGGGGCCCAGGGGATCGGGTACAAAGAAGGCCGCCCGGGGAAATTCGATTTCCGTGACGAGAATATCCACTATTTTGCTGAAGAGGTCTTCATTCGTCCGTACCCTGGCCACCCGGGAGATGACACCGTGGAGGAATTCAAGCTGCCGCACCCTCTTGTTCAGCTCCGCCTTGGCGGTGAGCTCCTCCTGGTGTAGGGCAATATAGGAGCCGATGAGGTCAAGGGTATCCCTCTCCCTGGCCCCGAAGGCATTCTTACAGTTGCTGTCGATGGCCATGGCCCCCCAGATGGTCCCCTGGTAGGCCACAGGGACGAATGCTATGGATCGGGCTTCGGGGGAGTGGGGAATATAAAAGGGATCGGCGGAAAGATCGCCCGATAGGTAGGGTTTGCCCGTGGAGAGAACCTGGCCGATGATCCCCTTCATTTCCTTAGGCAAATCAGCCTGGCCAGTCCTTTCTATCTCTCCGAGCAGATCGGTGGTATCAAAATGCTCCCTATCATCGATAGAACGGAGCCATAGAAAAAGATTGCGGTAGGAGAGGATCGACGGAAGATGGCGGGACAGAACGTCAAAAAGCTCTTCAAGGTTTTTTGCCCGGGAGAACTGGGCGAAAAGGGCCAGAAGGACCTCCTGGTCTGCGGTCTGCTTCTGCAGCTCCATCTTCTGGCGCTGAAGGAGGAGGGTGTTCTTTTTCAGCTGCTCTTCCGCAGTTTTCAGTCCGCTGATGTCAGTGGCGATGGCAAGATAGGCCTGATTTTGAGCGTTTTCCTCCCCCTGAAGACGGTTGAGGGTGACGTCGGCCCAGAGGGGAACCGCCCGGTTTTCTGAAAAGACGAGTTCAGCCCGCTGAAATTCCGCCCCCAGCTCCACGCCCCGGAGGATCATCTCTCCTTCCTCCCGGGAGGGGGGGGAACCGAGGTCGAGGAGAGGAACTCCCCGAAGCTCCTCGAGGGCCCGTCCGGTAATCTCCTCCCAGCGGAAGTTCCCCGTAAGAAAGCGCCCCTCCCTGTCGAGAACCGCTATGGCTGATGCGGCGCTGTTGAATATGGATCGGAAAGCCGACTCGCTGCTGCGCGCTTCGAGCTCTCCCCGTCTTCTCAGAAAGAGAAGGGTGGCCAAAAGAAGAAAGAGCACGAGGAAAATTCCAAGGAAATCCCGCTGTATGCGGAGATCAGACAGGGCTGTGTTGATCTCCGCCTCGGAGGTGGTGAGGGCAACGACCAGTCTTTCCGATCCGATCCGAAGGGAATTCCAGGCCAGGAGCCTTCGAATGGGGGCTTCTTCCGCTTCCCGGGCGAGAAGAAAATCTCCCTTTCCCGACATATCGTCTTTCATTCGGGTCCAGGCTTCCTTCAGCCCGGCAGGAAATTCTACGGAGGGGTCGTTCAGGTTTTTCCCGAGAAGCTCCATATTTTTATGCTGGATAATGGTTCCGTCCTGGTGAATGACCATGGCGGCTCCGTCTTCTCCCCGTACCACGGGGAGCACATAGCGTGAGATAAAGGGGCTGAGGTCCATCACCGTCAGAAGATATCCCGGCACGGTTCCCCAGCGGATGAGAGGGTCAACGAGGATCATCAGTTTCAGTTCAGGGGTTATATGAATTTTTCCCGAGAGGGAAAAGACGGGGTCATTTTCCGTGAGATCCGTCACCTCCTGGGGAAAATCACAGGCATGGCGGAAGCTCTCCACGAACTCCCGGGCGGCATTTCCCGAGGGGGTCGACCGGTAGGCCGAGATCAGAAGAGGGTCTGCCTCTTTTTGTGTCGCCGCAAAACAGTATCCGAGGAGGCTCGAGTTGTTGTACACGAAGGGGGAAAGGATGGACTTGGCCTGAAGGGGGCTCATGTCCCCGAGGATGACCTTGAGGAAGACCTCGTCGATAAGGAAGCTTCTCTGAAAACGGATGCTCTGGAGCTGGTCCTCCCATGCAAGGCGCGTGAGGGAGGCGGACAGAAGCTGCTGGTCCCTGAGGAAATTCTCCTGTTTGCGAACGGCCTGACGGTCAAACCGCGCCATAAGGAGGAGGGCGGCGCCAAGGATAAAGAACATCAGAAGGCCATACCAGTAAAAACTGACCTTGAGACCTTTGCTTTCCGGGATAAAGGTCAGAGATTCCTTCGCCTTCAAAGCCCCTGTCCTCCTGATTCTTAAGGATTACCCAGCTGTTCCATTATAGCAAAATTTACCTTCCGATCCTCATATGTTCATTCTCTTTCTTAAAATCTCATAATTTTACTCTTATCAAAAGAGGGGCCGCCCGGTCTGGGCGGCCCCCGGTGAATCCTTGTTCTGGCTGAAGTTATCTCCAGGGCTCTTTAACCCTTTCGGGGCCGTCGGGGAGCCGTGGGAAACTCCTCCCCCGGAGGGATCTGCCATAGCTGGTCCGCCACCCCGGTCGCCTTCCGGGGAGGATATCCTTCCGCCCGGAACGGAAATGCCCTGGCCTCCCTTCTCGTGAGCACGGGAAAGGGGAGTGCGGCGGCAGAGCAGCTGTTCTTCGATTTCGGGTCATGACAATCTGGGCCGCGGGAAGGCTGCCCTCTATGCGCTGAAAGAATGGCGGATAGCCGACTTTTCTCTTCCCGGTGGAATATCCCTCTCTGCTGACGAGAAATTCTACCGGGATCTGTGGAGGCGGTATTTCGATTCCACCGCCGTGTCCACCCGGCTCAACCCCCGTCTCCAGAGGCAGTTCCTCCCTAAAAAATACTGGAAACACCTTCCTGAAAAAGAAGAGGGGTAAAAAAACACCCCCGGAGCCGGGTTCATGCCCGGCTTCGGGGGTGCCCTTTCAAACAGGGGGGCTTACTTTTTGGTATGGAGCCTTGCGATGTCCAGCGCGATGAAGGAGAGGTTGTGGGCATGGTCGCACATCCTTTCCAGGTTGCTGAGGATGTCGATGAAGATGACCCCTCCCTGGGGAGTGCAGCCGCCCTGGTTGAGCCGGGCAATGTGATTTTTGCGAAGCTCGGTTTCCATCCTGTCCACCTCGTCCTCGATACGGTCCACCTCCCTGGCCTTCTCCGGATTCTCTTCATCCAGGGACTCTAAAGAAAGTCTCACCGCCTGCTCTACCAGATCGAACATGCCATTGAATTCCTCCATGGCGAGTTCTGAAAAGACCACGCCGTGGTCGATTTTGTATTCGTAGAGTTCGATGAGATTCGTGGAATGGTCGCCGATCCGTTCAATATCCCCTGTGCCGTTCACATAGGAGCCGAGGACCGTGGACAGTTCGCTTGAAAGGCCCTTCTGCCAGACCTCCGACGCATAGGAGGAGACGGCCCGGTTGATCTCGTTGACCCCCCTTTCCGTCGCCGTGACGGATTCGATCATTTTCAAATCGTTTTCCACGAAGGCCCTCCGCACATCGCGCAGCATCGAACGAGCCATGGACCCCATGTGGAGGATTTCCTTCTTCACTGCATCCACCGCAGCGGCGGACGATGCGCCTACGAGTTTCATATCCAGGTAGATAGGGCCCGACATGGCGATCTCACCCCGATCGGGGACGATGCGCCGGGCGAGCCAGACGAAGACGGAAGCGAAGGGAAGAAAAAGAAGGGTATTGCTCACGTTGAAGATGGTATGGGCATTGGCGATCTGCCGGCTGATATCCCCCGATGTGGAGAGGATAATCTGCCGGAAGAGTGGAAGGCACAAAAGGAAAATGGCTGCCCCGATGACGTTGAAGAGAACGTGGACAACAGCGGCCTGCTTGGCCGACCGGTTCGAGCCGAGGGAGGCGAGCACGGCCGTAATGGTCGTTCCGATATTGTCTCCCAGCAGGATCGGGATGGCGGCATCAAGAGAGAGCAGCCCCTGGGCCGCCATGGCCATGGTGAGGCCGATGGTGGCGGAACTCGCCTGGACTATCATGGTGACGACCGTTCCCACAAGAAGCCCAAGAAGAGGGTTCGTTCCGAAGGCCAGAAAAAGATCCTTCCTGTCCCGAAGAAAAGCCATGGAGTTCTCCATGGTCTGCATCCCGAGGAAGAGGAGACCAAAGCCCACCATTCCGTTTCCTACGTATTTCTGCCGCTTGCTTCGCCCGAAGAGTACCAGGAGCACGCCGAAACCGATGACGGGAAGGGCGAAATCCTTGACCTTGAAGGCCACGATCTGAGCGGTCACCGTCGTTCCGATATTGGCCCCCATGATGACCCCCACGGCCTGCTTCAGGGTCATGAGCCCCGCATGGACGAAGCTCACAGTCATGACTGTCGTGCCGCTGCTGCTCTGAATGAGCATCGCCACGAGGGCACCTATGAAGACACCGCGGATGGGTGTTTTCGTCAGGGAGCCGATGAGGGTGCGCATTCTGTCTCCGGCAAGATACTGCAGGGCTTCGCTCATGAGCTTGATTCCGAAGAGGAAGAGCCCCACTCCTCCCAGGATCTGAAACGCACTGCTCCACGTCACGAAACCAACCCCCGCTTCGTCTTTCTATCCGTCCAGGAAATACTTTCCCCCGGCTTTCTCCCGATGAACCGGGATCTGCTCAGGGGCTGCTTCACCGGGGAGAACTATTCTCCCTTCGCCGCCTGCACCACTTCATCCATGGTGAGAATCTCATCCTCGTCGGAGGGCAGGTAATCCCTGTCTCTGCGGGAGAGTTCCCTGGCGAGCATCCAGCTTTCCCTGATTTCAATCTTTTCATCTTCCATCAGGACCGCCTCCTTTTTTATTCCGGGGATCGGCCGTAAAGGAAAACGCCTTTGCCTGAGCTGTTCCTTCCCTTTCTGAGGAAGTTCGTCACCGCCTCAAAGGGGAGGTCCGCTTCCGCAGCGGCCACGGCCGCCTCTTCGCCGACCCGCTTCCAGAAGGCTTCTTCTTTTTTTCGGGAGAGAAAGGGTTCCCGGGGCGGAAGGGAATAGACGAGAGGCCCGAGGGTGCGCCCTTCTTTCTCTCCTGAGACTATGGCATATTCTGCCAGGGCAAACACCTCCTCTCACCACTATAATATCATGCTTTTCCCCTTCTGTTTGTGATACCATGACGGAACATTCTCATTCACTTTACTCTGCATGAAGGAGGGTTGCCCTTTGGATCCCTACTCATTCTACCCCTGGCAGCTCAAGGCATACCGGGCAATTCGGGATAAAAACGCCGTCCTTTCCGCCCCCACGGGGTCGGGAAAAACCCTGGTGGCCTATCTCTGGGCCGGAATACTTGATTACCGGGGAAAGGTCTGCGCTCCCGACTGCCGCAGAATTCTCTTCACGGCCCCCATCAAGGCCCTGAGCAACGAACGGTACATGGACCTCCGCAGGCTCGGCCTCGACGTGGGGATCGAGACGGGAGACTTCAAGAAGAACGAGGGGGCCCCGATCATCTGCTGCACCCAGGAGATCTACTCCCTCAAATACGCCCGGGTGGCCGGGCAAAAGCTGATCGTCGACGAATTTCACTATATCTTCGACGACCCCGACCGGGCCCGGGCCTACATCGACGGCATTCGGAACACGGCCTTCTCCACGGACATGCTCATCATGTCGGCCACCCTCGGCGGTGCCGGCTCCGTGGTGGAATACCTCGAGCGGGTGACCGACCGGGAGTTCTGCCTCTATGAGAACACAAAGCGGGAGACGGAACTGATCTTCACCCCCCGGAAACCCGCGCGGATCGACAGCCTCAGGGATGCCCTCGTCTTTCTCTTCTCCCAGAAGGGGGCTATGGAGCTGGCCTTTCTCGCCTCGAAGTACCGCCGGAAGATCTCCGGTCCCCAGAGGGACCGCCTTCTCGAACTGGCGGCCATCCTCCAGGTTCCCAAGATTCAGCAGCCCCTCTTCAACGGAGTGGGGATCTACCACGGAGGGATGCTCCCCAAGGAGAAGCTCCTGGTGGAATCGGCCTTCCGGGAACGGATTCTCGACGTGGTCTGCGGAACGAACGCCCTGGCCCTCGGGGTGAATCTTCCGGCGGAGTCGGTGGTCTTCGCCCAGCTCGTCCATTATCACTCCGACCGGCCGATTTCGAAGAACGAATTCTCCCAGATGGCCGGGCGGGCGGGGCGGAAGGGGCTCTTCGACCCCGGCTACGTGACCTGGCTGAAAAATTCACCCTTCGAACGGAGGGGGTTTGATACAGGGGAGATCTTCGCCGAGCTGGTCGCCGCCGACTCCGAGCCCGCGGCGGTCTCCCTGCGCCCCTCCTGGGGGCGGCTGCTGCGAAAGGAGGTGCTCCTCGAGGACGAAGGGGAATACATCGCCGATTTCTCCTGGCCCCAGGGGGACCCCTACCTTATGCAGACCATTCTGCGGTCAGGCCTCAGCCGCATCGACCGGGCTCTGCGGAGAATGGTCGGAGGGCGGGAGAAAAAGCGTTTCCGGAAGATCCTGGCAGCCCTGTGGTACGAGGAGATGGAGATCGAGGAGAATCTGGAGATGGCCTTTCTCTTCTTCTCGGAGAATCCGCCGAGCGCCCTCATGGCGGCCCAGGTGATCCTCCCCTTCGAGCGGAACTATCTTCAGGCCCTGCTGAAGGTCAAGCGGTACGCCAACCGGCTCCCCTCAGGGTATGCCTTCCGGTCGATGAACGAGCTGAACAGGACGGTGGACGATATCGACCCCACCATCTACGGCTTCGAGGAGAAAATACGGGAGATCGAGGATTCGCTCCTTTCCTGAGGGGATCAGACCTTCGCGAGTTCGTACCGGACACCCTTTCCCATATCGTCGAGGGTCCTCCGGATGAAGAGCCCCCTCTGAAGGGCCAGGTCGATGATGGTATTCCCCTCAGCCCGCCTCCCCAGGGAGTCGGTGGTGAGGAGCACCTGGGGAAGGTAGATGTCCGTGCTCCGGGCCCCCGTCACCACCCCTACGCCTCCGTCGGAGAGCTCCACCATGGTTCCCGGAGGGAAGAGCCCCACGGAGACGAGGAGGGCCCGGACGATGGCCGGGTCGAAGCTTTTTCCCGAGGACTCAATGATCATGGTGACCGCCTCCCGGCTTCTCATGGGGTCCTTGTAGACCCGCCGGGCGGTGAGGGCATCGAAGACGTCCGCCACGGCGGCGATTCTGGCGTGGAGGCTGATGCGGTTTTCTCCGAGGCCGTCGGGGTACCCTTCCCCCGACCACCGCTCATGGTGATTGCGGATGATGGAGAGGATCCGCCGGTCCTCCACCCCTGAGGATAGGGCGGTGATCATCCCCTGGATGCTGTGGGCCTTCATCTTTTCAAATTCATCGGGGGTGAGCCTCCCCGGTTTGTTGAGCACGTCCTGAGAAACCCTGGCCTTCCCGAGATCGTGAAGGAGTCCGCCGAAGGTCATGGCTTCCACGAGTTCGCGATCTCCCGGATGGAGGATATTGGCTAGATACCCCGAGAGAAGGGCCACGTTGAGGGAATGGACGTAGGTGTATTCATCCGCATCCCTGACCTTGCCGAGGCACAGAAGAATCTGAGGTGTGCGCAGTACTTCCGCCGTGAGGTTTTTCGCCTCCCGCGAGAGGGTTTCGATCCCCTCCCGGGAGGGGTTGTTCTCGGCAATCCGCTGATAGACCTCCTCCACCTGGTGTATGGCCCTTCCTGCCAGGGCAGGGTCGAGGAGGGCCGTCTTCGGCTCCACGGTCCGGACTACCGCCTCGAATTCCTCCTCGGATATCTCGTAGTCGATCAGAAGGGGGAGGCTTTCGATTTTCCACGTCAGCAGAGTGTCCTGTATTCCCGGGATCGCCGTGAGAATCGTCGGGACCGAACTCCCCTTCGGCAAAAGCAGAGCTCCGTCTCCCGAGAGCACGTCATCGGCGGTCTTCCCCCGGTAGAGATTCAGTTCACAAACAGGTACCTCTTTCAGCGTGTTCACACCAATTCCTCCAGATTGTTCCTTTTCCGAAGGGGAAACCCTTCTTTATACGGTCTCGGGATCAGCATCGTAGATCTCGCCGGGGACAGGGAGGGTCATCGGGGAGAGGGGAGAATCATCGAAGAGACTCCCTTCGAGAACCGAGGCAGCCACATCCGCCGCCGCAAGGGGGAAAGCGATGGACCGGGCGGCCTTCTCCATGGCTGAGAGAAGGGGGGGATCCGCCGCAAAGGCCAGGAGCAGCCCCTCCACGTCCGATGCCGTACGGGCGAGAATTCCCGCCCCCTTCTCGTGGAGGTAGGCGGTGTTGTTCGTCTCCTGTTTCGGAATGGGGTTCACGAGGATCATGGGGACGGCGGCGCAGAGGGCTTCGCTGACGGTCAGCCCTCCGGGCTTGGTGATGAGGATGGACGCCTCTTCCATGAGTTCATCGAGATTGTCGACGAAGCCGAGAATTTTCAGGGTGATGTTCGGAGGAACGGAGACTTTCTCGAGATCGACCAGCAGGTCGGTGTTCCTCCCGGTCACCACAGTCACATCAAGGGGAAGGCCCGTCCGGAATATGCCGGCGAGGATGTCCAGGGCCAGGGCGTTTGCAATGCTGCTGGTCACGAAGAGGAGGGAGAGAGGAGGGGCGAAGGTCCGTTTTTTTCCGGCAAGGCGGGCGAACTTCGGAAGAACGGGGATTCCTGACATAACGATCTTCTCCTCAGGCACCCCCGATTCGATCAGCCCCCGGCGTACCCTATCGCTCGGAATGAAATACCGGTCCACATATTCGTTGACCCACATTTTATGAAGGCCGAAATCGGTGATGACCGAATAAATCTCCCCCGCATACATCCCCTCGGCCTTCATTCTGGAGAGAACACTCAGGGGGAAGAAGTGGGTGCAGATGCATTTTCCCGGCTCGTTTTCAGAGATGTACCGCATGAACTTCTTTACATTTTCAAGGGAAATTTTTTCGTACAGCCGCAGAACCACGCTTTCCTCCCGATCCTTGTTCGTGAGATCGTACATGATTCGGCACGCAAGATGGGAGTGCTCGCTGACAAAAGCGTACACGTCACTGTAGGACCATTTGAAAAGATCGCTCGAGAAATCGAGAAGGTCCATGATGACATTGGGAACACGCTGTCCGTCAAAGGATTTTTGAAGGGCTTTCGCCGCCATTCTATGGCCGTTTCCCGCAGTAACGTAGACTATGTGAATAGGGCGCACGAAGAGTACCTCCCTCGGGTGAGAGGATATGCCGGAAAAACCGGAAAGAAAAAGCTCCCTTCCGGTTCGGCAGTGTGATCTTATTGTACCGTAAGTAAGGGAAAAGGGGGCGTTTTCCCTAAGACTCCACGGGCAGAACGATCCCCCCCTGAGGAATGATGTAGGCGGTGAAGTCCGGGCCGTATTTTTCCGTAAGAAAGGAGAGTATCTCTTCAGGGTCTTCCGCTTTTTCGCAGAACATGGACCGGCTTTCCTCCCTGTCGGAGCGGGAGTAGAGCACTATGGGACACTCCCTGGCAAGGGTGGCGAGGTAGAAGAGCTTGTGGGCTCCGAAGCTGAAATCCTCCTCGAAGGCCGCGATTACGCCGTCGGGGGTGAGCCCCTTTTTCGACCATGCCTCGAAGACCTTGTGGCCGTACCCCTCCGCCAGCTCGGCGAAGAAGACGAGGGTTCCCCCGGGGCGGACCGCCCGGGAGGCCATGTAGAGGGCCTTGTGGGCCTGGTACATGTTTATGTCCTTGGGATACCCTCCGGCGGAGAGGAAAACCACGTCCGCCTTCTTCGAGATGGGGGCGAAGTTGTATTTCCGGAAGGTGGCGATCCCCTCTTTCCAGGCATCCATCCAGTCCCCCCCCACAACCCGGACGATATGCTTCGAGCTGTCCGAGACGCAGTTCAGTATGAAGTGGAGGGGACAGAATTTTTCCACTCCTTCGACGAGCTCCTCGCTGAGGACATTGCCGTCCACCACGCCGATGCCGACTCCGGGGGCGGTCATCTTCCGGTGGTTCTCCATGATGGTCTTTCTGCCGGCGACCCCGGGGAAGACGCTCTTCCGCCCTCCGGCGAAACCGGCGTAGTAGTGAAGCAGCACCTCTCCTATGGCGATCCGGAGATCCGCCTCCCCTACGGTCTTATTCACGCAGAAATTGTTCCCCGTGGAAAGGGTCCCGAGGCAGAGGAGGTCCGGGGAGTCGCAGTCGTGGTTCTCCACTCTGTACCGGTCAAAGACTGCTTTTCCCACCGTTGCCGAGGTCTCCTCGTCCGTCATGGGCCTGTGGGTCCCCGTGGCGATAACGATGGCGACGGCCTCGTCAGGTACCCCGAGACGTCCGAGTTCTTCCAGGACAGGGGGCAGCATCTCCGCGCTGGGGGTCGAGCGGGTCATGTCATTGACGATGATCGCCACCGACCGGGGAGCGAGTTTCGTCACCAGCTCCTCAAGGGAGGGGCCGGCGGTGGGGTTTTTCAACAACTCCGCCACGGCTCTTCCGAGATCGGGAACGGGTATGCCTCCCGTGGGCTCAAGGACGGCCAGCACGTTCTTATCGGGGATAGTCAGGGTTATCTCTTCCTTCCCCCATTTCAGTACGGTCTGCATGAGGAATTCACACTCCTTTCTTCTCCGCCGGCAGAAGGGGGGTACTCCGGCGCTGGGTTCTCTGCCAGAAGAAAACGGCGGCAGCAAGGGAAACACCGGCTATATCCGTGGTGACTCCGGGGAAAATCAGCAGGACAGCCCCGATAAACATGCCCGCCCTCTGAATGATGTTCATGGGAACGTAGAGGTAGTTCTGCAGGGACGAGGCGAGGGCGATGACGCCGATGAGGCTCGTCACAGTGGAAAGCCCTATGGAAAGCCAGTCGTTCCCTATGAGCAGGAGGTCGGGGTTGAAGATGAAGGTGAAGGGGATGAGGAATCCCGCAAGGGAGATCCGGAAGCCCGTCCAGCCCACGGCGGAGGGACTCTGCCCCGACAGCCCCGCTGCGCCGTAGGAGGCTATGGCCACGGGAGGAGTCAGATTTGAAAGGCAGGCGAAATAGTAGGCGAACATGTGGGCCGCAAGGGGATTGACCCCGAGCTTCATGAGGGCAGGGGCGGCGATGGTGGCGGTGACGATGTAGCACGCCGTGGTGGGAAGCCCCATTCCGAGGATGATGCAGACGATCATGGTGAGGAAGCTGGTGAGGATAACGCTTCCCCCCGCAAGGGAGACGATGTTGTCCCCGAGGACAAGGCCGAGGCCCGTGAGATTGGTGATGCCGATGATATTGCCCACCACCGCGCAGGCGATCCCCACCCCCACGCTCTGACGGGCTCCCGACTCCATCGCCCGGATAAAGGTCGCCCAGGTCAGGCGGGTCTCCTTCGTGAGAAAGCTCACTCCTATGGAGGAGATTATTCCGTAGAAGGCCGCGTAGAGAGGGGTCCGGCCGATCAGCAGCAGGTAGACGATGACGATGATGGGGACCATGAGATGCCCCCTCTCCCTCATCACCTTGACGACAGAGAGGATGTTCTCCCGGGGGATGGGCTTCATCCCCATCTTCACCGCTTCAATGTGGATAACCGAATATTCGGCCACGTAGTAGAGGATCGCCGGAATTGCCGCCGCAAGCATGATCACTGCATAGTGCACTCCGAGGAACTCCGCCATGATGAAGGAGGCAGCGCCCATGACGGGGGGCATGATCATCCCGCCCGTCCCGGCCACGGCGACCACCGCCGAGGCGAAGACCGGTTTGAACCCTGCGCCGGTCATGAGGGGGATGGTGAAGGTGCCCGTGGCCGCCACGTTCCCCACGGCGCTTCCGTTGATCATCCCCATGAGGCCGCTGGCCACGATGGAGACCTTGGCCTCGCCGCCGATGGTCCTGCCCGCCAGGGACATGGCAAGGTCCTTGATGAAGCGCCCCATCCCCGTCTCGGTGAGAAAGGCTCCGAAGAGGATGAAGAGGAAGATGTAGGTGGCGGAGACGCCGAGAGAGATGCCGAAGATCCCCTCAGAGGAGAGAAAAAGCTGGTAGATGATCCGTTTGAAGCTGAACCCCGTATGGCCCAGCACTCCGGGGATATACTCCCCCCAGTAGCCGTAGGCGAGGAAGATCAGGGAGAGGATCATAAGCTCCTTTCCCACCGTGCGCCGTGTGGCCTCGAGGACGCAGACCACGAGGATGGTCCCCATGATGTAGTCCATGGCGATGGCCGTCCCCCTCATGCTGAAGGCGTCGAAGGTGAAGAAGATGTAGAGGCTCGACGAGAGGGCGAGGACAAGCCACAGAGAATCGAGCACGGAGGGCCTTTTCCGCGGAGCTCTTCCGCTGCCGGGGTAGAGAAGGAAGGTCAGGAGCAGCAGGAAGGCGAGGTGGACGCTTCGCTGCTTCATTGCCATGAGGGTGCCGAACCCCGAGGTGTAAAGATGGAAGAGGGACATACCCACGGCGATCACTGTGATGAGGAGTCCCCATTTTCCGGTGAATTTGCGGAACCGGGATTCCGCATCCACCTTTTCAAGGACCTTCTCGGCGGATTTCAGTGCCGCGGCTTCGGAGTCTATGTTCTGTACAGGGGTATTTTCAGGTGTCACAGGTCAAACCTCCATAATATGCAATTGGGGGAAGAGAAAAATCTCCTCCCCCGTCAGATGCAGGACGTTTCTTTGTTCTATTTCACAATAAGATTATCCGGTACGGTGACGCCCTTTTCCTGGAGATATCTGATCGAGCCCGCATGGAGGGGGATGGTCATTCCCTTGAGGGCATTTTCGATAACCGTATAGGCCGTCGCCTTGTGGGCGGTGACAAGGTCATCGTGATATTCGTAGGTTGCCTTGGTGAGCATGTAGATGAGTTCCTCGTCAATCTTCGCGTCGGTGAAGAGGATGTTGGCGAGGGCGATGGTCTCGATATCCTTCTCCTGATTGGGGTAGCTCCCAGCCTTTATCGTGAAGGGGAAATACCATGGATACTTCGCCACGATCTCCTGAATCTTGTCCGGCTCGATGGACATGAGCTCCGCCGTACCCGAGGAGAGCACGTCGATGATCGCTGCCGTGGGAACTCCGCCGGCGATATGGGTTCCGTCAGTCTGGTTGTTCTTCATAAGGTCTACTGCCTCGTTGTACCCCACGAAGTCGGCGTTGACGTTGACTTCTCCCTGGTCCTTCATGTAGTTGAGGCCGTAGACTTCCATCATCTCCCGGCTGTTGACCTCGGTAGCGCTGGCCACCTGGCCGGGCACGAACTTCTTACCCTTGAAGTCGGCAATGGAGTTGATCCCCGACCCCTTCCGGACGATCCAGTGCATGACGTTGGGGTAGAGGACGAACATCCCCCGCATATCCTTGTAGGGAGGCTTCCCTTCGTAGGTTCCCTTGCCGTTGTAGGCATAGTAGCAGATTCCGTTCTGTCCGATGGCGATCTGTACCTCTCCGTCCCGCATGAGTTCCACGTTCTGGGGGGTTCCCGCGGTGGACTGGGCGGATGCCCGGACGCCCTCGAGATTTTTTCCCCAGATGGAGGCCATGGCGTTTCCTATGGGGTAATAGGCGCCCCCCGTTGTGGCTGTGGCGAGGTTGATGCGGTAGGTCTTCGCATCGGCCGTTCCGGTCATGGGACCAGCCGCCAGAACAAGTGCAAGAACAACAAAGGCTGCGATGAGAATTTTCTTCACTGTCAATTCCTCCCTTTCGTAATGAACCTGGTATAGATTCGGCCCGGGTCTTTCTTCCTTCCCCCTCCCCGTCTCTCGAGGGAAACTTCCGGCCATGCCTGCCGGGTATCCTTCATCACCTCCCGTAGTGCCGGCGTGAAGACCGGCCTGCATATTTTCTCAATGCTGCAGGACAGAGAACAGTCTGACTCCGCCCTCTGAAGGGTGAACTCTTAAAAAATTCCCTTGTACATTTCCGTATTCTTTTCCGGGCGGTAGTCGCCGAAATATGCCGAGAAATCCATCTTCAGGAATTCGCACATATCGAGGATTTCGAGGAGGGTGTTCTCGTTGACCGGGATGCCGTTCTTCATCATCTCCGCCACCGCCTCGATCTCTTTTTCGCCGTGGGTGTAGATTCTCGGCTGTCCCTCCGCCTTCGGGCTGTCCCGGAGCTCCCGCAGGTATTTCGACAGTCCCTCCTTGATTTCCATGGGGTCGCCGAAGATGGCCGGATCCACGGCCGCAAACCCGTGGCAGATTCCGGCCTTGTTCCCCTGCATGGTATGATTGCTCGTCGTGCCAGAGGAAAGGATGGAGGAAAAAATCTCCGAGAGCATTCCGAATCCGTACCCCTTGTGGCTCCCAAGGGTCTCTCCGCTGCCACCCAGGGGCATGATTCCTCCCCCGTTCTTCTCCACGATATTCTTCAGCACTTCCGGGGCGTTCGTCGTGGGGTGACCGTCCTTGTCGAGGGTCCACCCCTCGGGCATGGGCTCCCCCGTCTTGTTGTAGATTTCCACCTTCCCCCGGGTGACCACCGTGGTGGAGGCGTCGAAGAAGAACGGATAGGGGTCAGCGGGCATGGAGCAGGCTATGGGGTTGCTTCCCAGCATGGCCATCCTCCCGAAGGTGGGGACCATGATCGCCGCACTGTTCGTGAAGCTGAACCCTATCAGCCCCTGATCGCAGGCCATCTTCGCGTAGTACCCTGCAATACCGTAATGATTGGAATTGCGGGCCGTGACCATAGCCATGCCGCTTTTCCGGGCCTTTTCAATGGCGATTTCCATTGCCCTGTGCCCGATGAGCTGCCCCATCCCTCCGTGCCCGTCGATCACTGCGGAGACCGGCGTTTCAAAGACGATCTCCGGTTTTGCATGAACGTCGATGAGTCCCTTTTTTATCCCCATGTAGTAGCGGACCATGCGCTGCATTCCGTGACTTTCTATTCCGTAGAGGTCGCTCAGGAGCAGTACGTCGGTGATAATCCGGCTTTCTCCTTCGTTGAACCCGAAGTTTTGGAAAGCATCAATACAAAGCCTGTTGAGGGTATCGTAGCTCCAGTTCTTGTAACCCATTATTGCGAGCACTCCCTTACTGTGTATTAGTTTTGAAAGACCGGGGAACCGGATATAGGTTCTCAAAGAGAGAACCTTTTGTCAAATGTCAAATCCGCCCTCATGCTATTGTACTCTTATTTTCTCCTTCAGAGACTTTCCTCCCCTGAAGGTAGGGCCTGGAGATCATCCTCCTCTGCCAACCCCTCCCTTGAGGTGAGGGTAAATCTGGAGAGGGCATCCCTCAGCTTCTCCGCCTCTCCGGCAAGGGCTGCGGCCTCAAGGGCCACTCCCTCCGAGGCCCGGGCTGTTTCAGCCGAAGCGCTCCTTATGGCGTCGGTCCGCTGCACCACGTCCGCTGTGGCGTTGGAGATCCGGTCCACCCTCTCGGCCATCTCCCCGCTCGATGCGGCCTGGGCCTGAGAATGATCGGAGATCCCCGCCATGGCCTCCGCTATTTTCTCCATCTCCTCAAGCACCTGGGTAAGGCGGTGACGGGCTTCTCCCGTTCCCGCCACAGTGGCGACCATGATTTTCCCCGCTTCCTCCGTCACGGCGAGGGAGTCCCGGGCTTCCCCCTCAAGGGTTGTGATGAGTTCGGAGACCTCCCTGGCAGCCCTGCTTGAGTTCTCCGCAAGCTTCCTCACTTCCTCCGCCACCACGGCAAACCCCCGGCCGGCGTCCCCTGCCCGGGCGGCTTCAATGGCGGCGTTCAGGGCGAGGAGGTTCGTCTGGTCGGCAATGGCCGTGATGACCGTCACGAATCCTGAGATCTTCTCCACAGAATCTGCGAGAGTGCGGATTTTCCCCATGCTCTCCTTCGTTTTCTCTCCTGCGGAGTGAATTTCCCGGGCGACGGCATCCATTCTCGCTCCGGCAGTCCGGGCGGATTCAGCCGTGCGGGTTGCCGCCGCCAACCCTTCAGCGGAATCCTTCGCTGCGGCCTGGGCTCCCGCGGCGACCTCCTCCACCCCTGCGCTGGACTCCTCGAGGCCGGCGGAATTGTCTTCCGAGATGGACGCCACCTGTTCCAGAGAGCCTCTGATCTCCTCAATGGAGGCGTTGGTCTCCTGGGAGAGGGCCGCCAGGACCTCCGCCCTTCTGGCAATCTCGTCTGATACGGCCGCCACAGCCCGAACCGATTCCGCCTGGTTCGCGATCATGGCGGCCAGGGCATCGTCGAGCTGACCGATTTCATCCTTCCCCCGGTAGTCGAAATCCTCCCGGGAGAGGGTGAGCTCTCCCGCTCCCGCCCTTCCCGCAAGCTCCACCGCCCGCCCGAGGGGGCGGGTGATCATCCGGGTGAGGAGGGCTGCCACAGCGATTCCCGCGGCGAGGGCGGCGAGAATCGAAAGAAGCAGGGTGGATGATGTACGGTTCGCCTGCTCGGCTACTCTTTCAGCAGCCTCAAGAGTTCTTCCGAGGCTGAAATTCCTGATGTCCACTGCCGAAGCGAGAGCAGAAACTCCGGCGGCATTGCGTTCCTCCCCCTTTGCGTCAAGGGCCTTCCAGGCTGTTTTCAGGTCCGTCAGGGCCTTTCCGTAGGCGGAGGCATCCTCAAGGGCCCTGTCGATCCTCTTTGTGTCCTCCCCTTCCCCGAGCCCCTTCCGGGCTTTCTGCAGCAGTGCCCCAATATCCTCCAGAGAGGTCAGGGCAGCGTCCACTCTCGAGAGTTTCCGGTCGGCGATCGCCCTCAGGGTGATCTGCTCCGTGTCGTGCACCGCCGTCTGGAGATCGTTCATATTCTCAATCCTCCCAAGGCGGCTCTTCAGGTCGACGGTGAGGATATAGCCGTCATTATTGTCCGCCAGGGCATCGAGCTCCTCGAAAAAAAGATCGGAGGCCATTTTCCCCAGAGCCTGACCGGCTTCCGCAGCCTTCCGCTGCTGGATCGCCATGGCGGCAAGGAGTTTCTGGGAGTCTCCAAGGAGGGCTGCATAGCGGGAGATCTGGGTCTTCGCCCTCTCCATTCCGTCCCGCAGACGGTCGAGACCGGGGTACTTCGCACCGTGCTCCCGCCCCTTTTCAAGCAGGCCGTCGATATAGATGAAATTCGCGTGGGCGGCGTCGAGGTCGCTGAAGCTGTTTCCGAGGACGTAGCTGCGGACGTTGAGCATGAGGTCATGGGTGACCTTCTCGACCTCGCTCGAAAGGGTGATCCCCGGGACATACTGCTCTTCGAGGGAGGCCGCCTGTTCTCTGACGTTGTTCAGATTTTTCCAGGCATACCACCCCGCTGCCGCAAAAATAAGAAGAAGAAGGGCAAACCCCCCTGCCAGTCTTGTGCCGATCTTTCCGTGGCTGAACATCCATCTCACCCCGCAGATAAATTTTGTCCGGCGAAGATTCTTCCCCCGGTGAAAAGAGACAGTCTGCTTCTATTGCATTCCCCCCAGGAACTATAGCACCAATTTGAATGCAGAGAAAAAGCCGCCTGGGAAAAGAGCGGCCTGACCATGGTGGAGCCTTCTATCCTTCGAGAAATTCTCCCAGCACTTCCAGCGCCTCGGGGAAATTCTTCCGCCCCATGCCGATACGGAAATGATTCCAGTCCACGTCGAAGACGAAGTCCGGCAGGATCATCAGGCTCCGTTCCTTCACGGCATTCTCGCAGAAATCCTTCACGCTCTGATTCCCCAGCAGGCGGGGAAAGGCGGTGGATCCCCCCCGGGGCTCGAACCATTCGAACCGGTCGCTCCGGTCGAGAAAGAACTTCCGGGCCCTGTGGAGATTTTCGATCACGATGGCTCTGCACCGTCCGGCAAGCTCATCCCCTCTGCGGAGGGCGGCTATGGCGAGAATCTCCGAAGGGGCGGAGGCGCAGATGGTCGTATAGTCCTTGAGGGAGGCCACCCGGTCGAGAAGCCAGGGGTCCCTTGAGGTAATCCATCCCGTCCGGAGGCCGGGCAGTCCGTAGGTCTTCGACAGTCCTCCCAGGGCAGCGCTTTTTTTGTAAAGTTCAGGTACGGAGGGAAGTCTTTTTTCTGAATCATACTCAAGCCCCCGGTACATTTCGTCGGAAAAGACGAAAATCCCCTTTTTCGCGCAGAAATCAAGGACCTCCGTCAGCTCGTCGAGGGAGGGAAGAAAACCCGTGGGGTTGTGGGGAAAGTTGAGGACAACGAGCCTCGTGTTCTCCCGGACGGCCCCCTCGAGAAAGGGGATGTCCAGCCGCCAGGAGCCGTTTTCCTTCTTGAGATACCATCGGGTCACCTCGCAGCCGAGGGATTTGGGAATTTCATAGAGGGACTGGTAGGAGGGGCTCAGGATGACGGCATGATCGTCCTGATCGAGAAGGGCGTTCATGGTCAGGAAGATCCCCTCCTCGGGGTTGATCTCGAGGACTTCCTCTGAGGTGACCCCTGTCCTCGAAGCGATCTCCTTCAGAAGGAGGGGGTGCCCCCTCGCTTCGGTATAGGAGAGCTTCAAATTCCTCCACAGGTCCAGAACCTCGGAATCGCTTCCGGAAAGCAGATCCTCCATCCCCATGGTCTCGCAGTCCGAAGGGCTGAGCATATGTTCCACCGTAAACTCGTATTTGGCGAAGTACCTTTCGAGGAGAAAATCCCGCACTTTCATTTCATCACAGCCTTCGGCAGAAATTCTGGTTACTCAGGCGTTTCCTTGCCATTATAACCGCCTTCCCTTCTTCTTCAATCGAAAAGACCCCTTAAGGGGTCTTTTCATCTGGTTTTTTAAGATTTTTTTATCGGATTCGCGGGCATCAGCCCCCGGAGCCCCTCTTCTTTCATCCGGAAGCGTGAGACGGACTGCTCCATCCCTTCGCTCAGACGCACAAGCTCCTCGGAAGAAGCGGT